>JACRNU010000118.1 GCA_016234805.1 Elusimicrobiota bacterium
AGGACAAAGGGATTGAAAGACGGGTAGAACCCGGATAGAATGGAGGAAGGACGGCGGCAGCAAGCTGAGCCGCCAGAGAAAAGACCCGCCGCCGCGGGGCGGGGACGCGTCAAGAAAGAGGTTTTTCTACAGCTTCGTTGGGGGCCGAGGCCCAGCGACCGTTCGACAGCTCGACCGCCGCGTGAACGTGGAAGTCGGAGAAATTGGGCATTTCCGCCGCCTCCCGCTGCACCGCGGTGTAGGTCTCCAGGGCCTTGGCAATGAGGATCCTGAGGCGCTCCGGCGCCACGGCGTCTCCGGAGACGTCCACCTGGTTCAGGACTTTATCCATGTCGCCCTCGGGCAGCGGGCCCGGGGTGTGGTCGGCCTCGATGGAGGCCCGGATCATATCGAGGAAGAGCTTGGTCTGGGCCTCGTCGCGGCCGTTGGCGACCCATTCCTGGGCCAGGAGCTCGGCGAGGGCCTGGGGGAGGCGCTCGAGCTCGGCCGCGGTCATGAGGTTGACGACGACGTCCGCCTTCTCGCGCAGAGGCAGGATGTTGCTGCGTTCGTTGGACAGCAGGTGCGACCAGCCCTTCAGGTTGTTCTCCACCGTGATGCCGCGCTCGGTCTTGTCGCGCTTGAGGCGCCGTGCCAAGCGCGCCGCGGCCGGGGCGGCCAGGTAGACGTTGAGGGCCTGATGGCCTTGGACGGACTCCAGGAAGTAGGGATGCGAGGCGAAGATGGAGTCCACGATGAGCACGTCGTCGGGGCCCAGCCGGAGGTACTCGCCGCTGTCGAAGGTCGTGGGGCCGTCCATGACGTGCTTGGGCAGCTCGACGCGGCCGCCCGCGAGGAGGGTCTTGACGTCGTCCGCGGCCCGCTTGAGATGGAGGGCCTCGGGGCGGTCGTAGTCCGGCCGCCCCTGCGGGTCCGCCGGGATATCGGCGTAGGATCTGAAGTACCGGTCCACGGGGAAGACCACGATGCGGCCCTTGAGGGTCTTGCTCATGGCCTCGGCCAGGGTGGACTTGCCGGCCGCGGTCGGAGCCTCCAGGAGGATGACGCTGCGGCCCGGCAGGGAGGCGGCCTTCTCCTGGATGGAGGCCAGGGTCTGGGCCGCGTCCCGGCTCTGGAAGCGGAGGTAATCGACGCCATGGAACTCCTTGTCCACCTTGGCCCGCGCCTCCGCGAGGTCGCGGCTGGCCTGGTCCGCGGCGGCCGGCGGGGCGCGGCGGCGAACCAGCTCTCCGATGCTCTCCGCGGCCCGCACCAGGGGACCGAGCACCGCGTTGGCCGCCCGGGGCGCGTACATCTGGGCCAGCACCGTCGAACCCATGATGATGGCGATGGAGGCGTTGAGGGCCCAGCGCAGATCCCCGCCCATGAGGGCTGCGAAGAGATGCATCAGGCTGCCGCCGATGAGCAGGAGCTTGTAAGCGGGAGAGATCCCTTGGGGCGCTCGACCCTCGGTCTTGAAGATGTGGTAGTTCTGCCGTATCTGCGGGGCGTCGAGCACCCACAGGATGGCCATGGCAGCGGTGAAGGCGGCGTTGAGGCCCATGGCGAGCGGCGCCACCGCTTGGGAGGCGATGAGCGCGATGGGCAGGGCAACGGCGGCCGCGGTGGCGAGGGTGGCCTTGAGCGCCTTCGAGTCCCTCTTGTAGAAGTTGAGTTGGCCGACCACTAGGGCGCTCTCGATCACGCCGGCCACGTTGGCCGCGTTCCAAAAGACGCTCGAGCCGTTGCCGATGGAGACCAAGGACAGCAGGGAGGCTGCCGCGAACCACATCAGAGGGCTGGCGATGGAGAGGTCCCGCACGCCCTCCCGGCCGTTCCTGAAGTTGGAGATGATCTGCGGGATGCCGAGGACGCTCAGGGTGATGCTGCCCGCCGCGGCCACCAGCCCGACGTGCGCGGTCAGGAATGGGGCCACGACCGCCAGCGCCACCGTGCCGGCCAGGACCGCGGCGCGGCGGGCCGAGGGGTGCTGCCAGATGGAGGGCTTCGCAAGGGTCTGCGCTTCGACGGCAGGCGCGGGGACCTCGGGCTTGGCGGTGGACTGGGAGGCCGAAGGCGAGCCCCGGAAGAAGGCTAGGCCGCGCCTGAAGACCGACCGGGACGCGGAAGGGGTGGCCGGGGTAGCGGACGGCTGGGCCTCCACCGCGCCCGTGGGGCTGATGAGCTTCTCTCCGACCAAGGCCGCGAAGATGCCGTCCGCCGAGTCCTTGGAGGACTCGGCCGGAGCCTTATCCGAAAGATCGAGGGACTTGATGGCCTCGCCAACTTTCGTGGACGCGGCTTCGACCGCGGCCGCGCCTTTCGCCTCAGAGGCGCCCTTCGTCTCAACGGGCGCGGCCATCCGGGATAGGGCGGGAGCGGCGAAGGTCTGGACCCGGGACGCGCCCGGGATCGCGGCGACGCCGTTGCCGGACTGGGCCATGGAGAAGGCCACGGCTTCGGGCGAAAGGGTTCCGGGGATCGCGATGTCCGGCGCCGGGGAGTAGAGCGAGGGCAGCGACCCCGTGGGAACGATGTTCGAGCCGCCGAGGATGGAGTTGCCGGAAAGCGAGGAAGGCTGGGAATAGTTGAGCGGCGCCACGACCGTGACCCCGACCGAGTTCCCGCCTGTGACGCGCGCGGATTGGACGATGTTCTGGGCCAGGGCGTCTGTGGCGCCGAAGGACCAGGAAAGTTGGAGGGTTGCCAGCAAGACAGCGGCAGTTTTCTTTATAGAAACCATGTGGACTATCATTGTAGCCCTTGCGGGGATCGGCGGGGAGGGCCGTCGGGCCCAATCCGGGGGAGCAATTGGGCCCACCAGTACCAGGGTCTTAGGTGCCAGGCTTGAACCGGGGTGATAGACTTGGGGTCAAGCCTGGCACCTGGACGCTTCGTCTAAACGACGAAGCGTCCGTCCTCGTAAACCGCCACGGTCCGGCCTCCGCTCACGCGGGCCGTGACGCGCTTGTCCTCGGTGTTGATGATGTCCCAGTGCAGGGAGGAGTCGTTGAACCCCAGGCTCTCGCGCATGGCCTTGGTCAGCTTGGTCTGGTCCCCTGAGAAGGCGTCGGAGTAGGAGGCCCCGAGCGCGATGTGGGAGTTGCCGTAGCGGCCGCCGAAGTTCTCGTCGTAGAGCGTCTCGGCCATGAAGCGGTCGATGCGGGAGAAGCGGCGGTCCGTGAGGGAGAGCTCGCCGATGCGGCAGGCGCCTGAGTCCATGGAGGTCATGCGGCGGGCGAACGCCTCTCCCTGGCGCGCGGTCACCTTGACGGCCCGGCCGTCCTTGAACTCCACCCGCAGGGCTTCGATGTAGTTGCCGCTGCGGTAGGAGGGGAGATCCGCGAAGTAGACGCCGCGGGCGCCGCGCCAATCCGGGGAGGTGAACACCTCGAAGGAGGGCACGTTGCGGCCGCTGATGCCCAGCCAGCGGCGGCGTTCGCCGACCCGGACTTCCAGGTCCATGCTCCGGCTTTCGAGCCTCATGACGCAGGCTCCCAGGCTGTCGAGCCGGCCTTTGATCTGAGCGACCTCGCGGTGGATCTCACGCCATCGGGCCACCGGGTCCTTCTCATCGAGGAAGCAGGCCTTCTCGATCTGGCGCGCGTACTCCGAGAAGCCCATCTTCGCCGCGCGCGCGGGCTGCAGGGTGGGGTAGAGGCACAGGGTCCAGCCGAAGAGGCCCCGCTCCTCCCGCCGGTCGAGGATCTCCCGGAGGGGCTTGCGGGCCACCGCGGCCTCGCTGATGCGCTTGGGGTCCACGTCGGCCAGATGGGTGATGGACTCCGGCGCGCGCAGGGCGACCAGGCCGTTAAGGCCGGAGAAGAACTCCTTTTCGCCCGCTGGGATGAAGGTCCTCTGTTCCTTGACCGTGCGGCCGTAGAAGCTCTTCTCCCAGGCCGGGTTCGGGTCGGTGCGGAGGACCGGGTTCCAGCCGCGGTCGAGCATGCGCTCCTGCAGGGCCTCGGCCAGGGGCATGGCAGCCGCGCCCGCGCGGATGAGCACGACGTCTCCTTTCTTGAAGCCCGGCCTGGCCGTGGTCAGCCCCCACAGCAGGGAGTCCGCGTATTTTTCCAGCCGTCCCATATTGAAGACCATCGTGTCCTCCTGTCCCGGCGCCGCGACCGCCCCATGGTATCAAACCCGGCGGTCAGAGTTGACTATAATCTTACGGCATGGTTTTCCTCATGTTCCTCTCCGGAGCGTCCGCGCTGGCGCTCGAGGTCGTCTGGATGCGGATGCTCCACCGGGCCTTCGGGGTCACGGTCCACGCTGTCGCGGCAGTGGTGGCGGTCTACATGGGGGGGCTCGCCCTCGGAGCATTACTCTCCGGGCGCCTGAGGCGCGAGCGCGACTGGCTCCTCCTTTACGGTGTCCTGGAGGCCGCGGCCGGGGCCGCGGCGCTCTTGAGCACCTGGGCCATGGGCCTGCTCCCGGGAGCCATAGCCGGCCTGGACGCGTCGGCATCCTCTGCCGCCCTGCTCCGGATCGCGCTATCCGCCGCGGTCCTCCTGCCGCCGACCGCGCTCATGGGAGCGACCCTTCCGGTCCTGACCCGCCGCTGGGCGGAGCGCAGGGCGGACGAAGGGGTCGAGGCCGGGGTCGGGACGCTCTATGGCGCCAATACCCTGGGCGCCGCGGCGGGCCTTACGCTCGCGGGCTTCGTGCTCATCGCGGCTTGGGGCGAGGCCGCCACCGCGCGCGCCGCCGTTTCGCTGAACCTCCTCGCCGCGGTCTTGGCATGGCTGTGGTCGTGGAGGGAAAGGGGGACGCGGGCCTCTCGGCCGCCGGCCGCGACCGGGGATCGGTCTCGTGCCGCGCCTGAGGAGGCCCGGCTGGATGGAGACCCTGTGCTGGCCGGGGTCCTCTTCGCGGTGTCAGGGTTCTGCAGCCTCGGCTACGAGGTGCTGTGGGCGCGCCAGATCATGCTCGTCCTGGGCAACTCCACCTACGCCTTCACCCTGCTGCTGCTGTTCTATCTCGGGGGGGTCGGGCTGGGGAGCGTCCTCGTCGGGGCCCTGAGAGAGGATCCGCGGCATCCCCTCGAGTCCTTCGCCCTGCTCGAATGGGCGCTGGCCGCGGCCGCGGCCCTGAGCCTGGCTGCGTTCAAGACCACGGTGCTCGCCGCCGATTCCCCGGCCTACCTCTACTCTCCGCTGGCGGGCCCGGCGGACCTGGTCCGTCTCGCGGCGCAGGCCTGCGTGATGGTGCTGCCCGCCTCGATCGTCATGGGCATGCTCTTCCCCGTGGCCGCCCGCCTGGCGTGCGGCTCCCCGGCCGGGGCGGGCGCGGCCGTGGGCAGGCTCTACGCTTGGAACACGGCGGGGGGCATCCTGGGGTCGCTCGCCGCGGGCTTCTGGGGCGTCTCGGCCCTGGGGACGCACGAGTCTTTCCTGGCCCTGGTGGGGCTCAACAGCCTCGCGGCCCTGGCCGCCCTCCTCTGCGCCCGGGCAAGGGCTCTCAAGGCCGCGACCCTGCCGTGCCTGTGCCTGGCTGCCGCGGCCATGGGCCTGGTCTTCTTCGCGTGGTCCGACCCTGTCCCCGAGGCCTTGAAGAGGCGCCTGCGGTCCGGCGGCCCTTTTGACCTGCTGTTCCACAGGGACACTCCAGCGGCCTTGATCACCGGGATCGAGCAGGCCGGGTCCCGGACGCTCCTCATCAACGGCATCATGACCGCAGGGAACACGATCGAGGGGACTCTGATGGCCCTCCTGCCGGATTCCTTGTTGGGACGGAGCGCTTCCACTCTGGTGATCTGCTTCGGAGCGGGCAACACCTTCAGGACGTCCTCCCTGCTGGGAGCCGAGACCCATGGGGTGGACCTCATCAGCGGCCTCTTCGAGTCCATGAGTCGTTTTTATCCTGACGCGCGGAAGCACTTGGACGCGCCGGGACGGGCGGTCTTTGGCGAGGACGGAAGGACTTTCATCCTGCGCCGGGGGCGCAGCTATGACGCCATCATCGTGGATGCCTCGCCGCCGCTCTACAGCGCCGGGGCCGTCAACCTCTACACTCGGGAGTTCCTGGGCCTGGCCCGCGGCCGCCTGGCGCAAGGAGGGGTGTTCAGTCTCTGGCTCCCCTTCGGGTCCTTCGAGGATGACTATTGGGCGATCATGAGATCCATGACGGAAGCCTTCCCCCAGGTGAGGGCTTGGACCGGCTTCGGGGTCTCCGGCTTCATCCTCTTCGGGTCCGACGCTCCGATCCGATGGAAGCCCGGAGAGCTCGACCGCAGGTTCAGGGAGCGCTCCAAGGGCTTGATCTCGCCCGTGCTCGCGGACCTGGGGATCGAGAAGGGCTTCGTGCTCGGAGACGCCGAGCTGCGGGAGCTCGTCCGCTCCCGGCCAGGGGTGACGGATGACCGGCCGAGCGTGGAGTTCCCCCTGGGCCGGTTCCTGCGCGGCCTGCCCCTTGTGGGGAACGCGCGCTTCCTGCTCGAGGCCAAGGCCTCCCTGTCGGTCCCGTTGACTCACAAAGGTGTCAGACGTTCATACACTGGTGCCAGACGTTAAGGTGTGAAGTCTTCTTTTCTTAACGTCTGGCACCATTATGGAACACGTCTGACACCAGTGTAGAGGAAACTGGTACAATCTTGTCATGGACCTGCCCGACAACCAGAGGTTGCGGGCGTGCTTCGGCCGGCCCCAGGCCGGCGCCGCGACGGCCGCGTCGCGCCAGGTCTACGAGGAACTCTTGCGGGCCAAGCTCATCGTACCGGTCCAGGGACCTCCCAAGGGGACCGCCGTGGGCCTGATGTTCACCCAGGCGGGCGGACGCACCGGCCTGCCGGTCTTCACGAACCCCGAGGACATGAAGAAGGCCCTGCCTGCGGGCATGCAGGTCATGGCGCTCGACGCCCGCACGATCTTCCAGATGGCCTCGACCGCCCAGCCGCGCATCGACTCGATCCTCATCGACCCCTGCGGCGCGCATCTCATCCTCGAGCGCGAGGCCTTCCAGGCCCTGGCTGTCGGCGCCATCCCGGGCGCGGACGTTCTCCGCTCGCCCGGCGCCGCAGGACCTTCAGGCCGTCCGGAGGCGCCCGGAGTCCCGGGAGGTCCCCCCGGCTGTGGGATCCCGCCCGCGCCGGGCGCTCCGGCCGATCCCGGAGCCGTCTCCTACCAGGCCATGCCTCAGGTGGCTGACGACATCCTCTCGGGCCTGCGCGAGGCAGGGGCGTCCCACACTGACATCCTGTCATGCTGGCTCTTCTGCGTGGCCAAGCCCTCCGGCGCGCCCCGCAAGACCATCGGGTTCGAGGTTTCGGCCGCGCAAGGCCCGGACGCGGTGAAGACCTTCATGGCCTCCGGGCCCGTGCGGCGGGCCCTGGTCCGCTGCGGCGTGACGGACGCGCTCATCATCGGCGAGGCCACCATGCGCCAGCTCAAGCCCGTGGCCGTCGAGGTCTTTCATCGGAGGGCCGCTGTTTCAGCGTCCGCCCAGCCCAAGGCGGTCTTCCTCCCCCTGGCGTCGGCCCCTGCCGCGGACGCGCTCGCCTCCCTGCTCAGCCAGGCCGCGGCCTTCCCCGCGGTGAAGGGCTGCTGGCTCTTCCTCGCGGACACGGGCCAGGGACCGGTCTTCACCATGGGGTTCGAGGCCTCGGGCAGGGAGGGGCTCACCGCCGCGCGCTCCTTCTGGGAACTGCCCGCGGTCCGCGTGGTCACCGAGCGCCTGGGCGTGGCTGAGGTCATGGTGCTGTCCGCCGAGGACTTCGCCATGGTCAAGTCCGTGGGGACCAAGGTCTTCAGGCGCGGCTGGTTCGGGCTCTGAGATCCGGCCGGAATCGCCGGCCAGTCATGGACAGTAAGCGGGCGAATAACCTAGATTATGCCAGGCCCCGGCGCTTTCGGGGCGATCGAGGAGGGCACTCATGAAGACGACGAAGCTTTTTGCCGCGGCAGCGATGCTCTTGGCCGCAGGGACGGCCCTGGCCGGGACCATGGTCATCAAGATGAAGGACGGCACCACCGCGGCCTACGACACGGCCCAGATCGAGAGCGTGCGCTTCTCCGACTCCAAGGCCGCGTCCCGCGAAGGCAAGGCCATCTACGAGGAGAACTTCACCGGCGCCCTCTCCGACGCGTGGGACAAGACCGAGGTCGCGGGCGGCAACTTCGAGAAGTTCGCCCGCGCCACGGCGTCGGCGTTTGAGGTCGTGGCTCCGGCGGGCAACAACTGGGGCAAGACCGGCATCGTGTCCCACGACCAGCTCTTCACGGTCAACGCGAACATGGAGGACAACCCCCTCAAGCTCAAGCTGACCTTCGACCCGGACAAGACCACGGGGCTGTGCATCACCTTGACGGAGACCAAGACCTTCGACGTGTATTGGGCCGCCAATGTGTGGCTGCAGATGGGCCGCAGGTCCAAGACTGAGACCTTCGCCTATCTGGGCAATACCAGAAACGACGAGGAGAACTACAAGGACGTCTCGGGCCCTGCCGAGATGTTCGAAACAGTGACCCTGACCATCAAGCCCGGCTTCATCCACGCGGAGTCGTCCACGGGCATGGTGAAGGAGGGGAAATTCGCTTGGCTCAAGCCCGGGACCTCGGTCTTCCTCTCGGTCTTCAGCCACCCCAAAGCCGCCGGCGAGGCCGCGTCCTACGCGCTCAAGTCGGTCAAGATCTACCGTTGACCTATAAAGGTGTCAGACGTTGCCATACACTGGTGTCAGACGTTAAGAAACGAAGACTTCACATCTTAACGTCTGACACCATCATGATTAACGTCTGACACCAGTGTATGGCAGGGCTTAGTAGAAGTCTACCGGGTCTTTCTTCCTGCGCACGGCCCACGCGAAGATGGCGTTGGAGGGGATGCCCTGCCCCATGTAGGGCCACTGGGGCGGCCATAAGAAACGCTTCATGATGGCCATGGGCGAATAGAACTCCCGGAAGCACTTCCACACGCCGTCTTCGACCTGGCGGGGAGTCATGTTTTTGGGCACGTAGAGGCACTCCATGCCCGTGTAGCGGTCGGCCACGGGATTGAGGATGCGGCCTTCTTTTTCGAGCTGGGCCCGCATGGCCGTGCCGGTCCTGGGGGTCGCGGTGTTGAAGAAGACCATGGGCGCCTTGATCTGCTTGAGGAAGTCCATGGTCTCCTCGAAGATATCCGGGGTGTCCTCGTCGAGCCCGAAGATGAAGTTCAGGGAGTAGAAGATGCCGCGCTTCTCCAGGGCTCCCAGCATGTCGATGTAGTCCTTGACCTGGTTCTGCCTCTTGTTGACCGAGCCCAGGGACTTCTGGGAGATGGACTCGATGCCGATGTTGACGTGGTAGATGCCGGCCTTCTTGGCGAGGTCGAGGATCTCGGGGTCGCGCGAGGTGTTGATGGTCCACAGGCAGCTGAACCGGACCTTGAGCGGGATCATGGCGGTGAAGAGCTCCCGCGCGTAGGCGCGGTTGCCCACGATGTTGTCATCCACGATCTGGATCTTGCGCGTGGGGATGTTCTTGAGGTCCGAGATGACCTCGCCCACCGGGCGGTGCCGGTAGGTCCCGCCGTAGAAGACCGGGACCTCGCAGTAGCTGCAAGTGAAGGGGCAGCCCCGCGTGGTCTGCAAGGGCAGGAAGGGGGCGAGGTAGCGCCTGCGGTCCAGGAGGTCCCACCTGGGCAGGGGCAGGCCCTTCATGTCGTGGAGCTTGTCCGCGCGGTAGCGCTTCTTCAAGCAGCCGGCCTTGACGTCCTCGAGGAGCTGGGGCCAGACGTATTCGGCCTCGCCCTCGACCACGGCATCCGCGTGCTGGAGGCACTCCTCAGGGTTGAGCGTGGCGTGGAACCCGCCCATGACCACGGGCACTCCGCGCCGCCGGAACTCATCCGCGATCTGGTAGGCCCGGGTGCAGGTGGCGATGGTGGTGTTGAGGCCCACCACGTCCCAGCCGTCGTCGTAGTCGATGGCGTCCATCCGGTCGTCGACGATGCGGGTCTTCACCCAGGGGGGCGTGAGGGCCGCCATGTAGGGCATGGCCAGGCCCAGGACCCAACGGCGCTTGGACCGGGTGAGCTTGCCGTCCTTGTCGACCGTGGTTGGCAGGACGAGGAGCAGTTTCATGGAAACGGAGATTATACCAGTTTGGGAGGAGGATGCCCCGACCGGGTTCCGGGACGCGCGCGGTCGGGATAGGGGTATTTCCCCTAACCGCGTTGCGGGTTTTACGGATACCGGGAGGCGCTTTTTCCGGGTAGAATCATCCTTGTCATGAGGCTGCGGATGGGAGCGGGCAGCTCGGAAGTCCTGTTGCCCTGGGCCAATCAGACGGTCCAGGCGCTGCAGTTCCGTTTCGACGGTCTGGAGGTCGAGGCCGTGCCGGTCGGGACAGCCGGGGACCGCCAGGCTACCGACGGGCTGGCGGCCGTTTCCGAGGGCCAAGCCACCCAGGAGACCGACGCCGCCCTGCTGGCAGGGGCCATCGATTTCTCCGTCCACCGGGCCCAGGACCTTCCGGTCGAAATCGCCGACGGCCTCTGCGTCGCCGCGTTCTGCAAGCGGGAGGACCCCCGCGAGGTCTTCGTTCCCCGGGACGGTCTTTTTTCCTGGTCGGGATTCGGCTCGGGCAAGGTGGCGGTCTCGTCCCTGCGCCGGGGATTCCAGATCAAGTGGGCCCGCCCGGGCGTCGAGCCCGTGCCCCTGGCTGGGGCTGTCTCGGCCCGGCTGAGCCGTCTCAAGGAGGGCTTCTGCGACGCCCTGGTCCTGTCCGGCGCGGATTGGGTGAGCCTGGACCTGCCTCCTGACGGCGTCGAGGCCATCCCGGTCGAGGACCTGGTCCCGGCTCCGGGGCAGGGGGCTTTGGTCCTGCAGACGCGGCTCGACAGGAAAGATGTCCGCGAGGTGCTCCGGGGGCTCGATGACCCGATCTGCCGGCTGGAATTGGAGTTCGAGCGGGCCCTGTTGAGGAGCCTCGGTCCGGACCACGCCCCGGTCCTGGGAGTCCTGGCGAGGTCCACGGAGGAGGGGGTCGGCTTGTCCGTCTTCCACTGCCGGCCGGACGGGTCCAAGCCCATGCGCCTGCGGCGCTACTGCGCCGGGCTCGCGGAACGGGACGGCTTCATCGCGGAGCTCGTGGACTTCATCCGGCGGTCCGGCTGACCCTCCCTGACAGGGTTGACCTGGGTCAATTGTAACCCTCCTGGCGTAATCATATACTGGTGTCAGACGTTAAGGAGGAGAACCATGCCATCAGCTTTATTGAACAGGAAATCGAACTGCGGGACCTGCTCGCCCAAGTCCAAGAAGCCGGGCAAGCTCATCTATTTCTTCGGCGGCGGCCGCGCCGACGGCAACGAGTCCATGAAGAACCTGCTCGGAGGCAAGGGCGCCAACCTCGCAGAGATGGCCGGGCACCCGAGCCTGCGCCTGCCCGTGCCCCCCGGGTTCACCATCACCACCGAGATCTGCGTCCATTACTGGGCGAACAGCCGCGCCTACCCCAAGGGCCTCAAGGAGGGCGTGGCCGCGAACCTCGCTCACGTCGAGAAGCTCACGGGCAGGAAGTTCGGCGATCCCTCCAACCCGCTCCTCGTGTCCGTGCGCTCCGGAGCCCGCAAGTCCATGCCGGGCATGATGGAGACCATCCTCAACGTGGGCCTCACCGAGGCGACCCTCCCGGGCCTCGCCCGGCAGACCGGCGACGAGCGCTTCGTCTACGACGCCTACCGGCGGCTCATCATGATGTACTCCGACGTGGTCATGGAGAAGGCCGAGAACATCGAGCCTGCCGAGGACCAGGGCATCCGCAAGCAGCTCGAGCGCGTCATGGACGGGCTCAAGCACCGCAAGGGCTACAAGAGCGACACGGACCTGACCGTCTCGGACCTCAAGCAGCTCTGCTCCGAGTTCAAGAAGAAGATCCACGAGACCTTCGGCAAGCCCTTCCCCGACGACCACATGTCCCAGCTCTGGGGCTCCATCGGCGCGGTCTTCGCGTCCTGGATGGGAAAGCGCGCGGTCTCCTACCGCAGGATCGAGAAGATCCCCGAGGAGTGGGGCACCGCGGTCAACGTGCAGTCCATGGTGTTCGGCAACCTCGGCGACGACTCGGCCACGGGCGTGGGCTTCACCCGCGACCCCGGCACGGGCGAGAACGTCTTCTACGGCGAGTTCCTCATCAACGCCCAGGGCGAGGACGTGGTGGCCGGCATCCGCACCCCGTCCCCCATCAATGAGGCAAGCCGGAGCGAGCAGTCCAAGACCGCCAAGAGCCTCGAGTCCGCCATGCCCAAGGTCTATAAGGAGCTCTTCGACATCCGCAACCGGCTCGAGAAGCACTATCGCGACATGCTCGACATCGAGTTCACGATCGAGCACGGCCGCCTCTACATGCTGCAGTGCCGCGTGGGCAAGCGCAACGGCCCCTCCGCAGTCAAGATCGCGCTCGACATGCTCAAGGAGAAGCTCATCACCAAGGATGAGGCTGTCCTGCGCGTGACGCCCGACCAGCTCGACGAGCTCCTGCACCCCATCGTGGACCCCAAGGCCGAGGCGGTCACCAAGCCCTTCGCCAAGGGCCTGCCCGCGGGCCCGGGCGCAGCCTCGGGCAGGATCGTATTCACCGCCGCCGAAGCCGTCGCGTGGGCCAAGCGCGGCGAGAAGGTCATCCTCGTGCGCGAGGAGACCAACCCCGAGGACGTGGAGGGCATGCGCGCGGCGCAGGCCATCCTCACGGCCCGCGGCGGCATGACCTCGCACGCGGCGCTCGTGGC
>JACRNU010000127.1 GCA_016234805.1 Elusimicrobiota bacterium
CAGATGGAGTTCCAGCTCGCCCGCCTGGGCCCGCACGACCGCGGGGCTCTCGGTGCTCACCACCATGCCGTCTACGGCCTTGAGCCGGCACGCGGGCTGAAGCTTGGGGCTCCCCTGCACCTCCACGAGGCACATGCGGCAGTTCCCGGGGTTGCCCAGGGCCGGGTGGTAGCAGTAGTGGGGGACAACGACCCCGGCCTGCTTGGCGGCGTCGATGAGCAGGGTGCGGTCGGGCGTCTCCAGGGGGCGGCCGTTCAGGGTGATCTTGGCCATCAGACCCTCGCCTCCGTCCCGGCCGGCCCACGCCCTTCCTGAAGGCGGCCGGGGCGCTCGCCCTCCGGGCTTGACCGCGCCCCGGCGACGGCCCGCCGCTTGAACTCCTCGGGGAACTTCTTGATGTAGGCCTTGAGCACGATGCCCACGGTGTCGCCCAGGGCGCAGATCGTCTTCCCTGTCACGTTGTCCGCGATGCGCTCGAGGTTCGCGGGGTCTTCGGGCCGGCCTAGGCCGGAGAGCAGGCGCTCGAGGATGCGCTTGGTCCACACGCTCCCCTCGCGGCAGGGCGTGCACTGGCCGCAGGACTCGTGCGTCAGGAAGCTGATGATGTCGCGGCAGGCCTCCACCATGTCCGCGGTGTCGTCGAGCACGATAACCCCTCCAGCGCCGAGGAAGGAGCCCTGCGCCCGCACGGTGTCGAAATCGAGGGCCAGGTCGAGGTGCTCGGGCCCGAGCGGCGGGGTCGAGGTGCCGCCCGGGATGACGGCCTTGAGCGCGTGTCCCTTGCGCACTCCTCCAGCAGCCTCGATAAGAGCGCGCAGGGTCGTGCCCATGGGGAACTCGTAGACCCCGGGCTTCTCCACGTGGCCGCTGACGCTGTAGAGCATGGTCCCGCCGCTCTTGGCAGTGCCGAGCTTGGCGAACCACTCCCCCCCGTTGACCACGATGTGCGGGAGCATGGCCAGGGTGGCGACGTTGTGCACCACGGTCGGAAATCCCATCAAGCCGAAATTGGTCGGAAACGGCGGAGGCTGCCTCGGCCAGGATTTCTTGCCTTCCATGGACTCAAGCAGCGCCGTGTCCAGGCCCGAGATATAGGTCCCGCCCCCGCGCATGAGCATGATCCTGCACGAGAAGGGGGTGCCGAGGATCTTGTCGCCGATGAGCCCCGCAGCTTCGGCTTCCTTCACCGCTGCCGCAAGCACCCGGTGCTGGCGGCCGTACTCGCCGCGGATGAAGACGAACCCTTCCTTGGCGCCCACGGCGTAGCAGGCGATGAGCAGGCCCTCGATGAGCTGGTGCGGAGCCCGCTCAACGTGCACGCGGTCGCGGAAGCACCCGGGCTCGGACTCGTCGCAGTTGCCCACCACGTACCTGGGGCCCGGGACCTTGTCGAGAGGCGGAAGGGTCCCCCACTTCATGGCAGCCGGGAAGCCCGCTCCGCCGAGACCCCGGAGGTTCGACTTCTTGACCTCAGCCGCGATGTCGGCTGGAGTCATGGCCAGGGCCTTCTTCAAGCCCTCGTAGCCGCCGAGGCGGCGGTAGACCGCGAGTTCGTGGAGCTTCGGCTCGTCGAAATGCTTCGTGATGATCTTCGTCACTTGGTATCCGAGGCCAGCTTATCCACCGATTCCTTCGTCGCCGCGCCGATGAGCTCGTCATTGACGGAGAGCGCCGGGCCGCAGTCGCAGGCGCCGAGGCACTCCACGGTCTCGAGGCTGACGCCTCCGTCCTTGGAGGTCTGTCCGTCCTTGACCCCGAGCTTGGTCTCGAGGTAGCGGGCCATCTCCTCCGAGCCCTTGAGCCTGCAGGAGAGGCCGCGGCAGAGGCACACGCGCTTGCGGCCCATGGGCTCTGCCGTGAACTGGGGATAGAAGGTCGCGACTCCGTGCACATGAGTGATGGTAGTCTCGAAGATCCTGGCGAGGAAGGCCGAATCCTCGGGGGTCACGCGGCAATGCCATTCCTGCACCTGGCGCATGGCTTCCAGCAGGCCCATCATGGGATAGGGGTAGCGGGTCGTCCAGGACTTGAGGACCTTCTCCTGCTCGGGGGAAAAAGGGGGTGTCACCGGTCGAGTTCTCCCGCGATCATGTTCACGGACCCGAAGGTCGCGATGATGTCCGCCACCCAGCCTCCGTCGATCATCCTGGGCAGGGCGGCCATGGTGAAGAGGCACGGAGGCCTGCAGCGCACCCGGTAGGGCCTGCTGCCGCCGTCCGAGACCACGAAGAAGCCGAGCTCGCCGTTGGCGCCCTCCACGGGCACGTAGACGTCGCCTGCGGGGACCTTCAGGCCCCAGGTCCACATCACGCCTTCGAATTGGTTCATGAGGCCTTCGATGGAGCCGTAGACCTCTTCCTTGCAATCCACTCCCTCCAGGGTCTGGCAGGTCCTGGCGGTCTTCCCGGCGATCTCCGAGATCCGGCCTGCCTTGCCCAGGTCCTGCATCTCGGAAGCGTCCAGCATGTCCTTGGGGCCGAGGGAGTGCCTCCCTTCGGGCATCAGCTTGAAGCACTGCTCCACGATCCTCATGCTCTGCTCGGTCTCGGCCAGGCGCAGGAGGTAGCGGTCGAAGTTGTCCCCCTTGGACCCGACCGGGATCTCGAAGTCGAGGCGGTCGTAGACCAGGTAGGGATGGGCCCGCCTCACGTCGTAGGGCACGCCCGTGGATCGGAGGAAGGGGCCGGTGATGCCGTAAGCGACCGCGTCCTCGGGGGAGATGACCCCGGTCCCCTCCACCCGGTCCATGAAGATGCGGTTCTTGGTCAGCAGCTTGTCCGAATCCCGGATGGACTCGCGCACGATCGCGAAAGCCGCCCGGCACTTGGCCTCGAATCCAGGCGGCAGGTCGGCCTTGACCCCGCCGACCCTGGCGTAGGAGGTCGTGACGCGTGCGCCTGCCAGGTCGTCGACGAGTTGGTAGAGGTACTCCCTGGCCTTGACGAGATAGAGGAAGACGGTGAAGGCGCCCAGTTCCATGGCGCTGGCCGCGACGCAGGTCAGGTGGTCCGTGACCCGGGAGACCTCGGAGGCCACGACCCGCAGGTACTGGCCCCTCTCGGGGACCGTGACGCCGGCCAGCTTCTCCACGGCCAGGCAGTAGGCCACGTTGTTGATGAGCGGGGACACGTAGTTGAGCCTGTCGGTCCAGGGCACCACGTTGTTCCACGGCTCGGCCTCGGCGTGCTTCTCGAAGGCGCGGTGCAGGTAGCCGATCTCGACCTCCGAGGACTTGATCCGCTCGCCGTCGAGCTCGAGGAGCAGCCGGATGACGCCGTGCATGGCCGGGTGCGAAGGCCCCATGTTCAACATGAGAGCAGTGCGGTCGTCGCTCGTTTCTCGAGCCTCGCCCGAGGGGAAGCGGGAGTCGCGGGGCAGGATATTCTCCTTACTCATACGCCACCCTGGGCTTGTCCTTGTTGAGATTAACGGGCTCCGCGGGCTCCGCCTTGGGCCCGATAAGGGGCTGGCGCTTGCTGATCGGGTAGTCCTTGCGCAGTGGATGCCCGACGAACTCCTCGTACATGAGGAGCCGCTTGATGTCCGGCCGGTCCGCGAACCGGATGCCGAACATGTCCCAGACCTCGCGCTCGAGCCAGTCCGCGATCGGCCACAGGGCCCGCACGGACCGGAGCACGGGCTCGGTCCCGACCTCGCAACGCACCTCGACCCGGGGAGCGGACTCGAGGCCCGTCTTGAGGTCGAGCGAGGCCACCCGGTACACGACTTCGAACCTGGGCACGCGGCCCTGGCTGGAATGGTCCACGGCCGTGAGGTCCACGAGCATGTTGTATCCGCTGTCCTTGAGGTCCTTGAGGACCTCAAGGGCCGCGGAAGGTTCGATGTTCTTCGTTTCGATCATTTCTCCGTCTTTGGGACAAACCTACCCCAACCCTCCTCATCCATGTGCCACGGGCCTCTGGCCTCTTTCTGGATCTTCTCCTGGAGCTTCATGAAGCCCTCGAGCACCACCTCGGGCCTGGGAGGGCAGCCCGGGATGTAGACATCCACGGGCACGATGGTGTCGATGCCCTGGACCGTGGAATAGTCGTCGTAGAAGCCGCCGGTGCAGGTGCACACCCCGAACGCCACCACCCACTTGGGCGCCGCCATCTGATCGTAGATGCGGCGCAGGACCGGGGCCATCTTGTGGCTGATGGTGCCGACCACCATCAGGAGGTCCGCCTGCCTGGGCGAAAATCGCGGCAGTCCGGCGCCGAAACGGTCCATGTCGTAGTGGGACGCCATGGTGGACATGTACTCCATGCCGCAGCAGGCCGTGACGAACGGGTACTGGAAGATGGAGTACTTCCGCGCCCAGCCCAGCACGGCGTCCAAGCGGGAGGTGACTAGTTGCATTCTAAGGTCCCTTTGCGCCAGAAATAGAGGAGCATGAAGGCCACCAGTCCGATGAACACGGTCACCGAGACCATGAGGTTCAGATCGAGGGAGGGCCGGTTGAGCGCCCAGGGCAGGAGGAGCGCCAGGTCCACGTCGAAAGCCACGAAGAGCACGGCGTAGCGCCAGTACAGGGCGCTCGTGCCGCGCCCGGGAGCGGACACGGGACGCAGGCCCGTCTCGTACGGGAACTCGGCGTCGCCCTCGTGCTTGGGCCTGGGCCCAAGGAACCAGCCCGCCAGGGTGAAGGCCACGACCGCCATGCCCACGAGGTAGAGGTCGAAGACCAGGCCTAATTCCGTCATGAGAATAACCTTCCGAGCATGGAAGAGAATATCCAAGGCAGCACGCCCAGCAACCCCGCCCCGACGGCGCAGATCCACAGCAATACCTCGACCGCGCCGGCCTCGGGCTCCGAAGACCTCCACTTGGGCTCGTCGAAGAACATGTCGCGCACGAGGCCCAGGTAGTAGCCCAGGCCCACCAGGCTCGCGAGCGCGGCGAAGGCGACGGGCAGGTAGAGCCCGGCCTTGACCGCTTCCCAGAAGACCAGGAGCTTGGCCAGGAATCCGCCCGTCGGGGGGATGCCGGCCAGGGAGAGCAGGAGCACGGCAAAGAGCGCCGCTGGGATGGGCCTCATCTTTCCATAACCCGCGGCATCGCCCCGTTGGGAGAGGCCGCTGTGGCGCAGGAAGAGGAAGGCTCCGTTGCTCATGAAGAGGTAGACCAGGCCGTAGAAGAACAGGGGCGCGGCCGAGGCAGGCTCGCAGCCCTGCGCGGCCCAGGCGCCCACGCCGAGCACGAGGATCCCCGCGTGGGACACGGAAGAGTAGGCCAGCAGGCGCTGGAGCCGGACCTGCCGCAGGGCCAGGAGGCTCCCGTAGAGGGCGGAGAGCGCTCCCACCCACGGCAGGCTCGCGGCCAGGGCCGAGGCCGGTCCCAGGCTCGCCAGGCGCATGAGCAGGAAAAGGGCAGCGGATTTGACGGAGGTGGAGAGGAAGCCCGCCAAGCCGGGCGCGCAGGACTCGTAGACGTCCGGAAGCCAGAAGTGGAAGGGGACCGCTCCCAGCTTGAAGAGGGCCGCGGCCCCCATCAGGGCCAGGGCGGCCTGACCCATGGGGCCTGGAGCCGGGCCCAGGGCCAGGGACCCCGAGGCGGTGTAGTGAAGCGCCATGCCCAGCAGGAACAGACAGCTGGCCAGGCTCCCGGCGAAGAAGTACTTCACGCTCGCCTCGTGCAAGGGGGCCGACGGGCTGGCAAGACGCGCGACGAGCAGGTAGGCGGGCAGGGACATGAGCTCGAGCCCGATGAAGAGCATGAGGAGACTGCTCGAAGCGGCGAGGAGCCCGGCCCCAAGACAAGCCCCGAGCAGGAGCGCGGCCGGGACCTCGTCGTCCTCCTCCAGGGACAGGAACACCGGCAGGGCTCCGGCGTAGAAGAGGATCTGCCAGGCGAGGCCCAGTGTGTCGAGCCCCAGGAGCGGCCCGACCGGGCCCTTGGCCGTGAACAGGAGCATCCAGAGGGCCACGACCAGGCTCGCCGTGCCCAGGACCCTCGTGGCCGCGGCCGAGACGTCCCGCGTCATCCCCGCGGCAAGGCAGCACAGGATGCCGGAAGCCAATGTCAGCTGGGGCCAGAGGGAAGGCACGGCGAAGAATCCCAGGACCTCTCTCATGGCATGAATCCGTCAGCCACGAGGGATGCCACGGAAGGCGCGAGCGCGTCGAGCAGAGGGGTCGGGCAGAGCCCGATGTAGAGCATGATCCCGCACAGGAGCCACACGAGGACCTTCTCGCGAAGGTCGAGGTCGAGGACCTTGGAGCTCACAGACCCCGCGGTGCTAGCGCCCCAGAAGACCGTCTGGTAGGCCGGCAGGCAGTACGCGGCCGACAACACGATCCCGATCGCGGCCACCATGGCCATGAGCGGCAGGGCACGGGCCATGCCGGCCAGGCACATGAATTCGCCCACGAAGCCGTTCAAGCCCGGCAGGCCGATGGAGGCCATGACCGCCCATCCGAAGAAGAAGGTCATCCACGGGGCCCGCGTGACCAGGTCGCCGAAGTCCGACAGACCGCGCCGGTGGGTCCGCTCATAAAGGAAGCCGATCATCATGAACAGGGCCCCGGTCGTGATCCCGTGGTTGAGCATCTGCAGGGAGCCTCCGGCCACGCCCTCCGGGGTCCAGCTCAGGACTCCGAGGACGCAGAAGCCCAGGTGCGCCACGCTCGAATACGCGATGAGGCGCTTCAAGTCCCTCTGCTGCATGGCGCAGAGCGAACCGTAGAGGATGTTGACGCAGGCGAGCCCCCCCAGCCAGGGCAGGAGGTCCCAGGACAGCCGGGGGAACACGGGGAGGAGCACCCGGATGAAGCCGTACACGCCCATCTTCAGCATGACTCCCGCGAGCATGATGGAGCCCGCGGCCGGGGCCTCGGTGTGGGCGTCCGGCAGCCAGGTGTGCATGGGGAAGAGAGGGATCTTGACCCCGAACCCGATGATCAGGGAGACGAACATGAGCAGGCCTGCCAGGCCCGTAGGGTTGGCGCCCGCGAGCTCGCCCATGTCCCAGGTCCAGACGCCCGAGACCGCGTGGTAGTGCGTCACCAGGGCCAGGAGGCCGACCAGCATGAAAAGACTCCCGAAGAAGGTGAAGAGGAAGAACTTCATGGCGGCGTGGCGCCTGCCCTCCGAGCCCCACAGCCCGATGATGAAGAACATGGGGATGAGGGTCGCCTCCCAGAACACGTAGAACACGAAGAGGTCCCGGGACAGGAACACGCCCATGAGCGCGGCTTCCAGGAACAGGAAGCTCGACCAGAATCCGGCGGAGAACCCGCCGGACTCGGCGCCGCGCCAGGAGGCCGCGAAGCTCACCACGGTCAGGAAGGCCGTCAGCCACACCAGGGACAGGGCCAGCCCGTCGAGGGCCAGTTGGTAGCGTATCCCGAAGATCCACGCCGGGCCGGACTCGACGAGGCCCCAGACCCCGGCTTCCGGGGCGTAGGGGACGCAGGAAAGCCAGACCGTGTAGCCGAGCATCGCGGCTGCGACAGTCGTCGCGAAACGCTTGCTGGTCTCCCCCTTGGTGAAGAGGCAGAGGACTCCACCCAACGCAGGCAAGGCCCACAAGGCGGTCAGCATCGCCCGTGCCCCTTCATCATATGAGCGCCGCAGCCAGGAGCGCGGCCGTCCCCATGACGATCCACCACATGTAGTCGCTGAGCCTGCCGCTCTTGAGGGAGACCGCCCCGCCCAGGGACACCGCAGCCGGAGAGGTCCACTCGAGGAACCCGTCCCAGGTCCGGTGGTCCAAGGCCCCGCCCACCCACTCCGCGAACCGCCAGGAGGTCTTGACCACGAAGGCCACGACATGCCTCCACCCGAAGTCGCTGGCCACGAGGGCCTGGAGTCCGGGGTGCTCGCGCCTCCAGGTCCAGTCGAAGCGGGGCCGGGCGATCGTCAGGAACCATGCAGCCGCGAAACCGATCACCGCGGCCGACGTGCCGGCCGCGAACACGGGCCACGAGAAGTGGGCCAGGGCCAGAGACTCCTCGGGAGACATCGCGCCCTTGACCAGGAGACGGCCGATGCCGGGGGAGAGGAACCCGGCCAGCAAGGCTCCCAGGGCCAGGAAGCCGACGGGGACGGACATGCCGGCCGGAGCCTCGTGCGGATGCCCGGGCTTCTGCTCAGGGCTCGGGCCGAAGAAGGCCAGGAAGAGCATCCGGGAGATGTAGAACGCGCCGAGCGCGGCCGCGGTCAGGGCCAGCGCGGCCCAGCCCGGGCCGGCCTCGAGGCACGCCTCGATGATGCCGTCCTTGCTGAAGAACCCGGCCGCGGGCCAGATCCCGGCCAGGGAGATGGCCGCGGCCATGAAGCAGGCCAAGGTGAACGGCATGTGCTTGCGCAGCCCGCCCACCTCGGAGATGTCCGCCGCCGACTTGCCGAGGCCGTGAGCGATGTTGCCGGCGCACAGGAACAGGACCGCCTTGAAGAAGCCGTGCATGATGAGATGCAGGACCGCGATCCCGACCCGGCCCAGGCCCAGGGCGAGCGCCATGAGGCCCAGGTGGCTGACCGTGGAGTAGGCCAGGATGCGCTTGAGGTCCGTCTGGCCGCAAGCCAGCAGGCCCGCGAAGACCGCGGTCACGCCGCCCACGGCCGCGATGAGCGTGCCCAGGCCCGGGACGAAGGCGATGAGAGGCCACGACCGGGCCAGCAGGAAGATGCCGGCCGTCACCATGGTCGCGGCGTGCATCAGGGCGGAGACGGGCGTGGGGCCTTCCATGGCATCCGGGAGCCAGAAGTAGAGCGGGAACTGGGCGGACTTCGAAGCCGCGGCCACGAACAGGAGGACCCCGACCAGGAGGAGCAGGGGCCCGCCCCCGTACGCCATCTGCCCGAAGACGTACTCGAAGCGCGTGTCCCCATAGGCCTTGAGGAGGATCAAGATGGCGACGAGGAACGCGAGGTCGCCCACGCGGTTGGTGACGAAGGCCTGGAGCGCGGCGCTCCGCGCGGACTGCTTGTGCGTCCAGAACCCGATGAGCAGGAACGAACAGAGTCCGACCCCCTCCCAGAAAAGATAGAACTGGACGAAGTTGTTCGACACGAGCATCCCGATCATCGAGAGGAAGAAGAGGTGGAAGCAGAGGAAGAACCGCGCAAACCCCGGATCCTCGCGCATGTAGCCGGCCGCATACACGTGGATGAGGCCGCCTACGACCGCGACCATGGCCAGGACCGCGGCGCAGAGCCCGTCGATCCTCACCCCGAAATAGACTTCCCAGCTCCCAGCGGCCATCCACACGCCCAAGGGAGCGTCCATGCTCCAGCCCGTGTAGGTCTTGGCCGCGAGGTCCATGCTCGCGGCCGCGACCACGGCGCAGGAAGCGAGGATAGGCCAGTGCGTCCATTGCGGACGCAACGGCCTGAACAGGAAGAACGCGACGAGGAGCGCCGCGGTCGGGGCGAGGAAGAGCAGGTAGACCGAGACCGGGATGGGCATCACTCCCTCAGCTCCGCGAGGCTTCCCGACTCGCCGGATCTCCCGCCGTGGTGCAGCCGGAGGATCAGGCACAGGCCCACCACGGCCTCGGCAGCCGCGACCGCGATGACGAGGACCACGGCCGCCAGGCCTCCGGGGTCGCCGAAGATGCCGGCCTGATAGGTCAGGATGACGGTCACGCCTGCGATCATGAGCTCGAGCCCGAGCAGCATGGCAAGCAGCCGGCCCCGCAGGAGCACGGTCGCCAGTCCCAGGCAGAATAGAGCAAGCCCGACCTGCAGGGCCGGGGTCACTTGGCGCCCCTTTCAGGGCCCGAAACCAAGGCGAGCGCGGCCAGGAACAGGAGCAAGGCCACGGCCTCGGTGGCGACCGCGTACGGGCCGAAGAGCACGGCCCCGAGCCGGCTGTCGAGGGAGCCCGTGCCCCCCACGACGCCGGGCGAGCCGCCGGCGAGACAGGCCAGGAGGACCTCGACGCCCAGAAGGAGCACGGTCCCGGCCGCCACGGGACGGGAGGCCGCGAAGACCGCCCACATGGCGTGGTCTTCGGTCTGCCGACCTTCGACCACTTCCTCGCCGACCCGCTTCGCGGGTCCCCCGGCTCGGTCGTCGTCCCGGCCAGTGGACATCACCGCGACCACCACCAGGGCCATCACGCCGCCGCTGCAGATCACCACTTGCAAAAAACTCACGAGCGGGGAACCGGCCAGGTAGAGCAGGACCGCGGCCTGGAGCAGGGCCGCGAGCAGGCACGCCGCGGCCGCGTAGAGCCCGGGCTGGAAGAGCATGAGGGCGGAAAAGAAGACCGCGCCCGCGCCCGCAAGATAAAAAGCCATTTCCCTCATATGACGAAGGTCATGATTGTAGATTTTTCTTGCGCTTCTTTTCCAGCCGTTTCTCGAGCTCCAAGGCCTTGAGCTTGAGCTCCTCGGGCAGGATGTCCTCGACCGTCTCCTCCACGATGGCGGGCTCGGACACCTTGAGCCCCCAGAGCAGGAAGAAGCTCAAGGCCCCGGGCACGATGTAGTAGGTGACGCGGAAGATGAGACACGCGACCACCGCGGACTCCCAAGGGATGCCCAAGCCCTCGAAAACAGCGGCCATCCCGGCCTCCATGGCGCCCAAGCCCCCGGGGAGGAGCGGGATGAGGGTGGCGGCCTGGCCCACGGCGAAGCCCGTGCTCAGGTGCCCGAGCGCGACCTGCCGGCCCACGGCCAGGAACCCGTAGTAGAGGGTCAGCATGCAGAACCCCCAGTCCAGGCAGGTGTAGGCGATGGCCCTCGTCAGCCGCCCCTTCTCCGCCCTGATGAAGGAAAGGCCGTTCTCCAACTGCTCCTGGAAGCGCTCGAAGTCCTCCTGGGGGATCTCGCTGGCGGAAAAGACATAGGCGCCGTGGTTGATGAGCCGGAACACGGAGCGCGAGAGCCGGTCCCGGATCTCGCGGTCGAAGAAGAGCTTGAGCATGGCCAGGGCCGTGACGAGCAGGACCGCCAGGCCCACGGCGCTCTCCATGACCTGGATGTGGGCTCCCTTGACCCGGAGGACGAGGTAGATCAGCCCCTGGAAGATGATCGCGGCGAGCACGAAGTAGAGGATCGCGGAGCTCACCACCGAGGCCGTCACCGTGGTCCCGTAGGGCACGCCCCTCTTATGGAGGAGGTGCGCCTTGAGCGCGAAGCCGCTGATCCCCGCGGAGGAGACCAGGTAGTTGGCCGTGTTCGACACGAAGCCGATGCCGAAGACCTCCGCGAACGAGAGGCGGTGGCCCAGCAGCCGCAGCACCTCCCAGAGGGCCAGGCCCACCATGAGGTAGCTGACCAGGGAAGCCGCGAAGGCGGCGACCACGAAGCGCCACAGGATGCGCTCCGCCACGGGCAGCAGCCCGCCCACGTGGTTCAGGATCATGGACCCCAGGATAGCCAGGGAGACCACGACGCCCGCCGCCAGCACCAGGTTCTTGTGCGGGACCCCGCGGCCGGCCAGGGACCTGCGGACCGATTCCCAGTTGATGGGCATGAGGGCACCATTCTATCAGATTTTTCAGGAACCCTTGACTCCCCGGCCAAATCATGTTAAATAAATGGGTCGGGAGGCGGGTTCCGGCGTTTCCTTTGTTACGATGAAAAAGATTGTCGTGGTCGATGACGACTCGGAGATGGTCGAGTTCATGTCCTTCATCCTGGGCTCCCAGTACTCCGTCACGACCGCCTCGGACGGGGTCTCCGGGCTGGAAACGATCCAGCGGGTCATGCCCGACCTTGTCATCCTCGACCTGCTCATGCCGCGCATGCACGGGTTCGAGGTCTGCCGCAAGCTCCGCGACGACCCTCGCTTCGCGGGCCTCAAGATCCTCATCAGCTCCTCGAAGTCCTACTCCCACGACATCGCCACGGCCAAGGAGACGGGGGCCGACAACTTCATCATCAAGCCCTTCCCGGCCGCGGACCTCCTCTGGCGTGTCTCCGAGCTCCTCGGCGACGCCAAAACGCCGCTCACCCTGCGCTTCTGGGGCACGAGGGGATCGATCCCCTCGCCCGGGCCCTCGACTCAGAAGTACGGCGGCAACACCCCGTGCGTGGAGCTGCGTGTGGGCGAGACCATCATCGTGGTGGACGCGGGCTCCGGCATCCGCGAACTCGGGAACTCCCTCATGAAGGAGTTCGGGCCCAAGCCCATGGAGGGCAGCATCTTCATCGGCCACACCCACTGGGACCACATCCAGGGCTTCCCGTTCTTCACCCCCCTCTACCTGCCCCAGAACAAGTTCACGATCTACGGCACCCACGGCACCCAGCAGTCCTTCGAGGAAGTCCTCCGGATGCAGATGTCCCCTGCCTACTTCCCGGTGCGCCTCAAGGAGATGGCCTCGCGCATGACCATCGTGGAGATGAAGGAGCCCGTGGACCTCGGCACGGTCAAGGTGAGCTACCACTACCTCAACCATCCCGGCATCACCATCGGCTTCCGGTTCGACGCCAAGAACTGGTCGGTCTGCTACCTCTCGGACCACGAGCCCTACGGCAAGCTCAACGCCAAGGGCGACTTCTCCGACCGCGAGGACGAGGCCGTGGCCCGCTTCGTCTCGAACTGCGACCTCCTCATCAGCGAGGCCCAGTACACGGACGAGGAATACCTCATGAAGAAATCGTGGGGCCACAGCACCGTCACGGACGTCCTGGACCTGGCGGCCAAGGCCCAGGTCAAGAAGCTGGCCCTCTACCACCACGACCCCGGCCACAACGACGAGATGATGGACGCGTTCGTGGTCCAGGCGCGGGAGCACATCTCCAAGCGGCAGCTCGCCATGGACTGCTTCGCGGCCCAGGAAGGGACCTCCCTGACCGAGAAGGACATCTGCGCGGCCGCCCCGGCCCCCACGGTCCAGGCCGGCTGACGAACCTTGCCCCGACTTGCCGGGCCCGAGAACAGGCTCGCATTCCTCGCCGTCCTGATCCTCGCGGCAGCGTACCTGCCGGCCCTGGCTGCGCCCTTCGTGTGGGACGACCTCGGCTGGATCCTCTTCAACCGGGCCCTTGAGAAGCCCTTCCCTCCCTCGGCGTACCTGAGCGACGCCTATTTCCGCCTCTCCGGGGAAACGAGCTGGCGGCCCCTGGCCACCGCGACCTACAACATCGTGACGCTCGCGGCAGGCAAGAACCCGGCCGCCTTCAGGTCCCTGGGGCTCATCCTGCACCTGCTGGCCGGATCACTCCTGTTCAGGCTCCTCCTCGGCTCGGGCCTCGCCAGGCCCGCGGCCCTGGCCGCGGCAGGCCTCTTCCTGGTCCACCCGGCGAACGTCGAGACCCTCATGTGCGCGTCCTTCAACGAAGAGCTCCTGACCGGGTGCGCGGTGCCGGCCATGCTCCTCTGCCATCGCGCGGGCCGGAGCGCGGCCGCGGCAGGGCTCCTCCTCGCGGGCCTTCTTTCCAAGGAGACGGCGCTGGTCGCCCTGCCCCTCGTCCTCCTCGACGACCGGTGCCGCCTGGCGCAAGGGCGCCAGGCCCTCGGAGGCGCGTTGCCTGCTCCACTCGCCGGAGGGGGCCTGGCCCCTGCATGGTTCCGCCGGAACCTTCCGGCCTACGCCCTTTACGGCGCGACCGCGCTGGCCGCTGGGTGGTTCGCCGTGTTCGGCTTGTCCGCGCCCGGGTTCTCAGCCCGGGCCGAAGTCCCCATCTTTGACCGTCTGGGCTTCGTGCTGGAGAGCCTCTGGACCTTCGTCCGGGTCCAGGTCCTGCCCGTGGGCCTGCGCATCGAATACTTCGCCCTCCCCTCCTCCCCGCTCAAGACCGCGGGCCTGGCGCTCTTCGCCGCTGCATTCTCCGCTGGAGCGGGAATGCTCCTGCGCCGGCTCTGGAAGGACGCGACGACGCGGCCTCTTTCCCTCTTCCTGGCATGGCCCCTCCTCTTCTGGTTCGTATTCTCGGGAGCGGTTCCCGCCGGAGTCCTGAGCACGCGGTTGATGGCGGAGCGCTGGCTCTACCTGCCTCTCATGGGCTCGACCGCCCTGGCCGGGTTCGCGCTCCAGCGCCGGCCCAGGACCACTGCCGTCGTTGTTGCCCTGCTGGGCATCCTCATGTTCGGCCGGGTCCGTGATTGGACCGATGAGCGCAGGCTCTGGGGAAGTCTCGTCCGCCAGTATCCCTGGAGCGCCAAGGCTTGGGAGGGCCTCGGCGACGCGCACCGCCGAGGCCAGGACCGCGCCTCAGCCCTGGCCGCCTACGAGCATGCCCTACGGCTGCGCGGATCCGGCGAAGACAGGATCCTTTCTTATTACGTCCCCATCTCGGGAGGGAACCTGAAATGGCAAAGCCCGTCTTTGAGGCGCTCGCTCGGAGCGGGATTCCTTGAGGCGGGCGACACGGCCCGCGCCGCCGAGCACCTGGCCAAGGCCGTCGAGCTCGACCCGGGCGACCCCTACGCATACCGCCTGCTCTCCTACATGGACGCTCGGCAGGGAAGGTTCTCCGAAGCTCGTTCCTGGGCCGAACGCGGGCTCTCCAAAGTCCCGGAGGACGACATTCTCCTGCGCCTCGAGCGGGCCTCCAGACAGAAGCGCCTGGACTTCAGGCTCAAGCTCGACTGAAGGCGGCCCTCAGGCCGAACCCCAGTCCGAGGATGACCGCCGCACAGAGGAACTCTTTCCATCCAGCCTGGGTCCCGACGCACAGCGAAGCCGCGATGCCGGCTCCAGCCAATATCCAGCGTCGAAGCGCCCCGGCCCTCCGGGCCCCATCCGCCTTCACCAGGAAGGGCACCGCGCAGCAGGTGCCAAGGTACTGGACGCAGATGACCACGACCGCGAAGTCCACGAGCTTGTTGAAATCCAGGAGAATGACCGCTGCCGCGGTCAGGCCCGCGGTGAGGGCCACGCTGCGGTGCGGTGTGTCGAACCTCGGATGCCGGGCCGCGAACCAGGCCGGGAGGTGGCGGTCCTCGCACAGGGCCACGAGGTAGCGCGGCCCGCCGAGAGCGCAGCCCGCGTTGAAGCCGATATTGGAGATCGCGGCGCCCAGCACCATGAAGGCCGCTCCGACGGGTCCGAGGAAGAGGCTTGCCGCGTCCGCCAGAGGCCGGCTCGAAGCGGCCAGGCCGGGATGCGTTCCCACGGCCACGGCCTGCACGAGGGTATAGAGGACCGCGGCCGTCAACAGGGACGCCACCAAGGCCTTGGGCACGTCCGTCCCAGGGGCACGCGCCTCTCCGGCCGGAACCGGCACGACCTCGAAGCCCGAGAAGGCGAAGAACGCCAGGAAGCAGGCCTTGCCCAGCCCGGACCAGCCCATGGGCAGGAGGGGCGAGAAATTAGCGGACTGGAGATGGAAGGCTCCCAGGAGGATGAAGGCCGCCAAAGGGATGAGCTTGGCCACCGTGAAAGTATTGGAGGTCCAGGCCCCGAGCCTGACCCCTCTGTAGTTGATGGTCCCCATGACCGCGACCACGGTCACGCCCAGAACCTTGGTCATGGCCGGGGTGGTCCAGCCTCCTCCGAAGTACCCGAGATACGCGGCCAGGCCGCTGGCCACCGCGGCCCAGCTCGAGAGCTCGGTGACCCAGCACATCCAGCCCACGCCGAAGCCCGCCGTGTCGCCGAAGGCGGAACGGACGTAAAGGTAAGGTCCGCCTGCCCGGTCGAACCGGGAAGCCGCGGCAGCATAGCAGAGGGCCACGGGCAGAAGCAGGAAGCCCGTCAGGAGGAACGCGATCGGCGAGACCGGCCCAAGCAGACCCATGAGCAGGCCGGGGAAAAGAAAGATGCTCGTGCCCACGATGGCGTTGACCCCGATGCAGTAGGAGTCGAAGAAGCCGAGGACGCGGCTCGAAGG
>JACRNU010000128.1 GCA_016234805.1 Elusimicrobiota bacterium
CTCGATCGGCGGAACCTGTTCAACCCCGAAAAGAAGGCGCAGGGCCGGGCCCGCGCAGAGATCGAAGCGCTGTTCCGGCAGGCGGCAGCCGACCGTTCCAGGGTCCGGGAGCAGGGCCGCAGGCTCCGAGAGCTCGGCCTGTTCGAAGAGTACGAGGACCGCTTCTTCGCTTTGATCTAACCTCAATGCTGTCCACTTAAGCCCCAGGACTATCCTACAGATGGCTATCCTTTCTTCCTCCGCCTTAGGCGGAGGATTGAGGTGAGGGCGACGGCAGCGTCCCCCTCACCCTGGCCCTCTCCCAAAGGGAGAGGGAATAGATAGGGCGGGATCCGATTGGAATCCGGTGGGGGACCGGGGGGGCCGCGCGGGCCCGCGTTCCCCGACCGTCTCATCCGCCGACGGGCGCCCGGGCTCGCAAAGGTGTTAATGCCGTTCGGAAAGTGTCCAGGAATCGCCGGTAAGCAGTAGCCGGTCCGGCGCGGCGGCGAAGGTGTCCAGTTTTCGCCGCGGCGCGTCCACCCGCCCGTAACCACCTACCCATAGGCAGGTAATCGGCGCATCCTTAAGGCAGGGAGGCACCCTGCCATGAAGGTAACAAGCAAGCGTTGCGCCTATTGCCGCCGCCTGTACCGTCCGGATTCCCGCACCCGCAAGCATCAGCGATCGTGCCGGCGTCCGGCCTGCCGGCGAGCGCGGCGGCGCCAGAAGCAGCGGCGCTGGCGCGCGCGCAATCCCGATTACGAGCGTTCACGCAGCGCCAAGCGGCGGGTCTGGGTGAAGGCCTACCCGGACTACTACCGCCGGTACCGGGCAAGCCACGCCGGGTACAGGGCCCGCGATAACGAGCGGCGAACGCGCGGGCGGCGGCGCGCAACAGTGTCCGCAAACGTAACCGCGTGGCGGCACATCATCGTCGAGAAGACGCGCAAGCTGGGGGTCGCGGAAAAGCCTGGAATGTCCGCAAACGTAACCGCGTTGTCCCGACGGGTGGAAGCGTTGGAGGATTGCCTGCGCTCGACGGTGGAGGCGGTGGTGTCCGCAAAACAAACCGGTATAGCGGCCGGAGGCATGCTCGCGGGATAATGCCGCCATGGACGCGGAGCTATGGGGCACGATCCGGCGGCTGTTCGAGGTGGAGAAGCTCTCGAAGAGCGCGATCGCGAAAAGGCTTCACGTGCACCGGCAGACGGTGCGCCGGGCGCTGGCCAGCCCGCAGGGCCCTCCGGCGGATGAGCGCCGGGTGGCGGCCAAGCCGGGGAAGGTGGACGCTCACGAAGGCTATCTGCGCCGGCGGCTCCAGGAATACCCGGAGCTGTCGGCGGCGAAGCTGCTGATCGAGGTTCGCCGCCTGGGCTACGAGGGCGGCTACACGATCCTCAAGGAGTTCCTGCGCACGCTGCGTCCCGACAAGCCCAAGGCGTTCCTGCGCCTGGAAACCCAGCCCGGGGAGTTCGCGCAGGTGGACTGGGCCAACGTGGGGACGATCCGGATCGGCAACGCGACGCGCAAGCTGTCCTGTTTCGTGATGGTCTTGAGCTATTCGCGCATGATGTACGCGGAGTTGACGCTGTCGCAGTGCCTGGAGGATTTCCTGGCCGCGCACGTCAACGCCTTTCGTTTCTTCGGCGGGGTGACCAAGAAGATCAATTACGACAACTTAAAGACCGTGGTGCTGTCGCGCTGGGGCCGGGAGATCCACTTCAATCCGAAGTTCATGGATTTCGCCGGCTGCTATCTGTTCGAGCCGGTCCCCTGCGCCGTGCGAGCGGGCTGGGAGAAAGGCAAGGTCGAGTCGGGGATCAAATACGTGCGCAGCGCGTTTCTGGCCGGGCGAGCGCTCATCGACTTGCCGGCCTTGCGCAAGGACCTGGCGGCCTGGCTCGAAGGCGCGGCCAACGTGCGCATCCACGGCACGACGCGCGAGCGTCCGCTGGACCGCTTCGCGATAGAGAAGCCCCTGCTGCAAGGCCTTCCCGCGGCCGATTATGATTGCGCGATCGTCTGCTCGGCGCGCGCCAGCCGCCAGGCCCTGGTGCAGTTCCAGACCAACGGCTACAGCGTGCCGCACGGCCACGCCGACAAGACGCTCACGCTCAAGGCGACGGGACAAACGGTCCTCATTTACGCCGGGGCGCAGTTGTTGGCGACGCACCCGCGCAGCTACGAGAAATATCGCGTCATCGAGAACCCGGATCATTACGCCGGGCTGCTCGCCACGCGCAAGAAAGCGCGGGCGGCCAAGCGCGTCGAGGAATTCCTGGCGCTGGGCCCCGCCTGCGCCGAATACCTCAAGGGCCTGGCGGCGGCCGAGCTCAACGTGCCCGCGCACCTGGACAAGATATTGGAGTGCGCGCGCGACTACGGCCGCGCCGAGACGCTGGCGGCGGTCGCCCGCGCCTTGCAGTTCGGCGCCTTCGGCGCGGCCTACATCCGCAACATCATCCTGCAGCGGCGCGCCGCGCTGGGGCAGAGCGCGCCCCGGCCCGTGGTGTTGCGCAAGAAGCCGCAATGGGCGGACGTCGCCGTCGAGGAGACCGATCTGGGGCTCTACGATGAGCTGTTCGCCGACGATGAGAAGCCGCAGGGAGACGCCGCGTCATGAGCGTTGACGCCGCCCCCGCCGGCGACGGGCAGGACCCCCTCGGGGACATGGCCCAAAGGCTCAACCTGACCCGCACGGCCAAGACCTGGCGCGAGTTGCTCGACGCCGCGGCCCGGGAGAATCTATCGCACCGGCAGCTTTTGGAACGCGCGTTCAGCGACGAGCTGGCGGCCCGCCACGATCGTCTGGTCGCGCGGCTCATTCGCGAGGCCCGTTTCCCGTCGATCAAGACGCTCGGCGGCTTCGACTGGTCGCATCCGACCGCCATCCCGCAGCCGCTCATCCAACGCGCCGCAGAGCTGGACTTCGTCCAGCAGCGCGGACACCTCATCTTTCTCGGTCGCGGTGGCTTGGGCAAGACGCATCTGGCCACAGCCATCGGTGTCGCCGCCTGCCAAGGGGAAATCAGGACCCTCTTCACCACGGCAGCGGACATGATCAACCGTCTGGTCGCCTCCAAGGCCGACCACAGCCTGGATCGGGCGCTGCGCCGCTACGGCTCGCCCCGGCTGCTGATCATCGATGAGCTCGGGTATCTGCCCCTGGACAAAGAAGGACGAGACCTCTTCTTCCAAGTGATCTCGAAACGATCCGAGACAGGCTCGGTCATATTGACCACCAACAAAGCCTTCCGCGATTGGGGAGAAGTGTTCCAGGACAACGCCGTGGCAACGGCGATCGCCGAGCGCCTCATCGAGAACGGGGAGTTGATCAAGATCGAGGGGAGCAGCTATCGGGTCAAGCGCAAGAAGCTCAAGGGGTCGGACGCAGCGGGATTGGGCGAGTAGACGGGTCCGTTCTTCTTTTTTCGCAACGCAATCCCGACGGACGGCTATGCCCGGATGGCTTCAAAATGGGCCGGCTGAACACTGTTCACCGGCGGAAACTGGACACGTTCAGACCGGCGCCAACAATTTACGGCCTATTCACGATTGGGCCCACATCGCGGGCTCCGCCCGCAGCCCAAAGCTATGAGCTTTGAGCTGTGAGCTTTGAGCTGTGAGCTTCCTGATAAGCGATGCGAGCATGCGCTGGACCTCCTCGATGCGATGCTCCGCGCACACGCGCTGATCAAGAAGGTCGCCCACACCCACCGCTACATCCTCACCGCCAAAGGCCGCCAGATCCTTCCCGCTATCCTCACCGTCGACCGAGTACCCCTCGCCCGGCTTGAGCCGGCCGCTTCATAAAGCAGGCTCATAGCCCACAGCTCATAGCTTTACGAAAATCTCTCCGGCAGTCTCAGAAAACGTTGGTTAGTAGTACAGACTCCGGATCAAATGGTCCGCCGCGTCTGTCGCGAATTGGGCAACAAGTCCAACATCGTCGTCATCAATGACGAGGCCGCCTCGGCGCGGCACGCGCTCATCGAGCTCACCGATGGCTCGTGGTGGATCCAGGACGAAGGGAGCACGAACGGCACGGTCCTCAATGGCAGTCGGCTGGCGCGGCGCGAGCGCATGCACGA
>JACRNU010000072.1 GCA_016234805.1 Elusimicrobiota bacterium
ACGTCCACGCTGTTCGCTTTCAGTCGGGGAAAAGGACTCTGGAGTGGACGACCAGATGTTCCTCCGAGCAGGAGAAAATCCTGAAGCTCGTCGGAGCGCTACGCTTGCTGCCTAGTGGCTAAGAGGCCCGAAAGATAGGTAGAATGAACCCCACCTCCACAGAATGAGCGACGAGAAGGACACCCTCCTGGACTTTGCCGCCATCGAGAAGAACCTCGACAGCGTGGTCCGCGTCAGCAGGGGCGTGCGGCCCATCCCCATCGACAGGATCGTGGGCAGCCTCGGCCGGTACCAGGAGTTCACCGAGAACTTCCTGCCCCAGGCCGGAGGCGTGCGTGAGAAGTTCGAGAGCGTCAAGGCCGCGATGCTCTCCGGCAAGAACCTGCCCCCCATCAAGGTCTACGGCCTCCTCGACCATTATTTCGTGGTGGACGGGCACAACCGGGTCACGGTGGCCAAGACCGAGCTCGGGGCCGTGGACATCGACGCGGAGATCATGGAGGTCGAGTTCGGCCTGCACCTCTCTCCGGACAAGAAGTACGCCTGCGACACGGGCGCGGCGCGGCGCTTCCTCATCCGGCTCGAGGAGCGCGTGTTCGAGCGGGAGACGCACCTCGGCAACGGCATCCTCTCCCTGCCGCTCAAGGTCACGGAGCTCACGAGCTACGGCAAGCTCTTCGAGGAGATATCGCACTTCCGGCGGGGCTACGGGAACGGCGAGCTGGCCAAGAAGAACATGGTGTTCGCGAGCCTGCTGTGGTACGAGTCCCGCTTCCTGCCCGCCGCGCGCATCATCCTCGACCAGGCCGTGCTCGACGGGTTCCCGGACCGGACCTACACGGACCTCTACATCTGGATCCAGCAGCACAAGTATTACCTGAGCCAGAAGGCCGGGTTCGACGTGGGCTTCGATTTCACCAAGGAGGACTTCGTCAGGAAGTTCAGGAAGGCGAAGTTCTTCGACCTGCTCCCGAACCTCGTCCAGGGCATCGTCGGGTCCATCAAGGCTCAGAGGTCCTCGGCGTGAGGGCGCTCGTCACGGGCGCGACCTCGGGCCTCGGCCGGGCCATGGCGATCGAGCTCGGCAGGCGGGGCTGGAGGGTGGCGCTCACGGGCAGGCGCAAGGAGAAGCTCGCGTCAGCCGTGGCCGAGGTCCGTGCGGCCCAGGCCGGCGCGACCGGCGCCGCTTGTCTCGAGCTCCTCGGCAGCGTCACGGACCCTGAGACCGTCCGGCGGCACTACGCTGTGGTCAAGGACGCCTGGGGCGGGCTGGACTGGGCCATCCTCAACGCCGGGGTGGGCGACGCGGTGGATGCCCGGCGGTTCAGCGCCGAGAACTACCGCTGGACCTTCGAGACCAACGTGTTCGGAGTCGCGCACTGGCTCGAGGTTGTGATCCCGGACATGGTCGCGGCCGGCACCGGGACCGTCGCGGGCGTGGCGAGCCTCGCGGGCTATCGGGGCCTGCCCACCACCGGGGCGTATTCCGCGAGCAAGGCCGCGCTCATCACCATGCTCGAGTCCGTGCGCGTGGACCTTGTCGGCACCGGGGTCCGGGTCGTGACCGTGTCCCCGGGCTTCGTGAAGAGCGAGATGACGGACCGCAACGAGGCCGGGGACATGCCTTTTTTGCTCGAGACCGGCGACGGGGTCCGCCGCATCCTGGCCGGCATCGAGCGGGGGGACCGGCTCGTCCACTTCCCGTGGCAGCTGTCGTTGTTCATGGTCCATGTGGCGCCGAACATCCCCTCGGCCGTGTACGACTGGATCGTGTCTCGGATGAAGCCGCGCAAGAAGCGCCCCTACGTGGACGAGAGCCGGCAGGGACGGCCGGAGGCAGGGCGTTGACGATGCGGACGACGCAGGCGCGTCCGCCCCTGCGCTGGCTCCTCGCCCGGACCCTGGCGAGATTCCTCATCCTCATCCTGTACCGGATGCGCATCGTGGACCGCAAGCACTGCCCGAGGAAAGGGGCGGCGCTCCTCGTGGCCAACCACATCTCCTACGCGGATCCCATCCTTATCGCTGCGGCCAGCCCCCGCGTGGTGCACTTCCTCATGTCGCGCACCTACTACAACATCCCGGTGGCGAAATGGTTCTTCCAGGCCATGGGCGCCATCCCGGTCTCGGGCCGCGACAGCCCCAAGGCCGTCCTGCGCTCCATCGAAGCCTGCCGGAAGATCCTCGAAGAGGGCAAGGTGCTCTGCATCTTCGCCGAGGGCACCGTGTCCCGGCACGGGCAGATGAACAGCTTCAAGAAGGGCTTCGAGAAGGTCGTGCAGGGGCTCGATGTTCCCATCGTGCCAGTGCATCTCGACCGGCTCTGGGGCAGCCTGTTCAGCTTCGAGGGAGGGACGGTCTTCTTCAAGCTCCCCGGCCGGGTGCCCTATCCCGTGACCGTGAACTTCGGCCGCGCCCTTCCGTCGGACGCTTCCGCGCACCGTGTCCGGCAGGCCATCTCCGAGCTCGGGTCCGAATCCTTCCGTTTGAGGCTCGCGGAGAAGGACACCCTGCCCGTGGAATTCACCCGCCGGGCCGGCAGGCACCCGTTCCGCCTGGCCCTGGCTGGAGGCAAGGGCCGCTCCCTGAGCTACGGCGCCGCTTTTGCCGCGGCCTCGGGCTTGGCAAGAGCGCTTGCTCCCGCGCTCGGGTCTGATCGGCGCGTGGGAGTGATGCTTCCCGCGTCCATCGAGGGCGCCCTGACCGTGCTGGCGCTCTCCCTGTCCGGCAGGGTGCCGGTCATGCTCGGCCTGTCCCTGACGCCCGAAGCCGCCTCCGAGCGCTGCGACCTGGCTGGAGCGGGCCGGATCGTGACCTCGCGCAAGGTCACGGACAGGCTCGGGTGGGTTCCTGAGGGCGCGGTCTTCCTCGAGGATCTTCCACGGCCGGGAAGGTTGGAACTCCTGCGCTCCTGGCTGGGCCTGCTCTTCCTGGATCCCGTTTCCCTGGCAGCCGCGTCTCCGGGGGGCTTGGACGACGCTGCTGCCGTGCTCTTCACCAGCGGCTCCACGGCTAGGCCCAAGGCCGTGGTCCTCAGCCACGCCAACATCCTTTCCAATGTGGAGGCCATCTCCCAGGTCTACGCCACCCTGCCGACGGACCGGATCCTCGGAGTGCTCACCCTGCACCATGCCCTGGGGTTCACGGCCACGCTCTGGCTGCCGCTCCTGCTGGGGTTCGGCGCTGTCCTGCACTACGATCCCTCGGACGCGGAGACCGTGGCCAGGCTCTCGGAGCGGTTCCGCGTCACCATCCTCGCCGCCACCCCGGCCATGCTGGCCATGTACCTTCGCCGCGTCCCGGAAAAGTCGTTCAAGAGCCTGCGCCTGGTCGTGGCCGGCGCGGACAAGCTGCGGGATGAGCTGGCCGCGGCTTGGCTGGCCAAGTTCGGAGTCCTGCCGCTCGAAGGCTACGGGACCACGGAGCTCTCCCCTGTGGCCAGCGTGAACATCCCGGATGTCATGGGTTCCCGGGGCCGCCAGAAGGGCGGCAAGGTGGGAACCATCGGCAGGCCTCTTCCCGGGGTCACGCTCAAGACCGTGTCCCCTGAGACCTGGGAGCCCACGCCCGAGGGAGTGGCAGGCCTGCTTCTGGTCAAGGGCCCCAATGTCATGAAAGGCTACGCCGGGGATCCTTCCCTGACCGCTGGAGTCATGCGCGACGGCTGGTACGTCACCGGCGACGTGGCTGTCATCGATGAGGACGGGTTCGTGACCATCACGGACCGCTTGAGCCGGTTCAGCAGGATCAATGGAGAGATGGTGCCCCACCGGGCTCTGGAGACCAAGCTCCAGGACCTTTCCGGCGCCACTGGCCCGGCCTTCCTCGTCTCATCCGTGCCGGACGGGGCTGAGGGCGAGCGCTTGGTGGTCCTTCATAAGGACGCCCGCGACGTGGAGGAACTGCGCCGCAAGCTGGCTGAGGCGGGCTTCCCGGAGCCTTGGATCCCTGAGGCCGTCCGATTTCACCGCGTGGATGAGCTTCCCATCGCTGTTTCCGGCAAGGTGGACCTAAAGGCCCTCAAAGCCCTGGCCCTCAAGCTCGATGCCTAACGGGTGTAACGGAGTGTCAGGTGTGCACCAGATGTGGTAAAATATCCGAAATTCGCGCCTACGGAGAGAAACCATGGCCTACAAGATCACCGAGACTTGCAACGCTTGCGGAACCTGCTTCGACACCTGCCCGTCGGAGGCGATTCTGAAGGGCGAGCCGCGCTACAGCATCGTCCCTGACAAGTGCATCGACTGCGCCGCGTGCGAGGCTTCCTGCCCGACTAAGTCCATCACCCAGGCTTAGGGCTCAAGGATGGCCCGGATGACCGCTTCCGGGTCGTCGCGGCGAGCCTTGAGCTCACACGGGTCGTAAGCCTTGCCCAGGTCCCAGAGACCCGCGCAGATGGAGTCGAGCGAGCACTTCCCGCAGACCGGGGCCTTCTTGTAGCGCCAGCGCAGCTCGCGGTGGCTCCTGCGGCCGTCCAGGAAATGCACGCCGCGCTCAGCCCCTTGGACGATGGCCCGGGTCTCGGTCGAGCAGCGGCAGAACTCGCCCATGTAGCAGAGCGGCACCTTCTCCACCCGGAAGGTGCGGCCTGAACGGTCGAGTAGCCTCATGGCCGCGATCAGGGGTCCTTCGGTCTGGCGCAGGCAGGGAACGACCTCGGGATGCTCGGCCACGCGGTCGAGGAAGGTGTCGAGGTAGGTCCAGCTGAAGTGCTTGATGTGGGGGAACTTGGCGATGAGCCAAGCCGCGGTCTCGGCGAGGTGGCCTCCATTCTGCCTGCACACGGTCTGGCAGATGTGCACGGTCATTGGGTAGGCGGCCAGGAGGACCAGGGAGCGGCAGATGTTGGCCAGGGAATCGGGATTGTTGGTGAGGAAGGCCTGGACTGCCTTGCGGTGGCTGTGCACGGACACGTTCACGTGCCTCAGCCCGGCTTGGAACAGGGCGTCGAGATAGCCGCGGTCGCATGTCCTCTGGCCGTTGGTGATGACCCGGCAGCCCAGTCCCTTGTCGCGGACGTAGGAGATGAGCTCCGGGAGCTTGTCGTAGAGGGTGGGCTCGCCTCCGGTCAGGATGACCCCTTCGTAGCCGCGTTCCGCGTACCGGTTCACCAGGGCCTTGGCCCGGCTCAGAGGGAACACGCGTTCATTGGCCGGGTTCGAGCAGAACCTGCAGGTCTGGCTGCAGCGCCTGATGACCTGGATGTAGCCGAGATTAGCCATGGCGGGGTCGGGCCTCTTTCATATAATACCAAGTACTCATGCCCATCCTCGACGCTTTCGGCACCCGGCTCAGCCGGGAAGAGATCGTCTCAGGTCTCGAGAACCTGGGTTTGAGAGCGTTCTCCCTGCTCGTCCTGGACGACAGCCTCGTCCTGCGCCTGCCGCAGGGGCAACAGGTCCGGGATTCCGCCATGGTCTGGCTCAAGGGGATGTTCTCCCCGCTCATGCCTTGCAGGGTCGAGACTCTGGAGGGTCGTTCCAGCCAAAGGGTCCGCGAAGTCATCCCTTGTTCCGAGAAGCCGGTCCATACCGCGGCTTTGGTCGAAGTCTTCAAGCCAGGCGACCTCCATGCCGCTTTCCCTGCCCTGCTTTCCAGGCTCGGCATCGTCCCCTCCGGGCCAAAGCCGGGAGCAGGCTGCTTCGTGACTCTTCCTCAGTGGCGCAAGGGGATGCGTTGGCGGACTGAAGGCCCGAAGAACACAGGCCCGTTGTTCCTGTCCTGGCACAGGAAGGGAGGCAGCAAGGGCATCCGTCCAGCATGGATCCTGGCAGCATCCATGGTTCCAGAGGCTCTCGATTGGCTGGCACAAGCCTTGGATGGAAGACCTGCGGGAGAGGGGACTTTCCGGGTCCTGCTCGATGGGCTCGAGTGGGGAGTGGCAAGGCGTCCCACCGTGGCTTCCCTGGCAGGGGCCGGGTTCGCTCTGCCTGTGACCGTGGATGAAGGCCGCTGCTCCAGGTGCGGCCTCTGTTCCCGGGTCTGTCCCGCGGATTGCCTGCTCGAAGGAGGCAGGTTCAAGAACCGGGAAAAGGTCAAAGACTGCCTGCGATGTTTCGATTGCGTGGAGGCTTGTCCCCAGGATGCTCTGCGGCCGGTCTACGGGCCTTCGAGCGCCACGCTCTCTAGGAGCCTGCTCCACCGGCCTGCATGGTTGTCCCGCTTGGCTGGACTGCCTGGCCCCGTGTCTCCCAAACCGTTCCCGCCGTTTTTTCTTCTGCCCAAGCCTGGAAAAGAGCGCAAGCCTCTTCTCGTGCTCGGCCTGGCCATCACGACTCTCCAAGAGCACGCGGCTGCCTTTATAAAGGAAGGAAAGGTCGAATCCGCTGTGGAGGAAGAAAGGTTCTCCCGCAGCCGGCATCATGGCTGGCACGCCCCAGGCAGGCCCGGGGTGAGCATTGCCATGGACCCCACTCTCTGTTTGGAAGAAGCGTTTCCAAGAGAGTCCATCGCCGCGCTCCTCGCTCCAGGCCGGTTGTCTCTTGATGACATGGACCTCATCGCGGTCAATGGGATCCCAGCGCGCTATCGCCGCGCCTTCTCAGCGGTGGAGTCCGGGAAGCCCATCCCGACCCTCCGTGCCGGACGCGTCGTGTATGTCCCGCACCACCTGGCTCATGCCGCGAGCGCTTATCGCGTCAGCGGCATGGGTGACGCGTGGATATTGACCGTGGACGGCCGGGGCGACCGGGAGACCGCGGCGGTCTTCCGCGGAAAAGGCAGGAACATCACTCAGGTGATGGAGGTCCTGTCCCTGACCGATCGTTCCATAGGCGGAGTGTATGAGACCGTGACCCGGCTGCTCGGGTTCGGGACGCACGGCCAGGGAAGCGTCATGGCCCTGGCCTCCTTTGGCCGGCCAGGCAAAGGCATGCGGCCTTTCCTCTCCTGGAAGGGACTGAAAGACCACTCCATCCATGAGATCGGCATCAATGAGCGGTTCAAGAGCCTGGCCAGGCATGAGGAAGACCCTCTCACGCGCGGCCATCAGGACCTTGCCGCTTCCTTGCAGGATAGCCTGGAGAAGGCCATCATCGGACTTCTGAGGTCCGCGGGCGTGAAGCCCGGTGCCAAGGGCCTGTGCCTGGCAGGAGGCGTGGCGCTCAACTGCAGGATGAACCAGGTCCTCCGCGAGGTCTTCAAGCCCAAGAGGATGTTCGTCCAGCCCGGGGCCAATGACGCCGGCACCGCGCTCGGCGCCGGTCTCGAGGCCTGGAACTTGGTCGAAGCCGGGAAAGCGGGAGACGGCCGGCCCATGCCCGTCATGAAGCATGCCCTGCTCGGGCCTTCTTTCTCCAGGGCAGAGATACAAGCCAGGCTCAAGGAAGCAGGGGTTTCATTGGTCCCCGGGCTCTCGGCAGCCGAAGCATCCTGGCTGACCCGCGGAGCGCAGGGATCAAGGACCGCGTCAACCGCATCAAGGGAAGGGAGCCCTGGCGGCCTTTCGGCCCAGCGATCCTGTCCGGCCATGAGAAAGATTGGTTCGTCAGCGGGTTCGATTCGCGCTTCATGCTCTTCACCCTGTCCTTGAAGAAAGACAAGGCTGCCCTGGTCCCGGCCATCGCGCATGTGGACGCTACGAGCAGGCCTCAGGTCGTGCATCGGGAGCAGCAGCCCAGGTTCCATGAGCTCATCCGCGGGTTCCACAGCCTGACCGGAGTGCCCATGGTGCTCAACACCTCCTTCAACCGCAGGGGCGAGCCCATCGTGTGCTCGCCGGAGGACGCGTTGGTCTGCTTCCGCGCCATGACCGCTGGGGCTGGGGGCCTTCGCGGCCCTGACTGCCTGATCGTGGGAGACTTCCTCGTCCAGCCAATCGTCCGCTAAGGCCTTGACAGAAGTCGCTATTTATGGTATCGTATGCCATAATCAATGGCCCGGCTGATTCATCATCTGAGACTGATTGACGCGGCAGGCGGCATCGGAGGAACTGAGATGGAAACACTGAGGATACGGATCAAGAGCCGCGAGCAGGCGGACGCCGATTTCGTTCATTCCTTCAAGGCGGCGCAGGCTGGGAAGAGAGCGACAGCGAAGAAGGGCGTCTGCTTCACGAGCCTCGAAGCCGTCCGGGCGCTGCTCACCGAAAAGCGCCTGGCGTTGCTCCATCTCATCCGGAAGCGCTGTCCAAAGTCCATCAACGAGCTGGCCAAGATCGCCGGAAGGGATTTTAAGAACGTCCACGCCGACGTCATGCTGCTCAAACAGTACGGCCTCGTTCGGATGAGCGCGGCTAAGAGGATGGCGCGGCAAAGAATCCTGGTCCCTTATCAGGCCATCAACATCCACGCGGCGGTTTGACGCCCCGACGGTTATCGAAGCCGCGGGCGGCCGCATTGGCCAGGCGAGAGAGGAACCCCAGGGCCCCGCGGAACCCGAGGAAGGGCTCGTCCTTGAGGAAGTGGGTGTAATCCGAGGGGTAGCCGAACTCGAGCCAGGGGATATCGGGCCGGATGAACTCCACGGTCATGGTGGAGCCCACGAGCAGGTCCGCATCCTTCCTTGAAAGCCTGAACCAGACCTTCTCCACCTCATGCTGAAGGGGAGCGAAGGCCGTGTTGGGCCTGGCGGTCAGCGCGGCTTGGGCTGATTCCGTAAGGTGGCGGGGCATGCCGGTGAGGATCATGCCGAACATTCGGCCGCCCTGCTCCTCGATCATCTCGGCAAGGCCCAGGCTGAAGTGCGGGTCGCCGGCAAAGGCGAACCTGCGGCCTTTGAAGCCTTCCTTGCCGAGCCAGGCCAGGCGCGGAGAAAGGCTGGAAAGCTCGCTTTCGATGAAGGCCGCGGCCTGGTCCTGCTTTCCGCATCCCTTCCCGACCTGCTCGATGAATCTCTTCGATGCTGAAAGTCCGAAGGGAGCTTCGGCTTCGATCAGCCCGGCCTTGAGCCTCTCGGCCAGGGTCTTGCCTGCCCTGCGGCCATGGGGAAGGGAGATGACGGTCTCAGCATGCCGGGCCTCGCGCAGGCTGGCGTAGGACCCGCCTGAGAGCCAGATCGAGACCGGGTCGAGCCCGAGGCCGGCCAGCATCCTCGTGAGCTCGCGGACATTGCCCTTGTGGTCTCCCTCGTTGCGGCCCATGAAGTGTCCGACCAAGGCGACCTTGCCGGGCTTGGGCTTGGAGCCGGAGAGGTCCATGCCAAGGGCCAGGGCCTGAAGGACGGCTGCGTACCCGTCAAGCCAGTCCCCGGAGAGCCCGGTCTGGGGGGGGATGAGGAAGGCGGGCTTGGAGGAGCCTGGAAACACCTCCCGCAGGATGCGGTCATAGTCCGTGCCCACGATGGTGCACATGGGGATGGAGCCCATGAAGATCGCGGCGCAGCGCGGCCGGGCCGCGATCCTTTCGAGGCCGGAGACGATCTGGTCCTCGATGTTGCCCGCGACCTTGAACACATCCACCCCGGTGTAGTGCACGCGGTGCTCGCCCTTGCAGGACAGGAGCGTGGAGAACAGGTCGTGCCTGCCGTGGATCTGCTCGGCCTTGGCCCTGATGCAGTCAGGGCCGTCGCCGAGGAAATAGGCGTCCGAGACGGCGTTCAAGGCCAGGAACGCGCCGTGCAGGTACGGCGGGTCGATGCGGATGCCGAGCCGGTCGCGGGCCGCGGAGGAGCGCTCAGTCATCGTTGCGTCCTTCAAGCCCGGCGAGGTGGCTCCCGTAGCGGGCGTAGAACGGCATGCGGCAGGCGCCGAGCAGCCGTTGGAAGGAGCGCACCGCGCCGTCCAGGCCCATCTCGAAGTCCTTGCTCGCGAACCTGGCCTTGCCCGCGCAGGTGAGGCGCCAATCGAAGAAGATATCGGAGTACACGGCCTGGAAAAGTCCCGTTCTCAGGGCATCGTCGAGTTCAGCAGGGGTCCGGAACACGGTCAGGGTGATGTCCCGGCCCTCCGGGATATCCACTCCCTCGGCGTGCGGGTCATGGTAGATGATGTCCACGCCGAATCCCATCTCCTGGATCATCTTCATGAGCGGCGGCCCTTGGCCGTGGCGCAGTCCCCAAAGCCGCGGCAGTGTGGTGTCCGCCGTCACGAAGGCCAGGCGCAGCCCCTTGGCCTGCAGACGCATCGCGTCCCAGAGCGGCCCGACTTCGGCGATCTTCCTGCCCCACGCTGCTTCAAAGGCTTTTTCTTTCCCCGCGGCCTTGGCGATGGAGCTGAGGCACTCCTGCGTGCCCTCGATGCCGTAGGGCGCCTTCACCGTGAGCACGGGCCTGGGGCTCTTGGCCAGGATCTCATGGAGCTTGGCCTGATAGGAGGTCGCCTCGCAGAAGATCTGGAGCCGCGCCTTGGGAAGGCTCGCCACGGCCGGGAACTCCACGTCCGGGAAGAGCCTGAGGTTGATCTTGAGCCCGAGCTCCTTGAGGAACGGCACGAGCTGGGCTTCGCGGTAGTCCGTGGGGAAGTGGAACAGGTTGACGCTGTCCGGGTCGCATGGGGCGTCGAAGAAGCCGAGCTTGCCCATCAACGAGCGGAAATAGTCCCCGAAGTTGTCGAGCAGGTCTCGGTCGCGGTGGCTCCAGCGGATGGTGGTGCGGCCGCTGGCGTCTTCCATGCGGCGGCCGACCTCGGCGAAGTCCTCGCCCATGACGATGGTGGTGCAGAAGTGGTTGAACACCACGAACTCGGCGTCCGAGCTCCTGGCCCGGGCCGCCACGGAGTCCACGAGCGCGTCCGCCTTCTCCCTGGGGCCGAGGACCATGTCCTTCTCATCGAGCTCCATGATGACGCCCTTGCGGAAGACCGCGGCTCCGAAGCTGTCCGAGGGCACACGCATGGGATACGCGAAGAAGGACCACTTGCGCGGATCGTTGCCCGCCCAGGAATAGAGGCACTCCCGGTCGGAGTAGCGGGCGTAGATGGTCTTCTTCATGCTCAGCTCGGGGTAGCCCAGCAGGACCTCGAAGTCCTGGTCCCCGAAGAAGTTGCGCCACCCGGCTTCGAGCAGGTTGATGGGACCGGCCGCCATGGGCACCATGAGCCTGGACTCGGCCGGCCCCGAAGGCTCGAGCTCGGCGAAGGTCTCCGGGTCATCGTGGAGGACGGCCAGGATGTCCGCGAGGCTCCGGTCCTTGAGCCGCGCCGCCATGGTTTCGAGGAAGCGCTTGAGGGCCGGGCTGGCCGCGCTGTCCAGGGAGAGCCCGAGCTTCCTGGCGAAGACGATCGCTTCGGCCGAGTCCAGGGGCACGAGGTAGAAGACGATGCGGCTGGCCGCCTTGGCCAGGCCTCCCATGGCCAGGCCCCCTCCGGGAGCGGAGGACGTCCGCCCTCCGGGGATCTGGCGCCCTTGCGCCAGGCCCAGGCGGATGTTGTCGCGCCCCAGACAGCACAGGGCTTCGAGCTTCCAGCCGCTCCCGGCGGAATCGAGTCCGAGCAGGCCGGACACGGCCTTGAGCGCTTTGCGGCCCGCGATGAGATGCGTTTTGCGCTCCATCACCAGCCTTTCCTGAAGGCGTCGTCGTCCATGGGCGTGGGAAGCGGGCAGTCCTTCCTGCGGCTGGCCAGGAGGGCCTCGGCCAGGGAAACGATGCTCCGGCTGAAGGCCGAGTCCGGAGCGAGCTCCACGGCCGTGGCTTTCCTGGAATACTCCGCCTCGCGCACCGCCGGGTCGCGGGGAAGGAAGCCGAGGATCCTGGTGTCGAGGGCTTTGGCGAAGCGCTCGATGGCCTTGCGGTCCGAGCCCGGGTCCCGGAGGTTGACCACGAGCCCGGCCAGGCACGCGCCGCTCTTGGCATAGGCGCGGATGGACTTGGCGAGGTTGTTGGCCGCGTAGAGGGACATGAGCTCTTCCGAGACCAGGACCACGGCCTTTTCCGCGAAGCCCCGGCGCAGGGGCGCCGCGAATCCCCCGCACACGATGTCTCCGAGCACGTCGAAGACGGCCATGTCGTAGCGGCCGGATCCCAGGACCCCGAAAGCCTCGAAAGCCTCGAGCATGAGGGCCACGCCCCGTCCCGCGCACCCGAAGCCCGGCTCGGGCCCGCCCGCTTCCACGCAGTCGATGCCGTGCCTGCCCCTGGTCACCATGTCCTCGGGCTTGATGGGCGGAAGGTCCCTGATGCCGGTCACGCGGCCGTGCTTCTCGAGGAAGGTAGGCACGCGGCCGCCGGTCACGAGCCCGGCCGCCGAATCGTGCTTGGGGTCGCATCCGACGTGGAGCACGCGCATCCCTTTCTTCGCGTAGACCACGCTCAGGTTCGTGGCAACCGTGGACTTGCCGATGCCGCCCTTGCCGTAGATGACGATCGATGCCGCCCTTGCCGTAGATGACGATTTTTTCCATATATTGCTCCCGGCAGCGAAGCTCCAGGAACGATTATTGTAACAAACTGTGACCAAAGTCATATCATGGTTCCCCGTCGGAAATGCTAAAATATGGCGCTATGAAATTCATGAGCTTCTTTTTCATCGTCCCATTTGTCGTTTCCCTGGCGGCTGCCCAGCAGGACCCCGGCCGCGAGATCCAGGACATCGGGCGCCAGACCGCGGAGCCCGAGCAGCGCAAGCAGGTGGTCTCCGAGGTCGACCAAGCCTCTGAAGAGACCCGCAAGCGTCAGCTGGGACAAGCCGGGTCTGAGGTCACCTACGAGCAGGTCATGGCTGACCCGGACAACATCGAGCTCAACTACCGCTACGCCCTGTCCCGGGTGGGCCGCGGAGACCTGCGCGCCGCTGCCTCGACCCTGGAGCGCATCCTCCTGGTCAAGTCCGACCGCGGCGGGCGCACCTGAGCGTGCTCTTGGGCTCGGGCATGGACTACGACGAGAACAGGAACGCGGCCCCGGCCACGGGCAGGCGGCTGTTCCTGGACACGCCCATCACGCTCTTCACCGGCACCCGGCAGAACGACGTCTCAGCGGTCATGATGGCCAACATCGACGCGGACTACGACCTCGGGTTCCAGGCAGGGCACAAGGTCTTCGCGGGCTTGAGCTACTACCGCAGCGAGCAGACGGACATGAGCAACCTCAACCTCCAGGTCTATGGAGCGGACATGGGAGTCAAGCTCAAGGGCGGCTGGGGGGAGTTCACCCCTTCCTTCGGGGTCACGCATCTCCTCTTGGCGCAGACCACCTACATGCGCGGCCATGAGGTGAAGGGGCGTTTCGAGCGCAAGCTTTCCAAGGCGCTCGGCGCCTATTTCGACCTGGGCTACAGCCGCTCTGAGTTCAACCGCACCCAGATCGTGCCCGCGGGTCCCCAGCGCACGGGCGACAAGTTCAACGTGGGCGCGGGCCTGACCATGGGCCTCTCCCCGACCCGCAAGCTGACCCTGAGCTACGACCACGGCCGCACCGGTTCGCTCGAGCCCTACAACAGCTTCGACCGGGAGGCCATGACCCTGGGCCATACCTGGCTCTTGGGCAAGGGCATGTTCCTGCTCACGTCCGGCACCTGGAGCTTCGACTTCTACGACGATGCCGAGAGGGTCATCAGCCGGAACGTCCGCAGGGACGAGACGATCCGGGCTAGGGCCACTTACGGCCTGCCCATGAGCCTGTTCTGGAAGCCCTTGAAGGGCTTCACCTGGACCGCCAGCTACGAATACTTCAGGTCGTTGTCCAATCTCGAAAGCTACTCCTACACCAACAACAAGATCTCGACCATGATGACTTACAAGTGGGACCTCTGAGGCTATGAACATGAAGAATCTCCGCGCCGCACCGAAGAAGATATCCGCCGCGTGCCTGGCTCTGCTCCTGGCCGCCCCTGCCGGGGCCGTGGGCCCGGCCCTGACCCAGATCGGCGTGGCCGGCGCGGTGCGCGGCAAGGTCATGGCGTTCCCGCCCCTGGCGGCCCCGGCCAAGACCGTGGTCGGCCGCGAGGTCGCAAGCGGCAAGCCCCTCTTCCTTGATGAGAAGGTCACGACCGACGCCAAGGGCCACATGCAGATCAGGTCAAGTTCCCGACCGGGACCATGGGCATCCGCGGCACCATCGTAGCCGGAGTGGTCAACGACGACGGTTCGACCACCGCGGTCCTGCTCGGCCCTGGCGCGAACAACAACGCGGGCGAACGGCCGGGCGCGTTCAACCTGAGCAATGACGCCGGCTCCTCGGACGTGACCCAGCCCGGGTTCGGCTCGAACCTGGGCGCGGGAGACGCGCCCCCGACGCCTCCGGCCCTGGTCCCTTCCGAACAGCTCGGGGCCATCATGGGCGCCCTGGAAGCGCCGGCCGAGCAGTCCGGTTCCGGCGAGGGCGGCGGTTCGGGCGGGAGCACGGCTTCTACCGGTTCGAGCGGCGAGTCCAGCGGGGAATCGAGCGACGGCTCCGGCGGCACTGCTGCCGGCGAAGGCGGGGATACCGCGTCGGGCGGCGATTCGACGGGTGGCGATACCGCGGCAGGCGGGGAAGCCGTGGACGGCGGCGCCGACATGCTGAGCAGCGGGATGGATGCCGGAGACGGCGGGACCACCGACGTCGCGGACCTGGCGGGGCAGGACACCATGGGCGCGGCCGGCGACATCGCGGACTTTGACAGCATCGCCGGAGTCACGGATGTCTCGAATTCGGTCACGAATACGGCTTCCACCGATAGCGGGGACAGCGCGGTGGTCGAGGCCAACAGCGTCTTCATCGCGGACGGCGCTTCCACATGGGACGACGCGCGCACCGTGACAGGCGGGACCGGCTACTACGGCGGCGCGGGGGTCTTCACCCTCACCCAGTGCCAGGGCGGCTCGTGCGCCCATCCGGCCGGGTTCTTCGCCTACCTCATGAAGATTGACTTCGGCAACCAGACCTATTCGGCCGGCTCCTATGTCTGGGCCGAAGATGATGGGACCCAGACCGCGGTCACGGACTACGCCATGGTCCGGGAGACCAGCTATGCGGCGCTCTCCGGCGAAGCCGTGGGCCAGGCGGTCTCGGACTCCGGGGAGCTCTTAGTGAACTTCACCCTGAAGAACATTGACGGAGTCGCGGCCGCGGGCGTGGACGCGGCCGCGTCCTTCTCGAACGCGGGAGGCGACCTGGGCAGCGGGACGGGCTCCTTCCCCCTGGTGGGGAGCATGGCGGATTCCGCCTGGGAGTCGGTCCAGGCGGTCCCGAGCGGGGTCGGCGTCTTCGCGGGCGCCGGCTACTTCCAGCTGACCCAATGCGTCGGGTCCGTGGCCTGCGTCAATCCTGACGGAGTCTTCGCCTACCTGCTGCGCATCGACTTCGGGGCCCAGACCTACGGCGGAGGCGAGTCCGGGGCCGCTCTCATGGCCGAGGATATCGACACCGGGACCTCGATCTCAGCGTCCATGTCCATCCCGGAAACGGATTTCTCGCTCTTGTCAGGGAGCCCGCTCATCCAGGCCGACGGCGGGTCCTTCGACGTAGATTTCACCTTGAAGGACGTGGACGGGAACACGGCCGCGGCTCTCGAGGCCGTGGCGTCGTACAACGACGGCGAGACCATGGGCAACGGGACCTCGTGGGGGATCAGGGCCCCGTCGGACGGCTTGACCTCTTTGTGGAGCGGTTTGAATGGCGTGACGAGCGGAGCGGGGTACTTCAAGGGAGAAGGCGTCTTGACCCTCTCCGATTGCGACGGCGGGGGGTGCGTGTCCCCAACCGGGTCGTTCAGCTACCTCGTGTACATCGACTTCGCGAGCCAGCAGTTCGGAGGCAACGGTTCCGTGGCCTCGATGGCGGCCAGCGACCCGGGCACAGGGGTCTACGTGACCGAGTCCATGGAGATCGGGCAGGAGCCCTACGCATTATATTTGGGCCCTGCCAATCTCGTGAGCTACGGTAACTGGCACTACGTATCCGAGAACTGGGCTTTCGGCATGGACTTCTCCTTGAAGGATGTGCAGGGAGTCCCTGGAGGCGGCTTGTCCGCCTATGCCTATTACTCCGACGATTACGGGAATTCCGGCGAGGGCTGGACCTTTGCCCCGCGCCAGGCCGTGTCTGACTGGGCCGGCGTGAGCGCCATCGGGAGCGGGACAGCCTGGTTCGCGGGTTCCGGGGCGCTGCGGCCGGATGCGTGCTACGGCGACTATTGCGCCGATCTCTGTTACGGCGGTTCGTGCACGGGCCCGGCCGGGGGCTTCCGCTACGCGCTCCTCGTGGACTTCGCCGGGACCTACGGCGGCTCGGGCTCGGGCGCCTCCATCTGGTTCGAAGACGAGCAATACTGGACCTCGGTGAACGACAGGGTGGACATCCCCGCGGGCCAGCCCTTCCCCGAGAACGGCGCCGCGCACATCACCTCCGGGCTTTCGGACTCGGGAAATTTCAGCGTGAACTTCACTCTCACGGACCTGTCCGGTTCCTCGGCCATGGGGCTCGAGGCTTCGGTGAGCTACTACGACGGGAACAACTGGAACATCGGCTACGGCCATGCCTCGGCAGGACGCTCCAGTCCTTTGGCGGACGGAGCCTCGACCTGGCAGGACGCGCTGGCCTTGGAGGGAGGCATGGCGCGCTTCGGCGGCGCGGGTCCCTTCGTCCTGACCCAGTGCGGCGGGGGCGCTTGCCTCTCGCCCGAGGGGTTCTTCGCCTATGTCGCGCTCATCGACTTCGGGGCCAGGACTTATCAGGGCTCCGCCTACCTGAAGGCCGGCTCGATCACGGACGACCTGAGAGTGGACCGGACCAGCTTCGACGGCTCAAGCGGGGCCGCCTCTTTTGCCGGGACCTCGGATTCAGACAGCTTCAGCGTGGACTTCTCGCTCAACAACGCCGGAGGCCTGGCCGCTGTCGGCCTTGACGCGGTCGCGACCTATGACGATAGCCTCACGAACCCGGGCTCTCCCACCCTCGGCTCAGGCTCGGCCTCCGGGCCCATGATGGGGCTGGATTCCTCCATCTGGGACGGAGTTATCGCCATCCCGGACGGGGTGGGAGTGTTCACCGGCCGCGGCCTTCGATCTTACCACGTGCAACAACTCTGCCTGCGCCGACCCCAGGGGCTTCTTCGAGTACCTGGTCAAGGTCGATTTTGCCAACGACACCTTCGGAGGCATGGGCTCGGCGGCCACGATCCTGGCCAGCGACCCGGACAATTCGATCTCGGTCTCGGAGACCATCGAAATCGACAACAGAGGCTTCGGGGGCTTTGCAGGCAACGGCGGCGCGAATATGTTCGACACCTACTACTCCGACGACGGGAACGCCTGGATTAACTTCACGCTCAAGGACGCGGCAGGGTTCTCGGCCATGGGCCTGGACGCGCTCGCGTATTACAACGACGGCAGCACCTTCGGCCGCGGCTGGAGCTACGCCTCCCGCCTCGACGCCTCGGATTACGCTGACGTGAACGCTCTCCAGCCCGCGGGCGGAGCCGGGTACTTTCGCGGCTGGGGAGACTTCTTCCTAACGTCCTGCAACGGGGGCGCTTGCGCCAACCCTTCGGGCAGGTTCGACTACGCGGTCTACATCGACTTCGGGCTCCAGGAGTTTGGCGGCAAAGGCTCAAGCGGCTCGGTCTACGCCGCGGCAGAGGCAGTCAACCTGGGCGGCGCTCCGGTCAGCGCGTCCGATGCCCTCTCCATTGGGGCGCAGCCTTACGCCTTGTTCTCGGAAATCAACTATTTCACCGCCGCGTCTCCCTCCACATATCTTGCGATGAACTTCACCCTCAGGGACGTGGCCGGGGCCGCGGCCATGGGGCTCGATGCATCCGCGTTCTATAACAATGGATCCGGCCTCATAGGTTCGGGCATGAGCTACGCCCCCCGCCGGGACGTCTCCATGTGGGACGGCGCCAACGGCATCCAATCCATCGGGAACGTGACCGGGTGGTATTCGGGCTCGGCGCCGCTGGCCTTCTCCAAGTGCAATGGGACGGCTTGCGTCTCGCCGTCCGGGAGCTTCAGCTACGCCTTGCTCGTGGACTTCGCCAACCAGGTCATCGGAGGCGGCAACTCAGGCGCCTCGGTCTCAGGCCAGTACGAATCCGACGGCGCAGTGTACTTCAGCGACGGGCTCTTCATCCCAAAGGCTGACTACTCGGCCTTGTCCGGGCCCGCGCACATCTCGGCGAAGTCTTATTCCCAGTTCCTGGAGACGGATTTCTCCCTGGTTGACGAAGCCGGCGTTACCGGCGGGAGCCTCCTGGCCCTGGCGTACTACGGAGACAGCAACAACACCGAGGCTTTCGCCTTTGACTCCGCGCTCCAGGCCTCGCTGCCGGTCTTTGCCGGGGCCTCGACCTGGGCCGACATCGCCGGCCTGTCCTTGGGCACGGGCCACTACGGCGGCTCAGCGCCCTTTAGCCTGACCACCTGCTACGGCTTTCCCTGCGGCCCCCAGACAGGCTTCTTCACCTACCTGCTGAACATCGACTTCGCCAAGAAGACCTATTCCGGCGCTGCCTACCTCTTGGCCAGGGAACTCTCCGAGGTCGGGGCAAACATCAGGGGCAAGGTCTACTTCCCGGGGGTGACCCGGCCTCCATCGTCGTGAACTCCGGCGACGGCTACGGCGAGACCGCCGGCTCTTCCTCAGGCGTCTTCGAGGTGACCTACTCGCTCCAGAACGTGGGGAGCCTTGCCGGTTCCGGCATCGACGCGGTCGCGACCTACACGGACCTTGACGACGACATCTTGGGGCTCGGCTCCGCATCCGGGCCGAGGGCTTGGCTTGAGCCTTCGTTCTGGGACAGCGTGAACCTCATCGATTCCGGGGCGGGCATGTTCTCGGGCCGCGGCAGCTTCGTTTTGACTAAATGCTGGGGCGTACCCTGCGTCGGAGGGAGCGGGGCTTTCGAGTACCTGTTACAGGTGGACTTCGGCGCCGGGACTTTCGGCGGCAACGGCTCCATGGTGTCGCTCTGGGCCAAGTATCCGGGCGACGGTGTCGGGCCCGTGGACATCGCAGCCGGTATGGAGGTGCTGAACGAGAACCTGAACATTCCTGCAGGCCAGCTCGCCTTGTTGAGCCAGACGAACGGCAGCCTGACCGTGGACTTCACGCTCGCCGACGTCGGCGGCAGCGCCGCCGGCGGGCTCGATGTGGCGGTGCGCTACGACGACGTCGGGAACGGCCACTTCGGCGAAGGCTACAGCTACGGACTCTGGACGCAGCTCGCCGATTTCGACGCTCTGCAGACCGAGCCCGGCACCGGGCTCTTCCAGGGCGGGGGAGAGCTCCGGCTCCAGGCCTGTCCGGGAGGCCCCTGCGTGACCCCGGTGGGCGCGTTCAACTACGCGGTCCTGGTCGATTTTACCAACAGGAAGTTCGGAGGGCTCGGCTCCATGGCGTGGATCTCCGGCGGCGACGTCTTTCAGAACCAATACTTCAACGACTCCATGGCCATCCCCGAGACCCCTTACACGGACTTGACCACCGTGGCCGTGTCCGGACCCAAGAGCTCCCAATCCAGCCGGTTCAGGATGGAGTTCTCCTTGAAGAACGTGACCTGGCTCGCCTCGGACATGGATGCGGCAGCCTTCTAAGCGGACGGCGCGGGTTTCGTGGGCCAGGGCATCTCGGACTCCGAGCGCCAGGTCATCCCGGACTGGAGCGCCCTGGCAGGCAACATCACGAGCGGGGACGGCTGGCTGGCCGGCTCGACGCCCTTCTATCTCACCCAGTGCGGCGGGCTGGCCTGCTCCAACCCGACCGGCTCGTTCAACTACCAGCTCTACCTCGACTTCGCCACCGGCAAGGTCGGCGGGAACGGCTCGAGCGCCTATGTCGTGGCCGCGGATGACGTCGTCAGCATCTGGGACAGCGTGACCATCGGCGGCGGCGTCTTCAAGGACTTGGCCGCGTTCTACCCAGCTGGCCAGGCCAGGGTGAGCGCGGCGTCGGATTCCGGGAACCTCATCGCGGATTTCACGCTCACCAACGTGGACAGCGTGGGGGCCCTGGCTGCCGAGGTCGGGGCCGTCTTCAACGACGGCTCGACCCAGGGCTACGGCCGCGCCACGGACGGCGTGACCGGAGCGCCCTTCATCACTCCCTCGAGCTGGGTCGACGTGACCGCAGCGGCCGGGGGCGGCACCGGGCAGTACGCGAGCGGTCCCAGGCCGTTCACCCTGGCGCAGTGCAATGCCGGACCTTGCGGCGCGGGACCCCACGGGACCTTCGACTTCACCCTGAGCGTGGACTTCGTGGCGCAGGCCTACAACCTGGACGCCAACCTGAACATCGCGGACTCCAACCTGGACAACGTCCAGTATCCGGGACAGGTCATCAGCCAGTCCCTGAACGTGGCCGACGACTTCGGGACACCGGTTGCCCCCCAGATCGTCGGCTCGTCCGGCTCCGGCTTCGGCATCGAGGTGACGGTGAACAACGCGGGACTCTCGCCCGCGGCCCTGGCCGACGGCCACGCCACCTTCGACGACACGCCCTTCGTCGGCGGCGCCGCGCTGCCGTCGCTGGGCTCCGGGATGGCGGATAACGTGCCGCTGGTCATCCCCCCGTTCTAACCCGCGCCGGCGGTTTGCTTTTCAAGGCCTGTTTTCCGACAATTGCTCATGCCCTTCTCCGATCTCAATAAGCCCGTGTCCCTCTCCGGCATCACCAAGGCCGCGTCCATCTCCTGGCTCAGTTCCAAGTGGCAGGCGCGCCGGCGCGGGCAGATGAGCAAGTGGCTCTACCTCATCGTGCCCTGGCTCATCCTGTTCGGCAGCGCCGGAATACGGCTGGCCCAGCCCGAGGCCGTGGAGGAACTGAGGAACAGGGTCTTCGACTACTACCAGAGGCTCAAGCCCAGGCCCTACGAAGAGGCGCCGGTGCGTATCGTGGACTTGGACGATGAGACCTTGAAGCGCCTGGGTCAGTGGCCCTGGCCCAGGACCCTGGTGGCCAAGCTGGTCCGCAGGCTGGCGGAGAGCGGGGTCTCGGCCGTGGCCTTTGACATCGTGTTCGCGGAGCCGGACCGCACCACCGCGTCGCGGATGCTTCCATTGTGGCCCCAGACCAAGGCCCTGCAGGCTGCGCGGAGCGCCTTGCTGGGCCTTCCGGACCATGACAAGCTCCTGGCCGCGGAGTTCGCCAAGGCTCCGGTGGTGGTGGGCTGCGTCCTGACCCAGGCGCGCAACAAGGTCATCCCGGCCGTCAAGACGGGCTTCGGATTCTCGGGAGACGACCCGGCGCCTTTCGTGATGTCATTCCACGGCGCGGTGACGAACTTGGCCGGGCTCGAGGAAGCGGCCTCGGGCAGCGGCAGCTTCAACTCCATCACGGACCGGGACGGCATCATCCGCAGGGTGCCGCTGGTCTTCCGGGTGGGCGAGACCCTGGTGCCTTCCCTGGCAGCCGAAACCCTGCGCGTGGCGCAAGGGGCTTCGACCATCGGCATCAAGACAGCCGGGGCGAGCGGCGAGGCGAACTACGGGGCCCGCACGGGCATCGCCAAGGTCAAGATCGGCAAGCTCTCCGTGCCCACGGATGAGAACGGCCGCATCCTGCTCTATTACACGAAGCCCGTTCCGGCCAGGACCATCCCGATGTGGGAGGTCATGGACAGGGGCTTCGACCGTTCCAGGCTGGAGGGCGCCATCGCGGTGGTGGGCACGAGCGCCGCGGGCTTGAAGGACCAGCGGGCGACTCCGCTCAACCCCATGGCTCCCGGGGTGGAGATCCACGCCCAGGCCATGGAGCAGATCCTTCTGGGCCGCTTCCTCATCCGGCCGGACTGGGCGGACGGGGCCGAGGTCGTCTACCTCGTGGTCCTTGGGAGCCTGCTCATCCTGCTCCTCTTTAAGTTCGGAGCCGGGTGGGGCCTGTTCATCGCCGCGACCGCGGCGATGGGCGCGGCTGCCCTGTCGTGGACCGCGTTCACGCGCTGGGGGTGGCTCTTGGACGCGGTCTATCCGGCCGCGGTCATCCTGGTCATCTACGGGTTCGTCACGGTCATCAGCTACCTGCGCTCCGAGGGCGAGCGCCGCCGCGTGCGAGGCGCCTTCAGCCGCTACATGTCCCCGGTCCTGGCCGAGCAGTTGGCGGCCCACCCGGAGAAGCTCAAGCTCGGCGGGGAATCCAAGGTCATGACCTTCCACTTCTGCGACATCGCGGGGTTCTCGACCATCTCCGAGTTCTACGACCCGCAGGGCCTCATCCAGTTCCTCAACGGGTTCCTCACGCCCATGACCGAGATCATCCTGGACAACCACGGCACGGTGGACAAGTACATCGGGGACTGCATCATGGCGTATTGGAACGCCCCCTTGGACGACCCGGACCACGCCGAGCACGCGCTCTGCGCGGCCCTGGACATGCACTCGACCCTCTCCTCGCTCAACGAGGTGCGCAAGGTCCAGGCCGAGGCCTCGGGCGCGAAGTTCGTGCCGGTCAAGGTCCGCACGGGCCTCAACACTGGGTCCTGCATCGTGGGCAACATGGGCTCGGAGCACCGCTTCGACTATTCGGTCATCGGAGACGACGTGAACCTCGCCTCGCGCCTCGAGGGCGCCAACAAGTACTTCGGGACCAACATCATGGCGAGCGAGAGCACCATAGAGCACGCCAAGGGCGCGGTGGAGGCTCGGGAGCTCGGCCGTGTCCGCGTGGTGGGCAAGGCCGTGCCCATCCGCGTCTATCAGCCTCTGGCGCGCAAGGGGGAGCTCTCCGAGGACTGGAAGAAGGCCCTCCCCGCCTATCGGGAGGGCTTGGTTTCCTATAACAACAGGGAATTCGAGAAAGCCCGGGCCCGCTTCCAGGAAGTGCTGGCCGTTTTTCCGCAGGATGGGCCGAGCCAGCTCTACGGCAAGGCCATCGAAGGGTTCCTTCGGCTGCCGCCTCCCAAGGATTGGGAAGGGGTGTTCAACCTCACCGAGAAGTGACCCCCTGGGCCCCGTCATAGCCGGGGCATGACCGTGGTCATCTATGGATATGCTTGGCGCGGGCTTTTATGATATCATCGTGCCCTAGACAACAAGCTGAGGGCTATTCCCATGGGATATAAAAGAGCCATACCCACGCACCTCGAGTGTCCGTTCGAGCCCGAGTATCACTGCAAGGATTGCGACTGCAAGAAGCGGTGCTTCTTCAATTTCCTGTCCCCTGAGACCCTCAAGCGCTTCAAGGCCGAGCGCCGGATGCGGCTCTACAAGCCGCACCAGCTCGTGTTCAACGAGGGCGACCAGCCCCAAGGCATCTTCATGCTGTGCGTGGGCGAAGTCAAGCTCGTCAAGGCCGATACCCACGGCCGGGAGCTGACGGTCTCCTACCTGTCCTGCGGGGACCTCGTGGGCGACGCTCCCTTCTGGGCGGGCAGTCCCTACTGTTCCTCGGCCGAGACCCTGCGCGAGTCCGTGGTGTGCTTCCTGCACCGCGGGCTCGTCGAATGCATCGAGAAGGCCGAGCCTGAGTTCTCCCGCAAATCGCTCCAGTGCGTCAGTATGGGCCTGTGCCGCAGCATGGACCGGGTGGTGGGCATGGCTTTCCGGTCCGCCGAGGCTAGGCTGGCCGCCTTCATCCTGTCGCTCAAGCTGCCTCCCGTGCCCAACAGCCGGCTCCCGTGCCATCTGCGGCCCGTCTACAGCCGCCGCGAGATCGCGGACAACCTCGGACTATCCCCGGAGACCGTCATCCGCGGTCTTTCGGCCTTCCAGCGACGCCGGCTCATCAAGGTCTCCGGCAAGAGCATCGATGTGCAGGACCGTTCCGGTCTTGAGACCGTCGCTTCCGAGCGCTGATCCCCTGCCGCATGACGGAAATCATGCCCCTGGTTGTCCCGGGTCATGGCGTCCCGCTTTTTTTCGCGATATATTCTCCGTGATGATGCGCTTCCCTTGGACGAAGATCAGGACGGCCTTGTTCCTGTGCCTGTCCGCCTGCGCCGGCCTGGCCGTCTTGTCCGTTGCCGGCCAGGAGAGCGCGGAATGCCTGGGGTGCCATGGCGAGCCCTCGTTCGCCACGGAGCGCGGGGGCAAGACCGTGTCCCTGCACGTGCACGGGGACCGCTTCGGCGCTTCCGTGCACGGAGGCCTGGGCTGCGTGGGCTGCCACTCCGATCTTCAGGGAGGCAAGAAGGAGCATCCCGGGAGCGTGGACAAGGTCGCTTGCGGCGCCTGCCACGCCGAAGAGCAGACGAAGTACGGCGAGAGCCTCCATGGCAAGGCCTTTGCCAGGGGGGACAAGCTGGCCGCCACCTGCGCGAACTGCCACGGCAAGCACGACATCGTGCCGGTCGCGGACCACGCTTCAGTCGTCTCTCCCCTGCGCATCCCCTATGTCTGCGGCTCCTGCCACCAGGAAGGGGCCAAGGCGCAGACCCAGCGGGAGATCCACCAGAGCCGGATCCTGGAGAACTACTCCGAGAGCATCCACGGCGATGGGCTCCTGCGAAAGGGACTGAAGGTCTCGGCGCAGTGCGCCTCCTGCCACACGGCCCACAGCATCCTGCCTCACACGGACCCGCGCTCATCCATCGCCCGGGCCAACGTGGCCAAGACCTGCGAGAAGTGCCACAGCCAGATCGAGGACACTCACCGCAAGGTCATCGACGGCAAGCTCTGGCGGGCCAAGCCCGACAGCATCCCGGTGTGCGTGGAGTGCCACCAGCCGCACAAGGTCCGCAAGGTCTTCTACGAGCAGGGCATGGCGGACCGCGACTGCCTGCGCTGTCACGGCAAGCCGCTTGCCGCGGCGGACGGCAGGATGCTGCGGGTCGACCACGAGAAGCTCCTTGGCTCGGTCCACCGCAGGGTCGCGTGCGCCCAGTGCCACGCCGGGGTCTCCCCGTCGAAAGCGCGCCCCTGCGTCACTGCGCCCAAGAAGGTCGATTGCGGCATCTGCCACACCGCCCAGGTCGAGCAGTACCAGAAGAGCACGCACGGCCGGCTTTTCGCCAAGAACAGCCCCTCCGCCCCCGCGTGCGCGGAGTGTCACGGCGACCACGGCATCCTGGGCAAGGCTGACCCGAAATCCGCGACCTTCCCCATCAAGGTGCCGGCCCTGTGCGCCCGCTGCCACCGCGAGGGAGAGAAGGCGGCCCGGCAGTATAAGGGGATAGAGCACGACATCACCACCCATTACGTGGAAAGCATCCACGGCAAAGGCCTGCTCAAGAGCGGCCTGACCGTCACGGCCATGTGCACCAACTGCCACACGGCCCACGGCGAGCTCCCGGCCGCGGACCCGGGCTCGACCGTGAACCAAGCCAACATCGCCCAGACCTGTTCGCGCTGCCACCACGGGATCTACGAGCAGTACGCGGCCAGCATCCATGTTCCGGGGCCCAAGGACAAGCCCGACGCTCCCAAGCCCGTGTGCAGCACCTGCCACTCGGCCCATACCATCAAGCGGACCGATATCGGCAACTTCAAGCTCGAGATCATGGGCCGCTGCGGCAAGTGCCACCAGGAGATCGCGGCCACCTACTTCGAGACCTACCACGGCAAGGTGTCCCAGCTCGGCTATGCCAAGACCGCCAAGTGCCACGATTGCCACGGCAGCCACGAGATCCACTCGGTCAATGACCCGAAGTCGTCCTTGAGCAGGCGCAACATCGTCGAGACCTGCCGCAAGTGCCACCCCGGAGCGACCCGGCGCTTCGCCGGCTACCTCACCCACAGCACGCACCACGACCGGAGCAAGTACCCGCTGGTCTTCTGGACCTTCTGGCTGATGACGGGCCTGCTGGTCGGGACCTTCACGGTGTTCGGCATCCATACCCTGCTGTGGATCCCGCGCGCGCTCGAAGCCCGGCGCCGGCGGCCTCCCCAGCCGCACGACCCGTCCGAGCCCCAGGTGGTGCGCTTCACCCCGCTCGATCGCGGCCTCCACGCCACTATGATCGTGAGCTTCATCACCCTGGCTTTCACGGGCATGATGCTCAAGTTCTCCTACACGGGCTGGGCCCTGGCCCTGTCGCACTTCCTCGGCGGGTTCGAGAGCGCGGGCTTCATCCACCGTTTCGCGGCCGTGGTCATGTTCGGGTTGTTCGGCACGCACCTCCATGACCTGCTCAAGCGCAAGCTCCCGGCCGTGGGCGGCTGGAAGGGCATGCTCTTCGGGCCCAACACCATGGTCCCCACATTGCGCGACGCCAGGGAGGCCCTGGAAACGGTGCTCTGGTACATCGGCAAGGGGCCGCGGCCTTCGTACGGCCGGTGGACCTATTGGGAGAAGTTCGACTACTTCGCCGTGTTCTGGGGCATCGCGATCATCGGCTCCACGGGCCTCTCCCTCTGGTTCCCCGAGCTCGTGACCCGCGTCCTGCCAGGCGGGGCGCTCAATGTGGCGACCATCATCCACAGCGACGAGGCCCTGCTCGCGGTGGGCTTCATCTTCACCATCCACTTCTTCAACACCCACTTCAGGCCGGACAAGTTTCCCATGGACATGGTCATCTTCACAGGGTCCGTGCCTGCCGACGAGCTGGCCTACGACCGGCCCGACGAATACCGGGACCTCGAAGCCGGGGCCGGGGTCAAGAGCAGGCTCGGGCCTCCGCCTTCGCCTGAGTTCGTGAAGCTGGCCAGGGTGTTCGGCTCCCTCGCTCTGGCCGCAGGGCTTTCCCTTGTGGTCGGCATTGTGTACGCTATGCTCTTCTCCTACAAGTGAGCCCAGCGCCATGAACATGAAGATCTTCAACTGGTCGTTCGCGGCCTATGGCCTCTCCCTGATGGCCTTCGCAGGAGCGTACCTCGTGGCCAAGCCCGGGTGGCGCAAGGCCGGCCGGGGAGCGCTCTGGGCCGCCTGGCTGCTCCAGACCGCCTTCCTCGTCCTGCGTTGGAAGGAGGCCGGCCACGCGCCTCTGGCCAACCAGTTCGAGTCCCTGGCCGCCATGTCCTGGGGCTTGACCGGCATCGCCTTCTTCTTCCAGAAAAAGGAGAACGAGTCCTGGCTGGGAGCCGGCGTGGCCGGCCTGACCATCGTGCTCCTCGGGATATGCGCGCTCCTGGACAAGACCATGTCCCCGCTCGTGCCCGCCCTGCAGTCCGACTGGCTCCTCCTGCATGTGGCGGTCATCATGTTCGGCTACTCGGCCCTGGCGCTCTCCTTCTTGGCCTCGGTCGTCATCCTCGCCTGGCGCAAAAGCGCGGAGTTGACCGCCGCCCTCGACCGCTTCAACGAGCGCGCCATGGGCCTGGGCTATCTCCTGCTGACGGCCGGCATCATCCTGGGCGCGGTCTGGGCCAACGAGGCCTGGGGCTCCTACTGGTCCTGGGACCCCAAGGAGACCTGGTCCCTCATCACCTGGCTCGTGTACACCGCCGCCATCCACTTGAGGCGCACCCACCGCTGGCAGGGCCGGCGCATGTCGTGGCTCTCCGTGGCCGGCTTCGTGTTCGTGCTCTTCACCTACTTCGGCGTGAACTACCTCATGAGCGGCCTGCACTCGTACGCGAACCCGAGCTGAGCTGTTCCGCGAAGCCTCCTTCCCCCGGCCTCCCGCCTGATCCCGCCTCCGCCGCCCCTTGTCCGCCGAGCTCGTCGGGCGTTCCTACCATGTCATGATAAATGATGACTAAAATCATACATTGGGATGCCTCTCATCGTTTTTCTGGATACAGTCTCGATGATAGACTCTTTTTAGATTTCTCCACAATCCCAACAGGAGGAAAGGTGAAGATGCGAAACAGTCTGACGTCATTCATGGTCGCGGCGGCCTGCGCTTCATGGCTCGCTCCCGCGGCATACGGCCAGGAGAAGGCGACCGAAGTCGGCGCCGCTACCTGCGCCGGGTGTCACGCGGAGCAGGGCGAGAGCTTCAAGAAGTCCGCCCACGCCAAGCGCATGCCCGCGGTCAAGAAGATCGAGTTCGAGAAGTCCTGCGAGTCCTGCCACGGGCCGGGCTCTTTGCACGCCGCCGCGGGCGGGGACCGGAGCAACGCGGGCTTCGCCACGATCAAGAAGGTCGGCGACCTTCCGGCCTCCGAGTCCAGCGCCGCCTGTCTATCCTGCCACAAGTCCCAGCGCCATCTCATGCTCTGGGGCACCGGCGTCCACAAGGAGGCCGGCGTCTCCTGCGTGAAATGCCACAGCGTGCACAAGGGCGAGGGCAAGGGGAGCCTGGTCAAGGAATCCTCGGAACTCTGCCTCTCCTGCCATAAGAAGGAGAGGGGCGAGATGCAGCTCGCCTCCCACCATCCGGTCATCGAGGGCAAGATGACCTGTTCCGGCTGCCACAACCCTCACGGCGGCGTCGAGGGCAACATGAGGGCCGAGTCCGTTGAGGACACCTGCCTCAAGTGCCACCCCGGCAAGGCCGGACCCTTCGCCCGGGAGCATCCTCCGGTGGTCGAGAACTGCATGATATGCCACAAGCCGCACGGCTCGGTCAACGCCAGCATGCTCAAGCAGTCACAGCCGTTCCTGTGCCTGCGCTGCCACAAGTGGCCGCACACGGAACGGACGACCAACGGCGCTTCCGCGCTCAACGTCTACAAGTTCGCGGAGCGCGGCCGGTGCACCGATTGCCACCGCGAGATCCACGGCTCGGACCGCAACGCGGCGTTGAAAAAGTAGGATAACGTGAGACATCTGGGGGACAGAATGATGAACCGAATCGCGATTCTGGCGCTCGTCCTGGGCGCCTTCTGGGCCGCGCCGGTCCGTGCCGAGGACTCCTCCTCCGGCTACGACGCCGAGGTCCGCAACAACTTCGTGTTCTCGACCGACGAAGGGGCCAAGGGCCTCGTGGGCGAGTATGACGGCAGACAGTACGACGGGTACGAGGGAGCCTTCGGCTTCTCGGTCTTCGGCCCGTTCGCGGGCAAGGGTCCTTACACGGACTTCGAGGCCGGAGTGAGCGGCATCAACAGCGCCGAGGAAGACGCCTACCTGCTGCTGCTGGCGGGCGACTTCTTCCGGTTGTCCGGGAACTTCGACACTATTACGCACCGCCAGCGCTTCGTGCGCACGGGCATCGGGCTCAACAACGCCTTCTGGCAGAGCAACTTCGCCGAGGCAGGCGAGGACGTCGTCTACATTGATGAATGGTTCAACCGCGGCGGCTTGGGCTATCCGAGACAGCGTGAGACCTACTTCGCCAGGAGGTTCTACGACCTCAACGCGGTCGTCAAAGGCGTACCGTTCCTGGACGCCCTCTACCTGGACTTCTATCGGAACACGGACTTCGGGAACACCTACACGCGCTTCGCCATGAGCGGCCAGACCACGGCCGGATCCGAGGTCCCCGTGGACCGCCAGGTCAACGAGGAGAGCATCGGCTTCGGCGTCGAGTTCGGAGAGGACGCGGGCGTGGTGTACATGTTCTCCTACCGCGACTTCCAGGACTATGTGTTCGGCCCGACCGCGTTGCCTGCGGTGGCGACCATCGACTACCCCGCCGAGCCTCCGGCCCCTCACACGAAGTGGCACATCCAGGACTTGAAGTTCCGTTGGAACCCGTCCCATGCCCTTTCGCTCTCGGGCGCGGCGGTCTTCAACGGCAGGAGGAACCTCAACGACGGCTTCCAGAACCGGATCTTCACCGGGAGCCTGAACGCCCTCTACACGGGCGTGCGGCACCTGACCCTCTACGCCCGTCTCTACGGCCGCAACATGAACGTGCGTGAGAACAAGGAATTCTGGGACTCGAACGGCAACTCGAACAGCGACCGGCGCGTGAGCGCGGACCAGCTCGACAGGGGAACCGTCCGCGGGGAGTTCGGCGGCCGCTACAAGGTCGTCGACCCGGTCGAGCTCAAGGCGAGCTACCGCATCGATTACGTGCGCAGGACCAATGCCCCGACCGAGCAGTTCAACAACCAGGCGACCTATTCGAGCATCATCTACGGCCGCAACGGCCTGACCATCCCCTACGGCACGCACGCCAACGGCGTGGCCGAGGAGGACGTCCAGCACCGGATGAACGTGGAGGTCGAGGTGGAGCTGCCCTTCGAGGCCTCTCTGGCGGGTCATTACAAGAAGATGCTGGCCAACCGGCCCTCCTTCGAGAGCGAGCCGACCTGGAGAGACCAGGCTGGAGCCGAGCTCTTCATCCCCTGCCCCATGGGCTTCTACGTGGACGGCGGCTTCGACTACACGGGCGAGCGCAACGACGCGTCGAACTTCACGCGCACGAACACGTTCGGACGCGAGTGGAGGGCGGGCACTGGGTGGGCCGGCAAGCACGGCTCCGCCGCGTTCAACTACGCCCATGAGAAATCCAAGACCCACGCGGAGGGCTGGTTCGGCGCGAGCCCCCGGATCTCGGCCACCGTGACCGTGACCGACCTCCTGCACGACCCGACCATGAACTTCAAGGAAGAGAACGACACCTTGAGCGCAAACGGCAGGGTCAACCTGCCGGCCGGTTTCATGCTCCTGGCCAACGGCGCCTACACCCGGTCCGTGTCAGGCACCCCGGTCCACCTGGAGTTCGACTGGTTCAGGACGGCCGGGCAGGCAGGCCGGCCGGTCGGCGACGTGACGGACCTGCAGCCTAGAGAAGTCCGCATCCAGAGGCTGGGCCTGGGCGTTGAGTACGCGCCTCCGGCGCTCAAGAGCCTGACCGCGAGCTTCAACTATCGCTCGGACCGCTGGGATGACCGCACGGACGGCATCAACAACGGCAAGTACGACGTCTACAACGAAGTTCTAAGCAAGCCGGTCCGAAAAGATTTGCGCCGCCCGGAGTTTGGCTACCTCCTTGCACCGGGTGGCGCGATTCTTTTGGCGTCAGTATGTGAGGCGGTGGTCTTTGAGCCAGGAGTCGAGAGGGGGAAACTCGAATCGCTTGGCGTACCGCTGCAGCTTCGGGATATCCAGGTCCCATTTCTTGCCGCGCTTGGCGGGGAAGGCCAGCGGACACCTGGGGATGAGCGCCAGATAGGCCAAATCCAGGAACGCCTTCTCAGGCTCGGCGGCCGGATAGCTTGCTCGGCCCTGATGCTTGACTTCGTAGCCCCATATCAGCCGGGCTGGGAGGTGGTGGATGTGGAATTCTCCGATGGCCGTCCGGAGGCGCTTGGGCGGCGCGGCGGAGACTCCATAGACCACCTGCGGGATCTCCTCAACCACGCCGCGGTCGGCCAGGACGCTATGGAGCGAGACGTAGGCGGGCCAGGGCGCCCGGAGATAGGGCACGGCCTCATACGGATTGAGATCCGCGGCGAGCTTGCTGACCCACACGCCTTTCTTGATTCGAACGACCAAGTCCTGAGCGGCAAGGCGGGCGAGGGCCTTGGTGGCCGCGGCGGGGGCCACGCCTGAGATCGTGATGAGGTCCGCGGTCGTGAAGACCCGCAGGGAGTGCCTCTGCATGAGCTTGACCAGCGCGGCGGCGGCGACGCTCATCGCAGCATCTCGAGCAAGGCTTGCTCGACCTCGGCCTTCTGGCGTGTGAAGGCCTGCGCATTCCGGAAGAGGTCCATCAGTTCTCCTGACAGATACGGCAGGACCTGCTCCTTGAAGTCGGCATAGGTGAAGTCGTTGATCTTATCCGTGGCGCTTTCCACCGTCTTTTGATTCACCAAGCCGGCGATGTCTTGCGGCTTGACCAGGACGACGCGCAGCAAGTGATGGATGTCGAAGAGGTCGCGGACCGCGTAGCGCGAAGGTGCGGCGAGAGCGCCGAGCTTCTGGACCGTCATCGTCGGAGGATCGTAGAACCGGGCTGCGAAGGGCGTCACCCGATAGCGCCAGAGGAGTTCGGCGTCCGGCATGGCCGCGGCGTAGTTGATGCTGTCATTGCGCCGGCTGAACTCGATTTTGGTGGGGAGAGGCTCTCCCGCGCCCAGGAAGAGGGAAACCTTCCAGCGCTGCGTCGTTTCCGTCTGCTTGGGCTTGCGGACTTCGATCCGCGTGATCCCTTGCGGAAGAAGCGATGCGATGAAAGCCCGCCCTCCCAGGATGGAATCCATGGCGTCTTGGAGCTCGTGGATGGGGATCTCGGGTGCCACGTCCAGGTCCATGTCCTGCGAGAGGCGGGGGGAGCGATGGAAGAAGCGCAGGCATATCCCGCCCTTCACCGCATAGGCGCGGCGACCGGACAGCCGGGCGTGCAGATGGCGGAGCAGGGTCAAGTGGAAGAACTCTCTTAACTCAAAGGAGCGGGGAGCCATGGGTTGTGTGTGTGACCCGGGAAGGGTGTGCGTTTATATATAGCATGTAATAGCTATATATGTCAAGTACATGCAATATTAGAACTGGGCGGCCCGGGTTTTCAGTCCAGGTCGGGCAGGACTCGTTTCGCTGTCAAGCGGGACTGGAGCACGCAGTCGTTGAGCCCGATGCCGCGATAGGCGTTGCTGTTGAGGTGTAGACCGGGCAGGAGCTTGAGCCTGGAGTCCATGCGAGCGAGCGCGACTCCGTGGCCCACGGGGTACTGGGGGATGGCTTCCCGGTGCACGAAGACCTGTCTCAAGATGGGTTGGGCCTTGATCCCCATGGTCTCGGAGAGCTCCTTCTGTACCATGTCCAAAAGATCCTTTTCGGGCAGGCCCGCCAACTCAGGCTGGCGGGCGCCGCCTACCATGACGCGCACGAGCACGCGGCCCTGGGGCGCTCTGCCGGGGAACACGCTGGAATCCCATAGAGCGCCCAGGATGACGCGGCCTTCGAGCCTGGGAACAAGGAAGCCGAAGCCATCGAGG
>JACRNU010000073.1 GCA_016234805.1 Elusimicrobiota bacterium
CTGGGTACGGCTTCCGGCTGGAATCCTGACATGGACGGGGTCGTCCGCGCTCTCGCGTTGGGGGATTCCATCCTCTACGCGGCCGGCGACTTCACGACTGTCAACGGCGCGACCGGCCGCCAGCGCCTTGCAGCGCTTTCCTTGGCCACGGGCCTGGCGACCTCCTGGAACCCGGGAGCCAACGCAACGGTCCGGGCGTTGTTCGTGAGCACGACCGCGGTCTTCGCCGGCGGGGACTTCACCAGCATCGGCGGCGCGGCGCGCAACTATGTCGCCGCCGTGGACGCCTCCGCCGGGAACGCCGCGGCCTGGGATCCCAGCCCGAATGGCGCGGTCCACGCCCTGGCGGTGGAGGGACCCCTGGTCTACGCGGGCGGGGATTTCACCGTCATCGGCGGGCAGTTCCGGAACAGACTGGCCGCGATCGGAGCCGCCTCAGGGACGGCCAACAGCTGGAACCCTGACGCCGACGCCACGGTGCGGGTGCTGAGCCTGCGAGGCTTCAGGCTCCATTCGGGCGGTGATTTCACCCAGGTCGGCGCGGGAAAGAATCCGCGGTACGGCCGTTTCCACCTCCACTCCTCGGCGCCTTCCGCGCCCGCCTCCTTTGGCGGGGCCGTGGCGAGTTCGACATCCATCGTCTGGACCTGGACCCAGGACGGCAACAGCGAGGGCTACGTCGTGCTCTCCGCGGCGGACGCGGACATGTCCGGGACTCTGTCCACCGCGGTATGGACCTACGCGGAAAGCGGGCTCGCCCCGAATGCCGCGGTCACGCGCAAGGTGCGGGCCGCCAGCGAGCTCGGCAGCGCGGTCTCGGCCTCGAGCGTGGTCTATACCCTGTCCGCGGTCCCCACCACCGTGGATTTCGCCGGCGTCTCGCGCAGCTCCCTTACCATCTCGTGGGACGCGAACAACAATCCTGCCGGGACCCGGTACTCGATCCAGATGTCGTCTTCTTCCGACTTCGCGGGGGCCATCAGCACGATCGCTCCGCTTTCGGAGGGATTGACGACGCGCAGCAAGACGCTGGTCAGCCTGCGGGGAGGCACGACCTATTATGTCCGTATCCTTTCCTGGAACGCCCAGGACCGGCAGAGCGCGATCTTCTCCGCGGTCGTCTCCACGCTCACCCTGGAGGTGGGAGGGGTTTCCACCCAGCCCGTGACGAACGACGCGGAAACGATCGTGACGGCAGGCGACGGCCAGACCTCGGTGGAAATCCCGGCCGGAGTGCTCTACCCCGGCGGCCTGACTTCCGGGGGCATCGCCGTGTCGACCTCGCCCCTGACCGCCGCGCTTTCGGCCAGCGCCACGAGCCTGGCCGCGGCCAACACGAGCCTCACTCCGGGGCAGAACATGGTGTTGGCGACCATCCGGGAGTTCGTGTTCTACGACTCCGCGGGCAATGCCGTGGGAGGGGCCTTCTCGGGCGACGTCACGATCTCCCTGCCCTATCCTGACGCTGATGGAGACGGGGTCGTGGACGGCACGAACCCTCCGCTCAACGCGGCGGATATCGAGGTCTACACCCTGGATGAGTCCCGGAGCCGGTGGACCTTCGTCGGCCGGCCCACCGTGGACACGACGGCCAAGACGGCCTCCATCGGCGTGCGGCACTTCAGCCTTTACGCGATCGGCGGGGCCGGGTCGGCCAACGGGTTCGAGCAGATGCGGGTCTACCCCAACCCTTTCAAGCCCGGGAGCGCCAACCCCAACGAGGGGCGGCCCTGCGGCCAGAACGCCTGCGCGTCGGGCCAGGGCATCACCTTCGACAACCTGCCGGTCGAAGTGACCCTCACGATCTATGACCTGCTGGGGACCGAGATCGACGCCATGCGCACCTTCAACTCCGGCGGGGTCGTGCGCTGGGACGGCAGGAACAAGAACGGCGCGGACGCGCCCTCGGGCGGGTATTATGCCGTCATCGAGAGCCCCGGCCGCAAGATCAAGGTCTGGAAGCTGGCAATCATAAGATGACCGAGCCTAAGCGAGGAAATGGTTGCGTCCATCGTAGTGGGAGGCAACCATGAAACGGTTCCCGTGGTGGCTGGCGCTCTCCCTGTGGCCCGCGTGGGCCATGGCCGGGCCGTCGAGCGGCGACCCGCTCCAGTTCCTTTTGCACGACTCGAACGCAAGGGCCTCGGCCCTCGGGGGAGCTTATACCGCGCTTGCCGCTGATTCCAACGCCCTCTTCTACAACCCCGCGGGCCTCGGCCTGGCGCGCCGCTACGAAGGTTCCATGATGCACGATGAGTTCATCACCAACTCGCACCAGGACTCGGTCGGCATCTGCGTCAAGCAGGGTTTCGGGCTTTCGGGCAACTATCGCGCCTTCACCAACATCCCCAAGACCACGGTGGACAACCCGTGGGGGGCCGGCTTGGGGCGCTACGGGATATCGAGCCTCGCCCTGGGGATGGGATATGGGAAGGCTGTCCTGCCGAACCTGAGTTTCGGCGTCGGCTATAAGTATATCTACGAGCAGATCGATGATATCGCGTCCAACAGCCACGCCGTGGACGTGGGCGTTCTGCTGGTGCCCAGGCCCAGGATGTCGCTGGGGTTCGCGGTTCAGAACCTGGGCCCGCCCCTGCGGTTCAATGCGACGACCGAGAACCTTCCGCTCAATTTCCGCTGGGGCGCGGCTTACGGCTTCGACATGGGGGGCGCCGCGTTCACGGTCTCGGTGGATGGGATGCGTCAGCGCGAGGACCGGACCCATGTGGGTTCCGGGATCGAGGGCGTTTTCCTCAAGATGCTGGCCTTCAGGCTGGGCTACAGCAGCCGCAACGACGGCGGGCCCGGCATCACCTGGGGGGGCGGCGTCAAGTACAAGACCCTTTCGTTCGACTACGCTGTGGCGCCATATGGAAAGCTGGGCTGGAGCCACCGCGCGGGCGCGACGTTCCGCTGGGGGGGAGGCGAGGACTGGCCCGATTTCGAGCCGCCCCAGGCCAAGCTCAGGCCGCGTCCGGCCCCGGGTCTCGCCGCCCCGTCCGAGGAGGCTCCTCCGGCGCCGAAACCGAAGAAGGCTCCCGGAGCGAAGAAGCCTTCATCGCGCCGTTGAAATCCCGCCTAGCGCGGCTCGAGGATCGCTAGTGAACCATCCAACATGGCGAGAATCGCATCGAGAACGGACTTCTCGGCGCCGCTGACGGGTTCGGCGGCCTGAGTCGCGCGCAGGATCTCCGCCACGGCCCGGCGCGAGGCTCCGGTCGTCAGAGGGATTTCCTCCTTCTTCGGCGTGCCCATGGGGTTGAGAGAGTACTTCGTGAAGATCGCCTGGCCGCTTCCTTTCTCATCCAAGAAGACGCTCAATTCGTAGCGTCCGCGGCGCAATATCGCCATCAAGAGGCCGTCATTCGCCTTTTTCACGAAAGCGAAAGACAGTCCCGAAGCGTCGAACCAAGACGGAACGATGGCTTCTGGCGCGCGCGCGTTCGTCTGCGAACCGGCGGGCACGAAGGCCATGCGCTCGCCCTCGAGGCTCTGGAACCAGTTCTGGATGGCGTCCGTGACCCGGCGCACCTCCGCCTCCGGGCCTTCGACCACGAGCAGGAAGTCCGAGGAGAGCCAGCCCTTGTATTCCTTCAGCTGGTAGGTGATCCCGTCCCTCTGGTCGAGGAACTTCTCGAGCTCGCGCCGGACTTGGCCGCGCATCAAGGCCCCGACCGTGAAGGTCATCTTCGCCTTGAGGGTCGCGCCTTCCACGCCGGCCGCGGGGGACATCGGGCTCAGGAAGTCCGTGATGACGTGGCTGGCGTAGGTGAAGAGCCCTGCGGCTCCGGGGCTCTTGGGGATGTCCACGCCGTGCTCCTTGGCCGCGGCCCGGATCTCGGCCTCATGCGGCATGACCCCGTTGGCGTCCATGTCGTTGAGGAGGACCTGGGCGATGGCCGTCGGGATGTCCGCGGCCTTGGAGAACAGGGTGGGCAGGATGATGGCCTCGGCCACGGCCGCGCCGGCTTCCCGGCCCAGCGAGGCGATGAGGGCCTTGCGGAGCTTCCAGGCGAAGCCCATCCAGACCTGGCCCTGGTCGTGCACCTCGTCGTACTCCTTGTACTGGTGCTTGTTCTCGCCGTGGCGGACGTAGTTGGGCTCCTGGTTCTTGAGGAAGCCCTCGCCCACGATGGGGTTGTTCGACATGAACATGGAGAAGATGTCTCCCCAGCCCTCGCTCAATCCACCGTTGACGATGCCGCCGATCATGTCGTCGATGAAGTGCCCGCCCTCGTGGCGGATGACCGAGGCGAAGGCCGTGTTGGCGCAGTTGGAGCTGGACTTGAAGAAGTTGAGGCTGGGCCAGCCGGGCGTGTAGTACGCGTTGCACTCGTCGTCGATGTTGGTGCGGATGCGGATCGCGCGCTCGAGGCGTTTGTCGTCGATGCCGTGCGCCTTGGCGTACTCGATGAGCTGGGTGAAGTGGTAGTAGGCGTTGACCTGGGCGATGTCCTCCTCCGAGGCGCCGGTCGGATTGAAGACGACCGAGGCTTCCGTGCCGGGCTTGAGCGTGCCGGAGATGGTCAGGGTCTTGCCGCCCTGGTTCTCCACCTGCACGTACCTCCCGGACAGCGTGGCCTTGAAGGTCACGTCCCCTGTCTTCGCCGGGTCCGCGGGGTCGGTGTCGGCGCTCTTCGTCGCGTCAGCCGAGAAGCCGCCCTTGGAGTCGGTCTGGACCTTCTTGCCGTTCGACAGGGTGACGTCCATGTCCGCCATGGGCAGGACGTCGGGCACGGTGTCGGCCTTGGTCGGGCCCTCGGCCACGCCGCGTCCCTCGATCTTGCCCGAAGCTGCGGCGTCGGCGTCGGCATTGGCCCGGGCGTCCCAGGCGAAGGCCGTGCCGGTGACCACGTCGACCGCGATCATGAAGGGCAGGGTCTCGACGGTGTAGAGCTGGACCGCCCTCCAGATGCTGCCGATGTGGATGATCTGCTGGCCATAGGCCTGCATCTGCAGGCCCATCTGCTGGGGGTTGACCCCGAGGTAGTTGATGGCCGCGTCCCGCATCTCGGGCTCGGAGAAGATGGGGGTGGTGTCGACGACCATGTTCGGGAAGAGCTTGGCGGTGGAGGCGAGCACCACGGGCTTGCCCTTGATGACCTTCACGGTGAAGCCGAGGTACGAGCCGCGGATGACGTAGCCGTCCTTGGACTGCCGGAAGTAGGCGAAGATGGTGTCGGTCTGATGCCCGACGCCGGCCACGCGCTTGACGTGGACCGTCTGGAGCTCCGCGCTCGTGACGCCGTACTTCGCGACCTGGGAGTCCACCAGGGACCGCAGCGCGGCCTCGATAGCGGCCTCGCTGCCGGGGTCGGCCTGGAGCACGATCGGGCCCTGGTCGAAGATGCCGGGCGCCGGGGACTGGTCGAGGACCTCGACCCCGTGGATGGTGTTGATGTCGCGGGCGCCGCTGGCCGCGCCGACGGGGACGTCCGGCGGGGCGTCGGGAAGGGCGCCGTTGGGCAGGAGGACCGGCTTGAGCTTGCCGGTCAGGGCGGTGCCGGAGATGCTCGCCTCCGAGGGCTGGTTGAAGCCGATCCGGGAAACGAAGGCGTTGACGAGCTTCTTGATCCTGGAAGCGTTCTTGCCCACGGAAGATGTTCCCTGGCCGGCTGACGCTTCCACGGCGGGAGCGGCGGCCGAAGGCGCGATGTTTTCAGGGGCGGCGACTGCGGGAGCCATGGGGGCCGCGGCCTGAGCCGCCGCCATCTCGAGGGTTGGGAGCGCGGGGGCTCCGGCGGGGAGCGCCGAGACCTCAGCCGCTCCGACCTGGAGGGCCGGGAAGGTCTGCAGAGAGGGGATGCCGAGGCCCGTGACCGTGGCCTTCACATCCATGCCGGAGGGGAGAGTGCCTGCGGCCGGGTTGCCGAGGCCGGGGTTGACCGAGATCATGGGGACGCCGGCCTGGACAGCGGAGGGCCTGGCGGCCTGCATCTGGAGCGTCTGGGCCGAACCTCCGACGGGGGACAGGAGGACGGCAAAGGATAGAATGATGGAGGGGATCTTCGTGGCTTTCATGAAGGAATTGTACTCAAAGCCTCCAAGGACGCACTTGGGTCTTGAAGGCCGGAAAACGGCCAAAAAACGGCCCATTCCTTTCTGGGCCTTCGAGTCCTGAGGGGGCCCAGGACCCAGGCCCAATCTCCCAGCGGTGTCAGGGCAAACCGTCAATTGGTATCATCCGACAACGATGCCTGACGAAAGGTGCCGGCACTTTGGGGAATGCGGGGGCTGTTCCTCGCAGGATGTCCCTTATGAGGAGCAGCTGATAGCCAAGGCAGGGAGGGTGTCGGCCGCCTTCTCCGCCGCCGGCTTGGACCTCTCCCCTGCGGTACGGCCCGCTCCGGCCGCGTGGCGCTACCGCAACAAGATGGAGTTCTCGTTCGGCGACGTCTATCCCCCGGAGGAGAACGGCCCGTGGCTGAGGCTCGGGTTCAAGGCCCGCAAGCGGTGGAACAAGGTCATCGACGTGGGCTCCTGCCTCCTCTGCTCCGAGGAGGCCTCGGCCATCCTCGCCGGCGTGAGGGAATGGGCGCTCGCGGAGAGGCTCGAGCCCTACAACGGCGTCAAGAAGGTCGGATTCCTGCGGTATCTCGTCCTGCGGGAGGCCAGGAACACGGCGGAGAGGATGGTCCTGCTCGTGACCACGGCCGCCCTGTCCGCAGAGCTCCCAGGACGCCGGCCGGCCAGAGGCCGGACGACCCCGGCAGGCTCCTTTCCTAAGGAGTCTTTCCTCAAGGCCCTGGCCGCAGGGAAGGTGAGCACGGCCTTGTGGGGCGTCAATGCCCGGGTCGCGGACACCGCGGATTGCGACTCGCGCGAGGTCTTGTCGGGAAGCGGCTTCATCACCGAGGTCCTGAACCTTCCAGGCCGGAGCCTCAAGTTCCGGATCTCGCCCCAGTCATTCTTCCAGACCAACACCCTGGCCGCGGAACTGCTCTACGGGCGGGTGCGGGCTTGGGTGAAAGCCCTCGCCCCTGAAAGAGTCCAGGACTTGTATTGCGGAGGCGGCGGCATCGGGCTCTCGGTGGCTGACGCGTGTAGGGAGGTGGTCGGCGTGGAGTCGAATCCCCTCGGCGTCGCGGACGCCAAGGTCAATGCCGCGCTCAACGGCATCGCGAACAGCCGGTTCCTCCAAGGGCTCTCGGAGGATATCATGCCGTTGCTGCCGCCGGCGGATGTCCTCATCGTGGATCCCCCGCGGCCCGGGCTCCATCCGAAGCTCCTGGCCGCGGTGCTTTCGAACCCGGCTCCGTTCCTTATATATGTGTCCTGCAATCCGGATGTCTTGGGACTGAACCTCAAGGCGCTCGGCACGGCCTACGAGGTTTCAGAGGCGGAGGCCTTCGACCTGTTCCCGCACACGCCGCACGTGGAAACAGCGGTGCTCATGCGCCGCCGAGGATGAATAAGCTATAATCACGTTCCGCTTTTTGCGCGCTCGTAACACAATGGATCGTGTCCCGGCCTGCGAAGCCGGGTATCCAGGTTCGATTCCTGGCGAGCGCATTTCTTTATGATGGAACTGAGAGAGAGGCTTCTTGAGAGGGTCGCGGAGTTGGAGGCCGAGATCCTCGGCGTGAGCCGGTTCGTGCACGGGCATCCCGAGTTGGGGTTCGAAGAGCGCGCGTGCTCGAAGTTCCTGGCCTCGAAGCTCAAGGGGCAGGGCTTCCGGGTGGAGAGGCCGCTCAAGAAACTCCCGACCGCGTTCACGGCAAGCAGGGGCACGGGCCGGCCGTGCCTCGGGTTCGTGGCGGAATACGACGCCCTGCCGGAGATCGGCCACGGCTGCGGCCACAACCTCATCGCGGCTTCAGGCTTCGGCGCGGCCCTGGCCCTGGCGCCTTTCGCGGAAGAGCTTGGCGGCCGCGTGCGCCTCTTCGGCGCTCCCGCCGAGGAGAACGGCAGCGCCAAGGTCGACATGGTCCGGGCAGGGCTTTTCGATGGGACCGACGCGGTGGTCATGGTCCACCCCGAGGGCATGTGGATGGTGAACACCGGGGGGCTCGCCCTCGACGCGCTCGAGTTCGAGTTCCGCGGAAGGCCCTCGCATGCCTCCGGCACGCCGCACGAAGGGATCAACGCCCTGGACGCCATGATCCTGCTCTTCAACGGCATCGGAGCCCTGCGCCAACAGCTCCGGAGCGACGCGCGCGTCCACGGCATCATCACCAAGGGAGGCAGCGCTCCCAACGTCATCCCGGATCACACCGAGGCGCGGTTCTACGTCCGCTGCGCCGGGCGGGACCGCCTCGACGAGGTGGCCCGGAAGGTGAAAGACTGCGCGAAGGCAGCGGCCCTGGCCACGGGGTGCGGGCTTAAGGTGCGCGAGTTCGAGCGGCCCGTGGACAACATCGTCAATAATCCCGTGCTGGCAGGGCTCGTGGAGGAGAACCTCCGGTCCCTGGGGGTCCGGGAGATCGTCCCTTTCGACGAGGTCCCGGGGTCCTCGGACTTCGGGACCGTGAGCCACCGCGTGCCCGCGCTCTACGTCTACGCCGCGACCGCGCCCAAGGGCTCGGACCTGCACACCAGGGAATTCGCCCGCAGGTCCCTGACGCGCCTGGCCCATGCCGCCTTGCTGACCTCGGTCAAGGTCCTGGCCCTGACCGGCCTTGACCTGCTGATGAAGCCGGAGCTCGTGCGCGAGGTCCGCGAGGCGTTCCGCAAGCGTGCCTCGGCTCGACTAGGATAGCGCCACCCCGTTCCTTCCGGCGGGCCATAGGACCTATCAGGGCATAGGCCCAAAACGCCCCGATTCGTGGGCCCATGGGCCCATGCCTGCCTGGGGGGGTCGTGATAGCCTTTAGTGGGCCCTTGCCCGTGGAACGATCGTGAGGCGCTTGAAGAAGTTCATCGTCATCGTCTTGATGCTCGCCAACGCGAGCGGGGTCCGGCTTGTCACCCGTTGCGAGGCCGGCCAGTCCCAGGGGTTCAGCGTTTCCCCGAGCAAGGCGATCAAGGCGTTCGCCAGGGTCCTGACGAAACGCGAGCGGCATCCCACGGACCGGCGCGCCCTGGGCTTTCATAAGGTCCGGCAATCCGGCCGCGACCTGGATGGAATCAGGTCCGACAACCGGGTGACTCCAGTGGTCGTGCATCCTCCCATGGTCGCGGTCCTCCAGTCAGTCAGGGTTGAGTTCCAGCCGGACTTGGCCCGTCGCCTGCCTACAGACTTGAGTCCTGTCCAACCACCCCACCTGAGTTCTAAGAAGTGAGCCGTCCCTCCCACGGGCGATCCTCGCCCGGCTGTCTTTCCTGACGATCAGGCGGATATTCCGCAAGGTCGGCCCGCACGAAAATCCGGAATCTTGAATCAAGGGAGCACATGATGACCATGAGAATGACACTGCTGGTTTTGGCGGCAATGGCCTGGAGTTCCAGCGCTTTTGCTGCCGTCAGCCAGGGGACTATCGAAGCCGGGGAATCCGCAGCGCTCGGCATGGAAGCCCTGATTTCGCATACGGACTTCGGGGCGTTTGCCTTGGGAAGGGGAGACAGGGACTCGAAGAAGCCTGCTCCTCCCCAACAACGGCCCCGGGTGACGCCTCAGCCCAAGCCGGAGCAGCCCAGACAGCCTCGCGTGGACCCGAGGCCTGAGCAGCCTAGACAGCCGCGCGTTGATCCGCGGCCTGAGCAGCCCAGACAACCTCGCGTCGAGCCAAGGCCGGAGCAGCCGAGACGGCCCCGCGTGGAGCCCAGGCCTGAACAGCCCAGACAGCCCCGTGTCGACCCGAGGCCCGAGCAGCCGAAGCCTCCGCATGTGCGGCCGAGGCCTGAACAGCCCAGGCCGCCGCATGTTCAACCCCGGCCTGAGCAACCCAGGCCCCCGCATGCGCAGCCAAGGCCCGGGAAGCCCAGGCCTCCGATCCGGCTTCCGGTCCTGAGACCCGCGCCCCAACCGGTCAGGCCCGGCCAGCCCAGGCCGGAGCGGCCTCATGCCCGGCCTCTGCCGCGGCCGGACCGCATCTCCCAGCCGCATCTCATCATCCGCGACCGGCATGAGGTCCGCCATCCGTCCCATGACCGTTTCGGCAGGCCCATCATGGCGCGGCCGTGGGTCGGCGCTCCCCGCCACACCACCATCGTCAACAACGTCACCATCATCAACCACATCAGGCTGAACATCGGGTACGAGACCCGGCGGGACTACTACTACTGGCATCAGTTCGACGGGATCTCCTACAGCCACTATTACGACATGTACGGCAGCCACTGGTACGGGTTCTACATGGGGCCGACTTACTACTGGACCCGGTACCATGACGGCCGGTTCTGGTGGTTCGATCCTCGGTGGAGCAGGTGGGTGTATTGGCATCAGCAGCACTGGTGGTATCAGGACCCGGTCAACATCACCATCATATACATCAATGTCAACGACCAGTACTACCGGTACGATGACGTGCAGAACGGGGTCGTGCTCAGGCCCGAGCCTGTCACGGCTCCGCCGCAGTCGCCGGCCCAGCCCCAGCCGGAGCAGCCGGCTGAGCCCGTGAACGAGAACGACAATGCGTTCTACAGCACGGATGGGACCAGGCTCGTGCAGGTCTACGGCGAGAGGCAGGAAGCGTTCCTGTACGCCCTGGACGTGTCCGAGGACGAGGATGCCGAGCCCGTGTTCCTGGCGTATCTTGCCGGGGATGTCAGCGAGGTCCGCTTCTCGAACACGGAGGACGGCTCTCCGCTGAGGATCCTGTGCCTGCTCAAGGACGGGACCTTCGCCTTGTTCGACGCCGAGGGCCAGGCCGTAGGCCAGCCCGCTGCCGAGGACAAGGTGCCGGAGGGAGGCGTGAAGAGCGGTTCCCTGACCTCCCTCCAGGAGAGAGTGGGGAAAAGCATCGAGAACATCGGATTCGACTCCGCTCGATAATCGTTCGAAGCGTTCCAGGAGCCCGGGTGCCTTTGGCGCCCGGGCCCCTTCTTGTTCTCGATCCGTTCGGGCTGACCCTGGAGCCCTGAATGTAATAGAATATGCTGATTCCACCTGTGGCCCTGAACCTAGACGACCTCAACGAACCACAGCGCGCGGCGGTCCTCCATGACGGGGGGCCGCTCCTGGTGCTGGCCGGGGCCGGGACCGGCAAGACCCGGGTCATCACCTACCGGGTGGCCCGCCTCATCGAAGGGGGGGTCTCTCCGGACCGCATCCTGGCCGTCACCTTCACCAACAAGGCGGCCGGGGAGATGAAGAAGAGGATCTCGGACCTCGCTCCGGGCGCGGGGTCGCGGGTGTGGGTGCACACCTTCCACTCCTTCTGCTGCCGCCTCCTGCGGCGCCACCATGAGAAGTTGAACCTCGGCCGGCATTTCACCATATACGACGAGGACGACCAGAAGCGCACGATCGTGGAGGCCATGAAGACCTTGGGCCTCGAGAAGGAGAAGAACAAGGCCGGGATGTACGTGCACATCATCTCTCGCGCCAAGGACGACCTCCTCGACGCGGGGTCCTACAAGATCCACTCCGATGCCTCCCCCGACCCGGCCCGTCAGACCGCGGCGAGCATCTACGAGGCCTACCAGCGCCTCATGGATGCCGCGGGGGCGCTCGATTTCGGCGACCTGATCATGAAGGCCTACGATCTCCTTAGGAATCATGAGGATATTCGGAAGCACTACCAGGGTTTCTTCCAGCATGTCCTGGTCGACGAGTTTCAGGACACCAACCGCGCCCAGTATGGCCTCGCCCGGACCCTCGCGGCCGAGCATAAGAACCTTTGCGTGGTGGGTGACGACGATCAGGGCATCTACTCCTGGCGCGGGGCTAACATCGGCAATATCCTGGAGTTCGAGGGCGACTTCGCGAACACCCGCGTGGTGACCCTGGAGCAGAATTACAGGTCCACGCCCCAAATCCTGGAGGCCGCGGTCTCGGTCATCCATTACAACCGCAACCGCAAGCCCAAGAAGCTAAAGACCGACAATGCCGCGGGAGAGCCCATCGAGACGATGGAGCTGCCCAACGAGGTCGAGGAGGCCCGGTGGGTCGTCCGCCGCGTGGCGCAGCTCGTGGAGGCCGGCCGGGGCCTGCGCGACATCGCGATCTTCTACCGGACCAATGCCCAGAGCCGCGCTTTCGAGGAATCCCTGAGGGCCGCGCGGTTCCCCTACCGCATCGTGGGCGCCATGCGGTTCTACGAGCGCAAGGAGGTCAAGGACGTCCTCTCCTATGGCCGAGCCATCGTCAACCCGGATGATACCGCGGCCCTCGTGAGGATCATCAATGTTCCGCCGCGCGGCATCGGCAAGGCCAGCCTCGATCGGCTTTCCCACGACGCCCGGGAGTCCGGGATGTCGCTGTGGGAGGCGCTCAAGGTCGCTCCGGGACTCTCCAGCGTGAGCCCGGCTTCGAAGCGGGCCATCCAGCGCTTCGTCGAGCTCATGGAGCACCTGCGCTCCCAGGCGGCCAGCCGGCCCCCGTGCGTGGCGCTGGAGACGGTCATCGAGGCCTCCGGCCTCAGGGTGTGGCTCGAGGAGGAGACCAAGACCGACCCGGAGGCCGCCGGCCGTCTGGAGAACATCGCGGAGCTGGTCAATGCGGCCAAGGACTACGAACTCAGGCTTTCCGCCGCCGGTGAGGCCGCGGACCTCGGCCGCTACATGGAGGAGGTCGCCCTGCAGAGCGGGGTGGACTCCTACGACGAGAGCGTCCCGGCGGTCACCCTCATGACCGTACACCTGGCCAAGGGCCTGGAGTTCCCCGTGGTCTTCCTCACCGGCCTCGAGGAGGGGCTTTTCCCCATCGGTTCCAACGCCGCGCCCAAGGACCTCGAAGAGGAGCGCCGGCTCTGCTACGTGGGCATGACTCGGGCGCGCGAGAAGCTGTATCTGACCCATGCCAACACACGGAGGATCTTCGGCCACGTCTTCGCCAGCCTGCCGTCGCGGTTCATCTTGGAGTCCCAGCTCACGCAGGGCTCCCCGGTCCTGCCCTCCCGCCCGGTCCGGAGCCCGGATGCCGCGCCGGTCCGGTCCCTGGCCGCGATGCGGGTCGGCATGAGGGTCCGTCATCCCTCCTTCGGCCTGGGGAAGGTGACCGAGTCGTCGGGTTCCGGCAAGGACGCGCGCGTGATGGTCCGTTTCGACGACGGCAGGACCACGAAGCTCCTGGTGCGCTACGCGCCTCTGGAACCTGCATGATTTTATGGGTATCTCCATCGACATCGTCCGAAAAGTCGCGCGGCTGGCGCGGCTGACGCTCACGGCCGACGAGGCCGCTCTTTACCAGTCCCAGCTCGGGACGGTTCTCGACCACATGGCGGACCTTTCGAGCGTCGACGCGGCAGGCTTGGCCGGGACCCTTGCGGCGCCGGTCCCGGCCGACGTCCTGCGCGAGGATTCCCCCGAGCCTTTCGAGGCCCGGGAGGAGCTCCTGGCCAATGCCCCGGAGCGCGAAGGCTCCTATTTCAAGGTGAGGAAAGTCCTCTGAAGAGGTTCTTCATGGTCCTGGCCGTGCTCCTGGCGGTCCTCGCCGCCGCTGTTCCCGCGCACGCGAAGAAGAAGTCCCCGAACCGGGCCGCGACGAAATCCCTCAACGCGGCGGTCGAGTCCTACCACCGGGCGGACTTCGACGGCGCCATGGAGCGGTTCGACCGCGCCATCGCCCTGTACCCGGACTGGAAGACGGCTTTCGCATACCGGGCCATGTGCCGCTGGGCCATGGGGGACAAGGCCGGGGCGGCCGAAGACGCCGAAGGGGCCCTCAAGCTCCGCCCGAACACGGGACAGTCGTTCGTGGGACGGGGGATGGCGCGGCTCATCAAGAAGGACCTCGATGGAGCCCAGGAGGACTTCGAGGCCGCCATCGAGGCCGAACCCGACCTGCCCGAAGCCCACTACGCGCTCGGCACGGTCCAGAGCATGCGGGGCCATCTGCCCGCCGCGGTCGAGCACCTCGACAACGCCGTTCGCATCAAGTCCAACTATGCCGTGGCCCTGCTGCTCCGGGGGAACGTCAAGGACAGGCGCAAGGACTTCGCCGGCGCGGTGAAGGACTATAACCGCGTCCTGGAGATCAACCCGCGGTTCACGACGGTCCTCTACTGGCGGGCGAAGAGCCTGCGCGACGTGAAGGAATACCACAAGTCCCTCATGGACCTCGACGAGTTCCTCGAGGCCGCGCCCGACTTCGTGGAAGGCGTCTACCTGCGCAGCAACGTGCGGGCCCTGACCGGCGACTTCGAGGGAGCGGTGGCGGACCTCGACCGGGTCATCGAGCTCGACCCCAAGCGCGCCCTGGCGTACTCCAACCGCGGGCTGGCCCGCTTCAGGATCGGGGACAAGGCGGGCGCGGTGGCGGACCTGCGCAAGGCCATGGCCATGGACCCGAGCCGCAAGGCGAAGATTTCGGCGGTCCTCGAGCAGGTGGAGGACTCCGAGCAGGCGGTGCTCATGGACAAGTCCAGCCCGGAGCCTGGCGTGGTCGCGGTCCCGGTGGAAGAGGACGAGGGTGACGCGAAGCCCGGGAAGACTGGCAAGGCCGCCAGCCCCGCATCCATCGAGGAGAGCGGCCAGGAGGAGACGTTCTTTGTCCCCTGACCTGAGCGCCTCCGGGATCGCGGCCGGGGTGGGGGCCGGGAGGCTCTCCGCGGCCGAGGTCCTCGAGACGCGCCTGGCGAGGATCCGCGAGCTCGACCCGCGGATCAGGGCGTTCCTCAAGGTCCACGAGGATTCGGCGCGCTGCCGGGCCAGGGCTCTCGACGAGCGCAGGGCGGCGGGAGGAAGGCTCGGTAGGCTGGCCGGCGTCCCCATCGCCCTCAAGGACAACATCCATGCCCGGGGCTGGGAAACGACCTGCGGGTCGAAGATCCTCCAGGGATTCCGCGCGCCCTTCGACAGCGAGGTCGTCGAACGCCTCATGCGCGAGGACGCGGTGCTCGTGGGCAAGACCAACCTCGATGAGTTCGCCATGGGCTCGTCCACGGAGAACTCCGCGTTCTTCCCGACCGCCAATCCCTGGGACTTGGACCGGGTGCCCGGGGGGTCGAGCGGAGGCTCTGCCGCTGCCGTCGCTAGCGGGATGGTCCCGGCCGCGCTCGGGTCCGATACCGGCGGGTCGGTGCGCCAGCCCGCGGGCTTCTGCGGCGTGGTGGGGGTCAAGCCCACCTACGGCCTGGTCTCGCGCCGCGGGTTGGTGGCTTTCGCGTCCTCGCTCGACCAGATCGGGCCCCTGACGGCCACGGTCGAAGACGCAGCCCTCATGCTCTCCGTGGCCGGCGGCCACGACCCGAAGGATTCCACCTCCTCGCCCCGGCCCCTGCCGGACTATGCCGGGTCCCTTTCCGGGGGCGTCCGCGGGCTCAGGATCGGCCTGCCCAGGGAATATTTCACCGGAGGCGCGCATCCCGAGACCGAGAAGCTCGTGCGCGAGGGCGTGGCCAGCCTAGAGCGCCTGGGAGCGTCGGTCGTCGAGGTCTCCCTGCCGCACACGAAGCACGCCATCAGCGCCTACTATGTCATCGCCCCTTGCGAGGCCAGCTCCAACCTGGCGCGATTCGACGGCGTGCGCTACGGGGTTCGGGCGCGGGGCGGGCTGAGTCTCGAGGAGGACTACGCCGTGGCTCGGGGCTCGGGCTTCGGCCCCGAGGTCAAGCGCCGCGTCATGCTCGGGACCTATGCCCTGAGCGCGGGCTACTACGATGCCTACTACGGCAGGGCGCAGAAGGCGCGCGCGCTCATCAGGCGGGACTTCGAGGATGTCTTCGGCAAGGTGGACGTGCTCGCGACCCCGACCTCGCCGGCCACGGCTTTCCGGTTCAATGAGAAGGCCGAGCCCATGGCGATGTACTTGGCGGATATCTTCACCATCACCGCAAACCTCGCCGGCATCCCCGGCATTTCTGTGCCGTGCGGCCTGACCCAAGGCCTGCCCGTGGGCCTGCAGTTCCTGGCCGACTCCTTCAGGGAAGACCTCCTCTTCAGGTCCGCTGCCGCGCTCGAGCGGGAGCGGCCGTTCCCGGTGTTTCCCTTCGCGGAGGGGGCGGGGCAGGGGCCAAGACATGAGCCAGCCTGATTTCGAGCTCGTGGCGGGCCTGGAAGTGCACTGCCAGCTCGCGACCCGGACCAAGCTCTTCTGCGGGTGCGTCAACGGGGCTTCCGGGGCCGAGGCCAACACCGCGGTCTGCCCGGTGTGCACCGGACAGCCGGGCAGCCTTCCGGTGCTCAACAAGGCCGCAGTCGAGCTCGCGTTCAAGGCTGCCCTGGCCCTGGACTGCGGGCTCGCGGGCACATCGGTCTTCGCCAGGAAGAACTATTTCTACCCGGACCTGCCCAAAGCCTACCAGATCTCCCAATACGCGGAGCCCTTGGCCAAGGGCGGGGCCGTGGTTTTCACCGCAGGAGGCGTCGCGAAGAAGGCGCGGCTGCAGCGCATCCATCTGGAAGAGGACGCGGGCAAGCTCCTGCACGCCATCGGCTCGCGCGAGCTCGACTGCACCCTGGTGGACTTCAACCGGTGCGGCTCTCCGCTCATCGAGATCGTCTCCGAGCCGGACATCTTCTCGGGATCGGAGGCCCATGCCTTCCTGGCCGCCTTGAAGGAGATATTGCTCTACGCAGGCGTCTCCCATTGCGACATGGAAAAGGGAGAGCTGCGCTGCGACGCCAACATCTCGGTCCGAAGGAAAGGCGATGCGGCTCTCGGCACGAAGGTGGAGATCAAGAACCTCAACTCGTTCAAGGCCGTGAAAGAGGCCCTGGACCACGAGTTCAGCCGTCAGGTCGGGGTCATCGAGGCAGGCGGGAGGATCGTCCAGGAGACCAGGCTCTGGGACGTCGAGAAGCGGCGCACCGAGCTCATGCGGTCCAAGGAAGATGCCCACGACTACCGCTATTTCCCGGACCCGGACCTCGCTCCTCTCGTGGCCGAGCCCCGCTGGGTGGAGGCTGTGAAAGCCTCCCTGCCGGAGCTGCCCGCGGCCAGGCGGATGCGCTACACCGAGGCCTTCGGGCTCTCCGGGTATGATGCCGAGGTCCTGACCTCGGACCGGGCTTTGGGGGACTATTTCGAGGGAGCAGCCAAGGGGCTTGCTCCCGAGGCGGTCAAGACCTGCGTCAACCTCATCACCACGGACCTCTTGGGCCGCCTGAACGCAGAAAGCCTGCCGGTCGGCCGCTGCCCGCTCGCTCCCGGAGCGCTCGGCTCCCTGGCCGGCCTCATCCACAAGGGCACGCTTTCGACGAAGCTCGCCAAGGAGGTCTTCTCCAAGGCCTGGGACACGGGGAAAGCGCCCGAGGCCCTGGTCGCCGAGCTCGGGCTCGCCCAGGTCTCGGATGAAGGCCAGGTCCGGGAGTGGGTGAAGGCCGCGTGCTCGGCCAATGCCCAGGCCGTGGCCGACCTCAAGTCCGGAAACGGGCGGGCCATCGGCGCGCTCGTGGGCGCGGTCATGAAGCTCTCCAAGGGCAAGGCCAACCCGTTGCTCGTGAACCGAAGGGCAAGGCCAACCCGTTGCTCGTGAACCGTCTGATCAAGGAGGAAGTCCGGGCATGAACCTGAATCCCAAATCCCGTCTTCTCGCCGGGGCCGCGTTCCTGGCTCTCGCCCTTCCCTTGGCCCGCGAAGCGGCCGCGTTCGACAAGGTCGATTTCCTCGAGCCGTGGAGCGTCAAGGAGGCTGTTCAGCCCGTGTCCCTGGCCGCGGCCGGAGACCGCGTCTATGTCGTGGACCGCCAGAAGTGCGCGGTCCTCATCTACGACGGGCAGGGCAGGTTCCTCAAGTCCGTGGGTTCCAAGGGCAAGGGGCCCGAGCAGTTCCGCGACCCGGAGGGCATCGCGGTCGGGCCCGAGGGCAGGGTCTTCGTGGCGGACAAGGGCAACGCGCGCATCCAACTGCTGGACGCGGACGGCAAGTTCCTCTGGTCGTTCGGCTCGAGCCTCGAGGCCCCCAAGGGCGTCTCGGTCGGGACCGACGGCAGGGTCTACGTGGCGGACACGGACAACGCGCGCGTCAAGGTCTTCACCAAGGAGGGCATCTTCCTCTACGGCTTCGGGTCCAAGGGCAAGGAGCCCGCCCAGTTCAAGGATCCGGCCAAGGTGGCGGTGAGCGCTTCCGACGACATCTTCGTGTTCGACGAGGGCAACGAGCGCGTCCAGCGGTTCGATCCGGCGACGCGGTTCGTCGCTGAGATCGCGATCGCGGGGGACGACCTCGCGCTCGACGCCTACGGCTTCCTCTACGTCCTCGACCAGGGCAAGGCCAAGGTCTACGAGTACGACCCCAAGGGCGTCCAGCTCGGCAAGTTCGGCAGTTCCGGCAAGGGCAAGACGCAGTTCAATGAGGCCAACGCCATCGCGCTGGCCCCGGGAGGGGAGGAGACCGTCGTCGTGCTGGTCCTCGACGCCGGCAACTCCCGCATCCAGAGGGTCTCGGTCGTCAACCGCCTCAAGACCCGGCTCCTCGCCTCCAACCCAGCGGCCAAGCTCCTGGTCACGGGCCCCTCGGCCGCGTGGAAGGTCAAGGCTTCGGTGCTCCGCGCGCTGGGCGACTCGGCCTATGCCTATGACGCGGACGCGGGCCAGTTCATCGCGCTCGATAAGGCGGGCAGGGAGGTCCGCCGCTTCGGGACCAAGAAGGGCAAGGGCTCCTCGGTCACCAAGGGGACCCGGGGCTTCGCGGTGAGCGGGAAATACGGCTTCTTCGTCTCCGACACCCCGGGCAACCGCATCCAGCTGTTCGACCTGGAAGGGAGATGGAAGACGAACTTCGCCGAGCAGGAAGGCTTCTTCGACAGCAAGAAGAACGAGGGACGCGTGCGCAGCCCGAGGGGCGTGGCGGTCACCGAGGAGGGCGCCTTCTACGTGGCGGACACGGACAACCGGCGCGTGGACGTGTTCAATCCCGACGGCGCGTTCCTCTCCGCCATCGGCCCGAACATGGGGGATTTCGAGCTCTCGGAGCCGCACGACGTGGCTTGGGACGCGGAAGGATTCCTTTATATCCTCGACAAGGGCTTGAAGAAGGTCCTCAAATGCGGCCCTTCCGGGAACCTGGTGGCGTCGTGGGGAGGAGAGGGCGACGGGGTGGGGCAGTTCAGGTCGCCCGAGGCCCTGGCCTACGACGGGAAGAACTACGTCTTCGTCCTCGACAGGGAGCTGCGCCGCGTCTCGGTGTTCACCAAGGAGGGCCGCTGGATGACCGACCTCCTCTCTCCCGGGAAAGCCGAGCGCGAGCTCGACGAGCCCGTGAGCATCGCCATGCAGGATTCGCGCCTGCTGGTGGCGGACCGCGGCAAGGGGAGGATCGTGTCGTTCGACATGCATCCGTACCTGACCCCGCCGGTGGCCGTCTCCACCTCGGTCAAGGGCGGCGTCGCTACGCTCTCCTGGAAGGCCGTATCCGACCCATGGGCGCTGGAGTACGTGGTCCTGCGCTCCCCGTCGCCCACGGGGCCCTGGGAGAAGGTCGGGACCTCGGAGATGACCTCGTTCGAGGACGCCACGGTCGCCTCGGCCCGGACCTATTTCTACAGCCTGGCGACCAAGTCCGGGACCGGGGACATCGGCTCCCCGTCGAGCCCGGTCGCGGTGTTCGTCTCCGCCTCGGCCAACCGGGCTCCTGTGGAGATCTCGACGGTCGTCATCGGGAACATCTTCTCCGCCAACTACAAATGGTACCTGAAGAACCCGGTGGGCAGCGTGACCGTGAAGAACAACGTCAGCGCGCCCTTCCAGAACCTCAAGGTGACGTTCCGTCTCAAGGAGTTCATGGACTTCGGCTACGACACCGAGATCAAGAGGCTCGGGGCCGAGGAGACGGCCGAGGTCCCGCTCATCGCCACGCTCAACAACAAGATCCTCGACGTGTCCGAGGACACCCCGGTGCAGGCGGAGTTCGAGCTCTCCTATTTCGAGGAGGGCCAGCCGCGCAGCGTCTCCTTGACCAAGCCCTTGCGGGTGTACTCCCGCAACGCCATCACCTGGGACGAGCCCGGGAGGATCGGCACCTTCATCACTCCCAAGGACCCTCCCATCGTGGAATACAGCCGCGAGGTCGTGCGCACCGCGCCGGCGGCTGCGGGCGTAGACCGGCTCAACAGCGCTCTGGTCACGGCCCAGCACGTGTGGGACGCGCTCTCCGAGTCCGGGGTCAAGTTCATCACCAATCCGAGCAACCCCTACGAGGCGGTCAGCGAGGACCCGAGCTTCCCCGTGGACTACACGCAGTTCCCGCGGGACACCTTGAAGCTCAAGAGCGGCCAGTGCGACGACCTCTCCACCCTGCTGGCCTCGCTGCTGGAGTCGTCCCGGGTCAAGACCGCCCTGCTCGATTTTCCCGGGCACATGGCGCTCATGTTCGACACGGAATCCGACGATCCTCTCGAGGTCGGCCTGCCCGAAGGGGACCTCATCAGCCACGGCGGGACCCTGTGGGTCCCTGTCGAGGCCACCATGGTCGGCCGGCCCTTCAGCGAGGCGGTGCGCAAGGCAGCCTACTCCTATCGGACCGAGAAGGCCAAGGACGCGGTGAACATCATCGAGACGCGCCAGGCCTGGCTGAGCTACGAGCCCGCGACCCTTCCCAGGACCGAGTGGGCCCCCGAGGTCCCGTCTGCCGCTGCGCGCGGAAAGCGCTCCGCGGCGGAACTGGCCGGCTGGGCCAGGGACCGGTACCGCTTCCTCAAGTCCCACTATGAGGGGCTCCTCAAGAAGGATGGAGGGGACCTCGAGTCCATCAATGCGGTCGGAGTGCTCGAGCACGAATCCGGCAACAAAGACGATGCCAGGAAGCGCTTCAAAGAAGCCCTGGCTCTCAACGGGAAGGACGCCGCGGCGTGGAACAATCTGGGGACCATGGATTTCATGGCAGGAGACTACCCTGCCGCGGAAGCGAATTATCTCAAGGCGTCGGCCGCGGACCCTGATGACCCGGCTGTCTGGCTGAACCTCGCGCGCTGCGGCTTGAAGCTCAAGAACGCGGAGAAGGCCAGGCAGTATTCAGCCAAAGCGGTCGCGCTCGACCCGGGTCTGGCGCCGGCGGTCGAGACATGGCTCAAATGAGACGGACACCACAGGAGGCGATGATGAAGAAGACTCTGTCGGCAGCGGCGGTCCTTGCGATGGCGCTCGGCGGCACGGCGTTCGGTGCGCCCGAACCCGCCCCCTCCGGCTTCCAGGCGCCTCCGGGGACGGGCGAGCAGAGGACGTCCGCGCCCGCGAAGCCGGCGGGCTCGCCCGCTCCCAAGGCCGGCAAGTCCTGGCTGAAGACCTGGTTCCAGCACCTCAAGCAGGGGCTCTCCGAGTCCGCGGTGCAGGGCGATTACCAGAAGGTCCGGGTCACGGCCGTGGCCGCGGTCCGCGGGACCCCGCAGGATGCCGCGGACCAGAACAAGCCCTCGTGGAAAGCCGGCGCCAAGGCCAGGAAGTCCGCCCAGGCCAAGGCCGAGCGCCAGGAGTTCGGCAAGGCCGTGGACCTCATCCTAGAAGGCAAGTCCCAGGAAGGGATCGCGGCCCTCGACGCGTTCGAGAAGGACCATCCCAAGAGCGTCCTGCTCGCGGACGTGCGCGAGGCCAGGGAAAAGGCCAGGCAGATGGAAGCCGCGGAAGAAGCCCCCGGGGCCGCAGAGCCGGTCAAGCCTCAGTAGAAAGGCCCGCAGCCCCTTGGAGGATTCCTCGTTGCCCGAACCGCTTCAAGAAGATCATGAAGGCCGGGGTCGACATCGTCATCCAAAAGGCTTGATCCGCCGGCCCGTTCCGGGCCGGGACGGCAGCCAGATGGAATTGAGATAGTTCTCCGGACGACGGATGCCTTTGGCCCGCTTGAGCCCCTCCTCCAAGACTTTGCGCATCTCTTTCGGGCCGAGGACGCCGATCTCCTCCGGAGAGCATCCTCGGATCGCGGCCACGACATTTTTCGGGATCATCGCGAAATCGGCCGCCATGCCCAGGGAATCGCCTGATGAATCCCTCACCAGGGCCCGGTTGAAGTACCCCCACATGTACTTATCGTCCAAAGAGATCGCTCGATCGAGGTCCCGCAAAGCCTCTGTCGGACGCCCCAAGAGCCTGTGGGCTTCCCCTCGCCATAGATGCGCTTCGAGGTCCTGAGGGTCCGTCTTGATGGCCGCGTCAAGGTCCGCCAAGGCCTTTTGAAGCCGGCCAAGCTTCAGATAGGCGGCCCCGCGCCAGCAGTCGACCCAGATCTTGGTCCCGAGGCCGGCGGCATGATCGAGCTTCTCCAGGGCTCGGCGGTATTCCCCGGCCCATAGGAGGGCCGCGCTGTGCCAGGTGACGATCGATTGGCGCGACCACGCATCCGCGGCCCGCGCGGCGGCACGCTCGAATTCCCGCAGCCCTCTCTTCAGGTCGCCCTTCGCCATGAAGGCTTCGGCCATCCGGCACTGGAACCACCAGTAGTCAGGCACGTGCTTCAGGAGGTCCCGGCAGTTGGCGATCGTCCACTTGAAATCCCCCGCCAGCAAGCGATGCAGGACGAAGGGATGATGCAGCAAGGAGTAGCGCGGTGAGCGCAAACGCTTGACGCCCTCGTACTCCGCCATGGCCTCGGCGACCTGGCCGAGGCAAAGAAAGAGCACGCCCCGACAGTAGGCGAACCAGCCCGCGAACTTCCCGCCGGCGCCGGCCTTCTGGAGGCGTTTGAGTTCCTGGGCGCAGAACTCCAGCTTCTCGTCGGAGAGCCGCGAGGAGACCTTGTGCCACCACGGCCACAGGAAGATGTTGGCATTGGACAGCCGGGAGGACTTCTTGAGCATCGCGTCGCCAAGGCGGAATCCCGCCCGGTATTTCCGCTCGCATAGCAGGGCCGAGAACACCTGCGGCCAATCGCTGGTAGGAGAGATGTCAGATTGCTCGCGCAGCCGGGTCAAAGTCGCCTCCCCTTCCTCGCGCGGCCAGCCTAGCCGCATGGCGCGCAGCAGGCTGGCCTCGGCCTCCTTGAAGCGGCCGCGGTTCTCGAGAAACCTGGCGAATTCCCGCTCAAGAGGATTGGAATCAGGATTCGCGGTCAGAGCCTTGCGATAGGCCTGCTCCGCCGCTCTCAGGCGCCCCAGCCCTTCTTCGATCTTTCCCCGCCGGAGGAAAGTCTCCCAAGCTTGCACCCCGGCCTGGGGCATCCGTTTCAAAAGGCTATCTCTCGACGAGATCGTAGCGGGCGTCGTCCCGTGTCCGGACGATGCGCGCGGTTTCGAACCGCATGTCAGGGTCCTGGCGGCGGGCTTGAGCCATCACGTTCTCCAGCTTCCCCATGTGGGAAAGCCGCCGCGTCTCCAGCGTCCGGACGCGAGCGCCTTTCAGGGGCTTGACCCCGATCCTTTTCTGCCAGACCGTGATGACCCGGTCCTTGGAATGGAAGACGAACACCCAGTGGCTCGACGCGTCTTCGAGGTCGATGCGGGCCTCCACCAGCCGAGCCGCGGGATCGATGCGAGCGGCGCGGGCCGCGGCTTTCTCAGCTTCCCGGCGAAGAGCGGGACCAGTGATCATCCGGGCATCCTGGGACAGGCGCGCCGCAGGAGCGGCTTCCCCGGGTTCTTCCGCTGGAGGGGCCGGAGGGACAGGCTGCGGGGGCTCGACCGGCTCCGACGGCGCCGGCTGAGGAGTTTCCACCGGGTCCGTTGCCGGAGGTGTCTGGTCGCCAGGGAGTTCTTCTCCGGGAATCTCCGGCGCGGGGAACTTGCCGCGGTCCTCAGCGTAGCGCTGTTCGAGGCGGGCGTCTTGGAACCGGTGGAAGGCGGCCATGGGCTTGGCCATCAACTGGATGGTCAGCGGGATGGCGCCGATGGCGGCGAACAGGGGCAGGTAGGTGAAGGAGAGATAGATTGCGGCTCCGAAGAAAGCCGTGCCGATCAGGGGCCCGAAGAGCTCGAGACCCATGAGAAGGCTTTCCTTGAGTCTGGGACGGCTGTCGAGGAAGGTTGCGGCTTTGCCCTTGGCTGAGACCGCAGGTTCCGACGGTTTTGGGAGGGAGGCGGAGGGGTCCGCGGACTTGGGATCCGCTGCGGAAAGGCCGGACGGGTTGACGGACGGTCCCACCTCGGTGATGGACACCGGGACAGGGGCGTTTCCTCCCTTTAGCTTTTCAAAGGAGCGTTCCGCCCAATCCTGCTGGGCCTCGGCCGGGGCATCGGTCTTCGGGGTTTCCAGGGACTCGGCATCCAAGGTTGAGCGAAGGTCCGAGCCTGCCGGAGCCTCGCTTTGGACCGCGGTCTTGACCGCGTCCACCAATCCCGCGGGTTTTCCGGTCTCCTTGCTCTCTAGCAAAGCCGCTTCTGCGGGCAGGGAGGGGAGTCCTACCTGAGGGGCGCCGAGTCCCTGCAGTCCGGTCCCGACGGGCAGAGAGGGGACTCCGTTCAAGGAGGGGTTGAACCGGGTTCCGACCATGGCAGCGCCGGAAACATAGGATGGGATGGCGTATCCGGTCCCGCGGGTGACTGCCGGGACCGCGACGCGGGGTCCGGCCCAAGTCCAGGCCGGAATGCATGCCGCGACCGCAAGGATCAGGATCGGACGAAGAACATGGGCGTGGCGCATGGGTTCATCGCTCCTTATGGAGTGACCCTGCCATGGTACCACCGGATAGGAGGAGGCTTCCAGAGGCGTAGGTCCTATTAAGAAGTCTACAAAGGACCCGGGGATGCCGGGCCCATCAGTCCTTCCTAGGGGGCCCCGCGGCCCTCGTCCGACAACCCCATCGCGGCTATCCTTTTCCCATGGCATCCTGGCGTCGGTGTATCCTGGTTTGGGCGCTGCTGGGCCTCGCGGTACCGGCATCCAGCCAATCCGTGCGCTCGGGACGCGTTTCAGGCGCTTCCCCGATTGCCGGCCGGCCAGCGGTCATCATCCCTTCCCTCCAGCCAAGCCAGGGCCTCGCGGGCCAGGGCCTGTCATTGGCGCCTTCAGCATCCCTGCCGTCCGCGGCCGGTCCCTCGGTCCAGGAGCGCGTCAGCCTCATCCAGGAGTTCCGGAGGCTCGCGAGCCTGCCGCCCCTCTCAGCCGCCACCGTGGCCGCGCTCGAGACTTCCGGACCGCGGTCTGTCGCAGAGGTCCAGGTCTCGGCTGCCAAGGATTTCCTGGCCGGCATCAATCCGAATTTCTCCGCCGAGGCCGTTGAGGAGAGCCGTGCCCTTGATTCGCCGGAACTGCTCGCTATCAAGAAAGCGGTCCGGGCCGCCCGGCAGACTCTCGCTGAAGCGAGGGTGTCCGGCCTGCGTGAGAGCTTCTCCAAGGACGGCCGCGTCGACCCTGAGGCTCTGAACAGGGCGTTCACGGGCTCAAGCAGGCTCTCCGCCATGGCTGGCCGCATCCCAGGGCCCAACGGCAAGGCCCTCCTCGATCTCATCGCGGACGGCGCGCCCCGCCAGGCCATGGAGCAGCTCTCCCGGCTGAAGAAGTATGACAAGAACATCGCCCAGGGCCAAGGCAGGGAGGCAGCCAAGGCCCTTGCCCAGGAGCTCGGTTCGGCTCCACAGTCGAGGGACGTGGCTGAGTTCTCCGGGAGGCTCGAAGCCGTCCGCGGCCTCCTGGCCAAAAGGCGCTACGCCGAAGCCCTGGCCGGAGCCAAGGCCCTTCTGGCGGAGGTCAAAGTCTCAGGCCTGCGCGATGCCACGCGCAGGTTCTTCGGCATGGAAGCGGCGGGTCTCGAAAGCGCCGCGCGCGAGAAGGGCTCCGACTCCATCTACGGCAACCTCGGCGTCATGAGCCCGGCCCGCCTGGCCGAGCACGTGACCCGGCTCGCGGCCCGGGACCCGGGCGCTTATGTCGGCGACATCCTCCCGCGCTCTCCGGTGCGCGTGCAGTGCCACGGCGATTGCGCTATCCAGCAGGCGTACAATCATTCCAAGCTCAGCCTCGTCTCGGAGCAGATGCCTTACGGGACTTTCCTTTCCGCGGTGGAATCCCTGCTCGACAAGCCCGCGCGCCGCGACGGGCTCAACAGCGTGGAGGAGGGCATCGTCCTTTCCGACTTCGGCCTGGCCCGGGTCTCCAGGGGCAACCCCAAGACCGCGGACGAGCTCGTGGAGCTCATCCGGCGGCACGGCAGCCTCATGCTCGCCGTGCGCTGGGGGCCGCTGGAGAGCTTCCGGGACCTTCACGGCAACCACGCGGTCATCCTCCAGGGCGCCTACCGCGAAGACGGGCTCTGGCATTTCGTGATGATCGACTCCAATCATAGCCGGCCCCAGGTCTTCTCCTTCGAGGAGCTCGGGCTCCTGGGCATGACCGGATATGATTCCGTCGAAGTCCTGCCGGACGGCCCCCGCCTGCCGGAGGAACTCAGGGGCATCGCTGATCCTGAGGCCCGCATGCGCAAGGCCGTCAACATCTTCTACGGTCGTTTCGGCGCGGTCCGGGCCTTCATCCCCTGGTACAAGCGCCTCGTGTTCGTTCCCCTCAACCGATTGCTGGAGAAGTTCGGACGGGAACCCATCGAGCCCAAGGCCGGCTCGGTCGTAGACGGCAACCTCATCCCGATCTCCAAGGCGCCGAAGGCTCTTCAAACGGCCGTGCGCCGCGGCTTGAGACTGCCGGCCGAGGCTTTTGTCACCGCGCAGGATGGCAGGAGGTTCCTCAACCGGCTCGTGATCGACAGGCTCTTGGATGGCTTCTAGGCTTTTGAGGGGCCTCTTGTCCGCGGCGGCGGTCGGTCTGTTGTCCAGCGCGTCCCAGCCGGCGGCTGAGGCTGCCAAAGCCTCGGGTTCCATGGATCGTCCTGCCGGAAAAGAGAAGATGGCCCGCCGCGCCCCGGGCAGGAAGGGGTCCGGGAGCTTCTCCGCGGCGGGATTCACGCAGCCCCTCGGCTGGGAGAAAGAGGAGGTCCGCACTCCTTCGGACCCCTATGTGACTTTCTCGTCGGGCGTCGACACCATCAAGGTGCGGCTCCTGGGCGGCGGCGGCTCCCGCTACGCTTCCGAGGAAGGCTTCCTAAAAGGCTATGAGGCCACGACCATGGGGCGGCCGCCGGATGTGGTCCGCCAGGTCAAGGTCGCGGGCCGCGAAGTCCCGGTCTATCGTCACGGCTACCCCATCATGCTGGGTGACCCGCACATCCTGGACCCGCATCCTCCCAGGCTCGCGGCAGAGGAGTTCATCCTCCTGCCCCGGGGCAGGAAGTTCTTCGTGTTGAGCTGGGCTCATGAGAGCCCGGCGCCGGATCCTGACGCGGTCGCGGAAAAAGCCTGGGAAGTCTTCCTCTCCTCATTCTCTCCGGGTCCGGCGCCGGAGTCTCGCGGCCGCCGCTGACCCGCGTCCGCGGACTCCGGCCAGCGGCTTCACCCCGGGGCTTCAATAAGGTATAAATCCCTCATGAAAGCAATGCCCCGAATCCTCATCGCCATGTCATCGCTGCTCATCGCGTCCTGGGCCGCGGCTCGCGACGCCATCAGGGTCTGCGACTCCAACCTGGTCTGCGCGCCCTACGGCCGCCAGGGCATCATCGACTTCGCCAAGGACTACGAACAGAACCCCAAGGACCAGACGCTCTACGTGTTCGAGCACGCCTTCTCCTTCAACGTGGGCTCCGCCGCGGGCTGCGGGACGACCTGCACGAGCCTGCGTTTCCAGAGCTCGGAGATGGGCGTGGATAAGACCTTCACCGGAGCCAACACCGCCGAGGTCAGCCGCGCTTTCCAGGATTACATCAAGAGCGAGGCTTTCCTGAAGGCCTTCATCCGGCTCATCAACACGGGCGCTGGGCAGGTCATCTCCGGGAGCCCTGCCGCGACCATCGGCGCCATGGTGCGCGCTGGGTTCCAGGATACGATGTTTTCTAACATCAAGACCGCGGAGGAGAAATCCGGCGCGGCCCCGGGGCGCGACCCCGCGATCTCCGCGAGCTACGGGCAGTTCAAGGACTCGGGCTACGAGGGCAAGGTCGTCTCGGTCTCGCCCGGGTTCTCCCTCGACTTCGGGGAGCACAAGGACAAGAAGCTCAAGTTCACGGTCCCGCTCTCGCAGATCGAGGTGGAGGGCTTGAAGACCTACCGGGCGGGCGTCATCGTGCAGTACCAGCATCCGTTCTATCTGCCGAGCAACATAACGGTCACCGTCGGCCCGGGGTTCTCTTATTCCGCCATGGGCTCCGTGGACCTGCCCAACTTCTCCGGCATGGCGGGAGGGGCCCTCTCCACCACGGTCAACAAGGACTGGAAGAGCCTTTTTGCCACGGTCGGGGGCTACTACGGAGGGTTCAAGAACATGGGCGGCATCGACACCAACATCAGGGCCGACGTGTTCGGCTGGGGGGCGCAGACCGGCTATCGCTTCGGCAAGCGCCTGGTCGCGGCCGTCTACGGGGTGGGCATCCAGGAGAGCGTGCGCGGCTTCAACCGCACGACCTATCACACCGCGGGCGCATCTTTGAGCTACAAGATCTTCAACCGGTTCAATGTCACGGCTTCGGCACAGCATCTCTTCGGCCTTTCGAACCGGCAGTTCGCGGAAATCGGCCTGGGTTCAGCGTGGTTCTTTTAAGGAGGAGGATTGCCTGGTCAGGGCAGCCAGGAACGCGGCGTGATCCCAGGCGTCGATGAAGATGGACATGCCCAGGCGCACCGTCACCAGGCGGAGCGAGGGGATCACGGTGAGGACCTGCCCCTCGTGGCCGATGGCGTGGAAGGCGTCCGGCGGCACGGCCCGGGCCGCGGCGGTCTCTCCGCCGAGTTCCTTCGGGATCTTGAGCCACCACCCGGCCCCGTAGCGTCCTTCCGGCGACTGCGGGGTGGCTGTGACGCTCCAAGAGATCCAACCCTCCGGAAGCAGGCGCCTGCCGTCCCACATGCCGTCCTGGCAGACGAGTTGGCCGAAGCGCGCCCAATCGCGGGCTACGGCCAGCATGAAAGAAGAGAAGACGAAGTCTCCTGCGGCGTCGGGCTCGAGCACCGCGCTTCCCATGCCCAGGGGCCCGAACAGGGCGCGGCAAGGAAGGGAGAGCCAGTCCTCCCCTGTTTCCTCCACGGCCTTCCGGCACACTCGGCTGAGGATGTTCGAGGTCCCGCTGGAGTACTGCCATGCCGTGCCTGGCTTGCGGCAAAGGGGTTTGGCCGCTGCGTAGTCCGCGGTGGAACCGCTTGCGAAGAGCATCTGGGTCGCGTCTCTCAGGGGGTCGGTGTAGACTTCCGCGAACTCCAAGCCCGAGCGCATGCGAAGGAGGTCCTCGAGGCTGATCCGGCCGCGCGGGTCTCCGGGCGAGGACCACTCAGGCAGGAGGTTCCGGCGGTCCAGGGACAGGAGCCCGCGGCCCACGAGGACGCCCACGAGGGCGTTCAGCACGCTCTTGGTCATGGACCAGCCCGGCAGAGGGGTTGCGGGGCCGAAGCCCGGAGCGTAGCGCTCCGCCGCGAGGCGGCCGTCCTGGACCACGACCACGGCGCGGGTCCTGGCCAGGCGGGCCGGGTCGCGTTCCGAGAAGGCGGCTGAGAGCGCTTCATCCACGGCTCCTCGCGCCTCGGGCGCGGACCTCTCTCCCGCGGGCCAATCCGCGTCGGACGCCGCGGCCTTCCCGGCTTCCACAGCAGCAGGCAGCGAGGCTGGCCGGAGGTTCTCGGGACGGACGCCGATGGCCAGGGTCGCTCCGAGCCCGGGCCGGAACACCGCGGTGCGCGCCTTGATGCCGAGGAACGAGCAGGTCACCCTCCTGCGCTCCAGGTCCACGCCGGGCCTGAAGAGCCGCAGGATGCGATAGCTGTCCGCTGAGACGTCCTCGGAGAGGATGGACCCGAGCGTCCTCTCAGAGACGAAGAGGCCGGAGCAGAGCACCTTGGCCTTGTAGGCCGCGCCCACGGCCGCGATCCTGAGGAAGCGTCTTGAGGCCCACGCAACGAGGCCGGCGGCCAAGATCGCGGCAACAAGAAGCCAGGAGGCCGGCATCAGGGATGGGGACCTGAGGTCATGGTCTGCAGGTCCAAGGCGGCCTTGTCTCCGGGGTCGAGCTTCAGGGCTTCGCGGGCGTCGGCCGCGGCCGCGGCCCGGTGCCCGAGTTTGTAGCGCGCCAGGCCCCGGAGCACGATGGTCCGGGAATCCTTCGGCGCCATCTCCGCGGCGCGGGAGGCGCATGCGAGGGCGCGTTCAGTCTCGTCGATGCTCAGAAAGACCTGGCCCAGATAGGTCTGAGCCAGATAGTTGGCCATGTTGGCTTGCGCCGCGGCGTCCAATCGGGCCAGCAGTTCTTGCCGACGCTTCTTCAGGGAGGCCTTCCTGCGTTTGGAGAGGGCCTTGCCTGCCAGGGCGCGGTCCGCCTCCTTGATGGCCATGGCGGAGGCGCGCAGTCCCTCGAGCCAGGCCCGATCGCGCCGCTCCTGGTCGGCCAGGTCTTTCCAAGTCCCGTCGTCCATGGGAGGCTCTTCGACGAGGCAGCACCGGCGGTTCTCGCAGGAGGGCCTCAGCCGCGCCTCGTGGCTCCGCCTGCGGGTGGAAACAGGCCGGCAGACCGTGCCCGAGGCGCAGGCTGAGGTCAGGAACACCCCGTACTCCGCCAGGCGGTGCCGGTTGAGGGCCGCGCGGCTCCTCGGGGTGCCCGCGGGACAGCAGTCCTCGGCCACCGCGACGCAATCCGTGTCGTCGCGGCAATCTCGGAACTCCAAGGGGACCTGGATTCCGGACGCGGCTTCCGCGCGAGAGGCGGCCAGGAGCAGGAGCAGTCCGGCCCGTCTCAGCGCCCCTTGGCCCATGGTTTTCTTATGGTACCATTTGTCGCCAAATGTTATATTGGCCCAAGTGAAGACGGCTCTTTCCGTCGTGACCGTGGTTCTTCTGGCGACCGGGGCCGCGTGCCGTGTGGCGCCTCGGGACGACGGGCGGGAACGCGTCATCGTGGTCTGGGAGCAGGAGGACGCCCAGGTCTTCCCGTACATCGACTCGGTGTTCGAGGCTTTCAAGAAGCTGCCCGGCAACGAGGGCGTCCGCATCGTCCGGAACCATTACGGGACCGAGGACCTGCGCCAGCAGTTCCTGACCGCTTCCATCGCGGGCAGCCCTCCGGACCTCCTGATGAGCCCGTCCGACACGGCGGGCATCTACTCGATCGCCGGGTTCATCATGCCGGTCGAGGGGGTCTTCGACCTCGGGAGATACAACAAGCCGGTGGTGGAGGCCATCACCCTCGACGGCCACGCCTGGGGCGTGCCGATGACGAACGGCAACCACCTCATGCTGATGTACAACAAGAGGCTCTCCCCCACGGCGCCCCAGACCACGGACGAGCTCTTCGACTTCTGCCGGACGCGGGCCAAGGCCCTGAAGCTCGACCACTGCATGGCTTTCAACCTGGGAGAGCCCTTCTGGCTCATGCCCTGGCTCGGGGCTTTCGGGGGCTGGCCCATCGACAACAAGACCCCGACCCTCGACACCAAGCCCATGGCCGACGCCGTGTCCTTCGTGGTGGACCTTATCTACGAGAAGAAGTTCGTGCCCATGGAGTGCGAGTACAACTGCACGGACGCCCTGTTCAAGGAGGGCAAGGTCGCCTTCATCATCAACGGGGATTGGGCCATCTCGACCTACCGGGACAAGTTCGGCAAGGACTTCGGCGTGGCCAAGATACCGAAGCTCTCCTCCACCGGAAGGTGGCCGTCGCCCATGGTGAGCGGCAGGTACTTCATGCTGAGCGCCAAGCTCTCGGGGGAGAAGCTCGACCTGGTGAAGCGCTTCGTCGAGTTCTACACCAATCCGGAGAACCAGATCGGCCAGGTCAAGGCGCTCATGCGCCTTCCCGCGCTCTCCGAGGCGGCCAGGTCCAAGGTCATCACGGACGACCCCATCCTGAGGGCGTCCATGGAGCAGATCCTCGTGGGCAAGCCCATGCCCATGGCGACCGAGATGCGCGCGGTCTGGGATTCGGCCCGGCCGCACCTGGGCCGGGCCGTCAACCGCAAGGCCACCCCGCAGGAGGCCGCGGCCAAGATGCAGAGCGAGGCGGTCTCGAAGATCAAGGAGATGGCCGACTGATGCTCGCCCCGGTCCTGCAGGTCGCGCAGTTCGCCCTGCTCATCGCCGGGGCCGTGGCCCTGCTGGAGGGCTGGCTGCACTACCACTTCACGCGGCACGAGAAGAGCTGGTTCGTGCCCGTCGGCGTGCTGGGCACCATGGCGCTGGTCCTGGCCGGGGCCGCGGCCGCGGCGGGCGGGAGCGTCGAGCCTTCCCGGATCCTCTCCCTTGGGACGGGGACCGCGATCGCGGAAGTCCTGGTGGCCCTCTTTTTCCGGCATGTCGTGCGAGGGCGCCACTCCCTGCCGATCATGCTCTTGGCCCCGGCCGCGCTGGGCCTGGGCCTGCTTATCGCCTACCCTTTGGTCTTCGAGGTCTATCTCGCGTTCCACGACCTCAAGCTCACCACCATCATGGCCTGGAGCAGGACCGGCGACCTGCCGTTCGTGGGCCTCAAGCATTTCAGGAAGGTGTTCACGTCCTCGCCCCTCTCGGAGGTCTCCTTCTGGCAGCTCCTCCTGCGCACCGTGTGGTGGACCTTCGTCAACGTGTTCTTCCACGTGGCCGGCGGGTTCGTCATGGCCCTTCTGCTGAACTCCGTGACCCGCTTCAAGGGCCTTTATCGGATGCTCCTCATCGTGCCGTGGGCCATGCCCCAGGTCGTGGCTGTCCTGGCCATGAGGGGCGAGTTCCACTCGCAGTACGGCTTCATCAACATCATGCTGGTGGAATCGGGCCTCGGGCCCGTGCAGTGGCTGGGCCAGCATCCGTTCCTGACCTGCACGATCATCAACGTCTGGCTCGGCATCCCCTTCATGGCCGTGGTCATCCTCGGCGGGCTGCAGTCCATCTCGCGCCACTACTACGACGCGGCCTCCATCGACGGGGCCTCCGCCTTCCAGCAGTTCCGGATGATCACCCTGCCGCTCATCAAGCCGGTCCTGGCCCCTGCCGTCACCCTGGGCACGGTGTGGACCTTCAACAACATCAACGTGATCTACCTCGTCACGGGCCAGGCCGGGGGGACCGAGGACGCGGACATCCTGGTTTCGGCCCTCTACAAGGCCGCCTTCGCCTTCTACCGCTATAGCTACTCCGCGGCATTCGCCCTCATCGTGTTCTTGCTGCTCTTCACCTTCTCCATGGTCTGGCTCAAGTGGTCGAAGGGCTCGGAGTCCTTATATGACTGAACGCCGGAGCGCCGCGATCCTCAAGGCCCACCGGAGGCGCCAGGCCCTCAAGACCGCCCTGGTCCACGGGGCCCTGATCCTGGCGTGCGCGGTCTGCGTCTATCCGCTCCTGCGCATCCTCGCCGTGTCCCTGCGGCCGGGCGACCGGATCATCTCCACCGACCTCTCCCTGATCCCCCAGGGCGCGACCTGGGTCTCCTACGCCAGGGTGTTCGCGGAGACCAACTTCCTCTTCTGGCTGTGGAACTCGCTCGTCATCACGGTCGCGACCTCTCTCGTGGGCGTGGCCCTGGCCTCCACCGCGGCCTACGCCTTCTCCCGGTTCAAGTTCCCAGGGCAGAAGCTCGGGCTCTCGTTCCTGCTGGGGACCCAGATGCTGCCCGCCGGGATGCTGATCCTGCCGCTGTTCCTCATGATCATGAGGCTCAAGCTGATGAACACGTATCTGGGCATGGTCATCGCCTACTCGGTCTCGTCGCTGCCGTTCAGCATATGGATCCTCAAGGGCTATTTCGACACCATCCCGAGGTCGCTCGAGGAGGCCGCGCTCGTGGACGGGACCTCGATCTTCGGCGCGTTCTACCGCATCGTCCTGCCCCTTTCCACCCCGGCCCTGGCCATCGCCTTCCTGTTCAACTTCACCCAGGCCTGGAACGAGTATCTCGTGGCCCGCGTGATCCTCACCGATTCCTTCAAATACACCTGGACGCTGGGCCTCTTCGACCTGCAGGGCCAGTACCTGACGCAGTGGGGCATGTTCGCCGCGGCCTCCCTGCTCGTCACGATACCGGTCATGGCCGTCTTCCTGTACTCGTCGAAGTGGCTCCTGACCGGGATGACCCTGGGCGGGGTCAAGGGCTAATTGGAGCACTGACCATGGCATCAGTCACCTTCGCGAGCATTACCAAGCGCTTCGGGAACAACGAGGTTCTCCACGACGTCAGCCTCCAGATCGCGGACAAGGAGTTCCTCGTGCTCGTGGGGCCCTCGGGCTGCGGCAAGAGCACGCTGCTCCGCATGCTCGCGGGCCTCGAGGAGACCTCTGAGGGGGAGATACGCATCGGCGAGCGCCTCGTCAACCATCTCCCTCCGCGCGACCGGGAGATCGCCATGGTCTTCCAGGACTACGCGCTCTACCCGCACATGACCGTGGCTGAGAACATGGGCTTCGGCCTCAGGCTCAAGGGGTTCGCCGGCGATGAGGTCGACAGTCGGGTCCTCAAGGCCGCGTCCATCCTGCAGATCGAGCCCCTCCTCCAGCGCACGCCGCGCCAGCTTTCCGGAGGCCAGCGCCAGCGCGTGGCCATCGGCCGGGCCATCGTGCGCGAGCCCAAGGTGTTCCTGTTCGACGAGCCCCTGAGCAACCTCGACGCCAAGCTCCGCGAGGAGATGCGCATCGAGATCGCCAAGCTCCACCAGAAGCTCGCCACCACCATCATCTACGTCACCCACGACCAGGTCGAGGCCATGACCCTGGCGACCCGCATCGCGGTGGTCAACGCGGGCCGCATCCAGCAGGTCGGCACCCCGACCGAGGTCTTCGGCCGGCCGGAGAACATGTTCGTGGCCGGCTTCATCGGCAGTCCCACCATGAACTTCATCGAAGGCGAGCTCCGGCGCGAGGACGGCGGCCTGCGCTTCAGGACCGAGGGCGTGGACATCCCCGTCCTCGGCGGGACCGGCGGCGAGGCCGAGGGCCCGACGGTGCTCGGCGTGCGGCCCGAGGCCATCGCCGTCGAGCGCGGCGGCGCGGGGGGCGACGGCGTCGTGGCCGCCGAGGTCGAGGTGGTAGAGCTTCTCGGCTACCGCAAGAACGTGCACCTCAAGGTCGCCGGGGTCAAGGCCCTGGCCAGCGTGAGCGCGGCCTTCGGCGGGGAGCCGGGGGAGAAGGCGGGCCTGCGCTTCGACCCGGCCGGGGTCCATCTCTTCGAGAAGGCGACGGGCCGGAGGATCAGATAGGCGGGGAGGCCCGCCGGGGAGAGTCCATGAGGATCTTGATGGTGGCCGCGGTACTCGTCGTGCTCGGTCTGGCCGGAGGGCCGGCTTTGGGCGGAGAGCCATTGGCCGGGAAGCTGCCCAAGAGGACGGAGCGCCCCATGCCCGCCCTGGCCGCCCAGAACCCGGCGCCCGGAGCCGGGGTCAATCTTCTGGTCGAGGTCTCGGCCCGGCATGGAGAGCACGAGGGCTCGGCCCGCTTCATCGTGGGCGACGGTTCCCAGGCGAACCACGTCCTCGGAGGAGATAAGCCTCACGCCATCAAGAACAACCAGGGCACGGGAGTGGAGTTCAAGAAGTGGGGCTTCATCTTCAACGTCCTGCCCGCGATCAGTCCCAGGGATAGGAACGAGGTCTTCGTCCAGCTGCAGATCGAGCTGTCCGGCCCTGAGACCGGGATCACCATCCCGCAGGGAGATGTCCCGGCCATCGGGACTTGGCAGTATCAGTCCTCCTTCTCGGTGAAGAAAGGACGCAAGACCCTGGTCTTCGAGTCCCCGGCGCGGGTGGAGATCACGGTCTCCGACGCCCCTGTCGGCAACGCCATCCCTTAGTCCTCCCGGGACAGCAGCACGTCAGCGCCGTCGTCCCCGGGACGCCTTCTGCTGAGGGGGCTTCTTGCCCTCCTGCACGGACATGGCCACGAGGATGATGCCCAGCAGGATGAGGAACAGGAAGAAGGGAAGGTTGGCCCAGGACTCCCATAGCAGGCTGCTGAAAAACCCCTTGCGGAGTGTTGACACAAGTGACCCGCGTCTTGGAAAATCATAGAATCTCTCGACGGAACACCGACGAGAGGAGACCAACCAAGATGATGGGGACAGCCGAAGGACAGAAGTCCATC
>JACRNU010000124.1 GCA_016234805.1 Elusimicrobiota bacterium
GGTCGGCGGCTTTGGAGGCCATCGAGAGCCTCTCGGGTTTCGACGCGGCGTGCCCGGGAGCGGGGTGGGATGAGTTCCTCGACACGCTCGACGAAAGGCTCCGGTCCGCCGGCCTTGACGCGGGTCCTGAGCGGGGCGGGGTGCGGGTGCTCGACGCCATGGACAGCCGAGGCGAGTCCTTCAAGGCGCTTTTCCTGATCGGCTTGCAGGAAGGGGTTTTTCCAAGGCAAGTGAGGGAGGACTTCCTCCTGCGCGACGAGACGCGGCTGGCCCTGGACAAGGACGCGGGCTATCTCATCCGCGCCAAGAAAGGGCCTGGCTACGAAGAAGAACGGCTGTTGTTCTATCTGCTGGTCGCGTCGGCTTCCCAGAGGGTCTATTGCGTTTTTCAGCGCTCGGACGAGACCGGACGGGCCACCACGGCTTCGGACTATCTAAGGAAGCTCTGCCAGGCGTGCGGCACGGACCTTGAATCCGCTGTAAGCCGCAGGATCGCCAGGCAGCCCGTGGCCAAGCTCCAGGAACTGGAAGCAATAGAGCCGAAGCTGTTGGCGCCCAAGGAACTCTCCCTGCTGGCAGCCATCCACCAGCGCGACCCGAGGCTGCTGTTCAAGGGACTGGAGAGCCATGTTCCCGCGTTCAGGGAGCCGAGTCTTTTCGAGGCAGGGCTGCAGGCCATCGAAGCGCTCAACTCAAGGGGCGAGCCTGGGGCTTGGGACGGGCTCATCCGCACGCCCGCGGTCCTGATCGAGGCATGGGACAAGGTTGGGCTTTCTCCCAGCGGGCTTGAGAACTTCCGCAAGTGTCCGTTCAAGTTCTTCTGCGCGAGGGTCCTCGGCCTGGCCGAGGATGACGAGCCGTCGCGTTCGGGCGAGCTGGTCCCGGCCTTGCGCGGCAAGCTCTATCACCGCATCCTGGAGAAGTTCCATCGCGGCCTGATCGCGGACAAGGTCTGGGCAAAGGCTTCTGACAAGCCTTTGGACAAGAAAGTGTGGATGCCGAAGCTGAAGGAAGCCATCAAGGAGGAACTGCCCTCGGACAGGTGGCGCGAATTCGGCGTGTACCCGGTCCTTTGGGAGGGCCTTGCCGCTGGCATGGAGCGGCACCTCGGGGTCCTGGCTGAGGCGGACATGGCGGACATCCATGCCACGGGATTGCGGCCCGCGCATCTCGAGGCGGCTCTCGAAGGCACGGTCAAGGGCGTGAAGTTCCACGGCTATGCCGACCGCGTGGATTCGGACGGGGCCTCCTACCGGGTCGTGGATTACAAGTCCAAGCTCAAGAAGGACGGGCTCAAGACACGGGTCGCGGGCATGGCTGAGCTTCAGCCTCCCATCTATCTCGAGCTGGTTAAGAAGACCAAGCCCCTTGACCTGGCTGAGGCAGTCGCTGTCAGCGCGGCCTTCTACGGCATCGAGCAGCAGGAGGAGGGGGATTGGAAGGAGGAGTACGACGCGGCCATGCACGCGGCTCTCGGCAAGCGCTTCTTCGAGAACATCGCGGCCTTCAAGGCCATGATGGACGCGGGCCGCTTCATCATCACTCCGGACGAGGGCCAGTCCGGGCCGTGCATCTACTGCGAGTTCGGCGGGGTGTGCAGGAAGGCCCACCGCTTGAGCCGCTGGCGCGCCGAGAACTCCAAGATCTTCGAGGCCCTGGAGAAAGCCCGTGTGATTCCAAAAGAGCCTGACGAAAAGGCCGCATGACCACCAAGACCCCGTTGGAGCCCGCGCCCAGGCCGGACCTCGAGGCTGATTGCAAGGCCCGGGACGCGGCCGCCTTCGAGCTCGGGAAGAACATCGTGGTCGAGGCAGGCGCAGGCACGGGCAAGACCACGCTCCTGACGGACCGTATCTTCCACACCCTTCTGGCCGGCGGGCCGCTTGGAAAGGGCGTGAAGATCGACCGCCTGGCGGCCGTGACCTTCACGAACAAGGCCGCGGGCGAGATCAAGGAGAGGGTCTCGGGCCTGCTGCTCGACATCCTGTCTCCGGAGAGGATTGCGGACCCCAAGCGCAAGGCCCAGGTGCTCGCCCGCGTGACGGCCGCGCGCTCTAGATTCGGCCTTTCCGAAGCGCACATCCGGTCCGTTGCTGTGAAGGCCGTGGAGGACATGGACCAGGCCTGCATCGGCACCATCCACCATTTCGCGTCCACGGTCCTGCGCCTGTTCCCGCTCGAAGCCGGGCTCGACCCTGAGTTCAGCGTGGACATGGGAGAGGATTTCGCGGAGCTCTTCGAGGACGAATGGCTCAAGTGGCTCTCCGTGGAGCTCGGAGAGGACGCTCCGCGCAAGAAAGAGTGGCTCGAGGTCTTGAAGATCGCGGCCTTGGACGACCTCAAGTCTTTGGCCATGGCCATGGCAGGGGAGCTTCCAGCCGAGTGCGCGTTCGGGCCCACGGCCCAGGTGAAGGCCAAGCTGGGCAGGCTCTTGGCCGAGTTCAAGACCCTGGAGGGCATCACCGATAGCCCGGGCAAGAGCTCCATCCGCGAATCCATCCAGGCCGTGGCCGGGAAGCTCGCGGCTTTGCAGGGCTCGCTCTCCGCCCCAGGGGCGGTGCCGGACCGGCTGCCCGCCTGGGACCTCAAGTCGCGCTCCTGGCCCGCGAGCTGGAGGGGCATCCCTGGCGAGGCACTTTATAAGCGGGGCTATGGATTCGCCAAAGCCGTTTCCAGCGATAAGGAAAGCCTGGTGCGCAAGGCCGCGGCTTTGGTCGAGCCTTTCAGCCTCAAGATCAAGGAGGTCTTCACGCGCCGGGGCTTTGTGAGCAACGACGGCCTGCTTTCCAAGTCTTTGGCCCTGGTGCGCGACGACAAGGATGCCCGCCGCGAGCTCAAGGCCAGGTTCGACGCCATCTTCATCGACGAGTTCCAGGACACGGACCCCCAGCAGGGCGAGATCCTGCTCTTCCTCGCGGAATCGAAGAAGGCCGAGGCAGGCAGGTGGCAGGATGTCGAGCTCGAGCCGGGCAAGCTCTTCATCGTGGGAGACCCGAAGCAGTCCATCTACCGGTTCCGCGGCGCCGACATGCGGGCCTATGACGGGTTCAAGGGGCTCATGAAAGCCCAGGGCGCTCTGCCGTGCGCGCTCCAGCGCAACTTCAGGAGCAGGGCCGGCATCATCGCTCCGGTCAACGCGGTATTCGAGAAGCTCATCCTCAAGGAGGAGGGTCTCCAGCCCGAGTACAGCCCGATCCTTCCCGCCGAGGCCGGAGACGGCAAGGCCGAGCCTCCCTTGGTGAGCATCGCCGCGGTCCGGGACCCGGAAGACCCGCTCAAGACCCTGTCCGTTGGCGAGTGCCGGCAGGTGGAAGCCCGCTGGATCGCTGACTGGATCCGGGACAACCATGGACGGAACCCGGCCTCAGGAGGCCAGGGCCTCGCGTACAAGGACATCGCGGTCCTCTTCCGGATCACGACCGAGATCAATGTCTACCTGCAGGCGCTCAGGGACGCGGGAATCCCCTACGCGGTCGAGTCCGAGCGGTACTTCTACGGGAGCCAGGAGATCATCGACTTCACCAACCTCCTCAGGGTGCTGGATGACCCGGAAGACAGCCTGGCTCTGGCTGGGCTTCTGCGCTCTCCCCTGGTGGGCATCACGGACCAGGAGCTCTGCGAGCTTCGCGAAGCAGGGCCTCTGACGCTGTGCGCGAACTTGGGCAAGGCGAAAGCGCTCAAGGCCGGGACCCGCGACAAGCTCTTCCGCTTTTTCCGTTCGCTCCAGGGATTGCGCCGCTACGCGGGCAAAGAGCCCCTGGATGAGTTCGTCTCCCGCGTTTTTTCAGATACCTTCCTGCTCGAGCTCTGCAGCGCGGCCTACCACCACGAGCAGACCGCCTCGAACCTGGTCAAGTTCAAGAGGCTGGCCAGGGACGCCAACGACTCCAGGGGCGCGACCTTGAAGGAGTTCATCGCCGAGGTCGCCGCGGCCGCCGAGGACCCGGAGGTCAAGGAAGGCGAGAGCCCGCTCGCGGACGAGCACTACGACGCGGTGCGCCTCCTGTCCATCCACAAGGCCAAGGGCCTCGAGTACCGCGTGGTACTCCTGCCCGACCTGCGGCACGGCAAGCCGACCCGGAAGGACAAGGTCAGAGAAGTGGACTGGTCGTGCGGGACCGTGGGCCTGCGCTTGGCCAAGGCCAAGGCCTCGGACACGGCCATGGCCCTCATCGAAGAAGAGGAAGCCAGGCGCACGGAGTACGAAGCCTTGCGCCTTCTTTATGTGGCCATGACGCGGGCCAAGGACCGGCTCATCCTTCTGACCGGGGCCATGCTGCGCAGCGGCGAAGCCGGGTCCTTTGCCAAGTCCCTGCGCTCCGTGGGAGCGTGGGTCCAGGAGGGAGAGTCGCCCTCCGAGCTCGAGCTCAAGCCCGGCCTGGTCGTTCCCGTAGAGTACGCGGACAAAGGCATCGTTTCCCGGCTGGAGAAGCCAACAGCCAAGGCTGGCGCGAAGGCCGGGCTCCAGCACGCGGAGCTGGCCGGTCTGTGGCGGGACCGGTTCGAGGAACGCGACAGGATCGAAGAGGTCCGCCGGTTCTCGACTCCGACCGAGTACCTCCACGAAACCGAGAAGGGCGGCTTGGGCGAGGACGATCCCGGGGCCCTGGCCGGCAGCCGCGGCCGCAGGCCAGCGGTCAAGGAGAGCCCTGCCCTTCTGGGCGAGGTATGCCACAAGTTTCTCGAGCGTTGGGATTTTAAGAGGGGCGGCAATCCGGGTGAAGCCCTGGAAGAAGCCCTGGCCTTTTTCTCTCAACAGCATCCCCTGGCGGACTGGGGGGCCATCGGCAAAGAAGCTGCCGTGGTGCTGAAGTCCTTCCTCTACTCGCCTGCTGCCATCGAGCTCGCGTCCGCTGACATCATTGACCGCGAAGCGCACTTCATCATGCCCGCCAACGGCCAGATCGTGCGCGGGAGCATCGACATCCTCTACCGCCTGGACGGGAGACTTTGGGTGGGTGACTACAAGACCGAGGGCCGGGGCAGGGAGCGAAAAGCCAAGCTCTACCTCAGGCAGGGGCAGGCTTATGTCGAGGCTGTGCGGCAGTCCCTTGGAGAGAAGGCGGGTTTCAGGCTGTTCTTCCTGCGCGAAGCCGAAGTCCTGACCCTCGTCGAGCCAGGGCCCGCCCGCCCATCCTCCGCCTGAGGGCGCGGCGGCGTTATTTGAGCCCGGCGAGCGCCCTGGGGTTGCCGGGACTCAGGACAAGGACCTTGCGGAAGACAGCGGATCCCGCGGCCTTGTCGCCATGGAGCTTGAGCGACCAGCCCAGCCCAAGGAGCATCTCAGTGTCCGTGGGATAGAGCCGGGTGAGCCTCCTATAAAGGGACGCTGCCAAGTCGTATTCCTTGCGGGAATAGCGGATCCCGGCCATGCGCGAGAGCGCGGTGTAGTTGCAGGGGTCGAGCTTGAGCGCCGAGTTCCCGGCCCGGAGCGCGGCGTCGATGAGGCCCGCGGCCTGAAGGGGGAGCATCATGCCCAGGAGGGGCTCCACCGCGTCCAGCGCGAGCCGCGCGGCCCTGGAATAATGGTCCGCGCTCGTCTTGTAGGCTTCGTTGCGGTAATTGAGCCAGCCGAGCCTGAGCTCCACGAGATAGTCGTCCTCTCCGAGGTCCTCGATGGCGCGGATGGCTCCGCGGAGGTCCCTTCTGGCCTCGAGGCCATAGGACAGCGCGAACTTCGCCTGCCTTTGGCTGTCGTCGCTTGCCAGGGCTCGCGCCGGCAGCGCCAGCGCGAGACAAAGGACCAGTCCTGCCCGTTCCAGCAGCCGCGCGTTGATCTTCATGGCATCCCTCCGTTTAGTGTCCGAACCGGACATTCACCCCAGACGCCAGGGTCCCTGACTTGTACTTGATAGGCGGCGACCCGTAATCGGCCAGCAGGGTTTCCTCTCCGTAGCGAACGAACACCGCGCCCCTTCCGGCCGCGTCATAGGACAGGGAGGCCTGCCAGCCATCCAGGAAAACGTCCGAGAGGGAGTTGTAGACCACGGTTCCGCCGTCATCCACGTGGCCCCGCCTCCTGCCCCACCACACGCGCGTTCCGGCTGTCAGCCCTGCCAGGGGTCCGAACCCGCCTGCCGCGCCCCAGGAGCTGAACGCGTGGTCCGTCTTGCCGTCCAGGATGTGGCTGCCGAAGAAGGCTGCGTTGAGCCTGCCGAAGGACGCTCCGACCCTGGGCGAGATCTGGAACAGGTCGCGGCTGGGGTAGCGCGAAGACGAGATGGACGCGCCTGCCAGGAGGCTCGTTGAGCGGCCCAGCCGCGGAGAGACGAGGAAGCCGCCTGTCCAGGAATGGCTTCCGTCCGTCTCGGGGTCGTTGCTGTCGATGAGGTTCGTCGCGACCCAGAGAGAGGCCCACCGCAGGGGCGTGGCCCCGACCATCACATTGATGTCGTGCTGCAGGGTGTCCGCGGCAGGCTCGGCCCAGTCGATCTTCGTCTGGGAGATTGTGACCGATGCCGACGCCCTGCCGTCGAATGTGAGCGAGACCGGCGCGCAGTGGTGGTTTCCCGACCGTTTGAAGGGATTGCCCCTGTAGTCGATGGCCGCGAAGCAGTAACCTGCCGATGCGGCGAGCCTGCGCGTGGCGTCGATCCCCTGAAGGGCAGGCTTGTGCCCTGGCCGTACGGCCAGGGCCCGCTGGAAATCGGCATGCGCGGCGGAGCGGTCCCCGAGGTAGTAGCGGCACCAACCGCGTCCCGTCAAGGCGTTGAAATCGTCGGGCCTCAGACGCAGGAGGGCCTCGTAGCGCTTGAGGGCTTCGCGGTGCTCGCCGCGCTCGATGAGGTCCGCGGCCAGTGGATAATTGACGTCCAGGTGAGGAGGGCTCAAGGCCAGCACAGAGGCGTGCGCCCGCCACTTAGGGTCTCCCTGGGCCCGGGCCACCAGGTAGAGCCCTGCCAGGGGCGCGTCCTCGCGGGGCTGAAGCTTCAGCGCGTGTTCATAATAACGCTTCGCTGAGCGGTATTCCCCCATCATGTAGTGGGCGTGGGCGTAGCGAAGGACCAGGGGATAGTCGTCCGGATACCGGGCCACGGCCGCGTCCAGGACAGCGCGCGCATGCCAGGCATCTCCTTTTGCGGCGAACTCTTCGTACCGGCGGATAGCTTCCTCGGGCCGCAGGGGGTCGACGCGTTCCGCTTGGATGTTCCCGGCCGCGAGGCCGGCGCCGCAGCAGGCCAGCAGGAGGCCCAGCAGGACGCCAGTCCCCGAGGCGAGACGATGCCGATTCAAGTTGGCCCTATTTCTTCAAGATCGAGTTGGCGTAGGCGTTATGCGGGCTCACCAGAAGGAGCCGCTTCAGCACCTGGTCGGACTCCAGGGGCCTGCCCAGCTCTCTGAGCAGGTAGCCCTTCCTCTCGATGAAAAGCGCGTCCAGCGGGTACAGCATCAGGGCTTCGTCCGTGGTGGCCAGAGCCTCGGCGTTCATCTTGAGGGCCTGCTGGGCCGCGGAGGAGCGCAGAAGGCCGTAATAGTTCTTCGGGTCGCGCTTGAGCAGCGCGGTGCAGGCGCCCAAGGCCTGCTGGTAGTTGCCGAGGTTCCAGTGCAGCAAAGACAGGGCCAGCCAGGGCTCCACGCTTTCCGACGAGGCCTTGGCCGCTGCGGAGTAGTGGTCGATGGCGTTCTTGTATTTCCTGGCGCGGGAGAACAGCCAGCCGAGGCGGTAGTTAGCGAGATAGTCTTCGGGATTGGTGCGGATGATGCCGAGCGCGTGCGAGAGGGCCCCGTCGAGGTCGCCCTTGCTCTCGGCTCCGTACGAGTTGTAGAGCAGGGTGGTCTCGTCCGGCGTCAGGGCAGCGGCGGAGTTTGTTCCGCCGAGGGCGAGGGGAACGAGAAGAAAGAACGCCAGCGTGATGGTTTTCATTGATCTCTCCTTTGATGCGCGATGTCTCATGCGGTTTTCGTCGTTGTTCGGGCCTGCGGGACGGTCTCCTGCGCGAGGACGCGGCGATAGCGTTTCGCGTCCACGCCGAATTCGAAGATGCCGAGCACGGGGTCGAGCTTGGCGAACGTCCTGACGCGCCGGCCTGACAGGAGCGCGGAGCCGGCGATCTCAAGGCTGGCGCAGTCCATCTCGTAGGCGGCAGGCCAGGCGGTCCTGCCCCCCGTGGCCAGGATCGCGGCGAGCTTGGCAAAGCGGCCAGGGAGCCGGTCCGTGACAGCCAGGGGCAGGTGGTCTTCGAAGGCCAGGCGGCCCGTGTGGGTGATGGGCACGCGGGGCAGGCTGACGAAGAGCTCTGCCAGGGGGGAGTCCAGGTTGCCTTCGAACCCGTAGAAAAAGAGCTGGCTGCCGATCTTGCCGTAGTAGAGCCTGGCCCCATCGTCGGCCAGCAGGAAGGTGGTGCCGCGCACCTCGTCGATCCTGGCAGCGGCCGCGAACCCCGGGCCGCCATCCCGGCTGAACACCATGGGCTCGCCCACGCGCATCGAGAGACCCCGCTCGAGCTCGCGGTTGGCAGGCATGGGAGAGAGCCGCGCGCCGGTCTCGGGCACGCCGTGGAAGACCGCCCTGTCGTCCCTGACGTAATTGACGAGATGGAAAGGCAGGCTCGGCGCTCCGGGTTCAATGCTTCCCTGCACCTGGAGGTGGAGGTGCGGCTCCTGGGAGTAGCCGCTGTTGCCGCACTCCCCGAGCTTGCGGCCGGCGAGCACGAAGTCCCCGACCGCGGCCGCAACGGAATCCTTGGCCAGGTGGGCCAGGATGGCGCAGATGCCTGACAATGAGCGGACCACCACGTAGTTGCCCCAGTTCTTCTGTATCTCCACGCGGCCCACCGGGTTGTCCGGCAGGTTCGCACACACCGCGGCCACGTACCCGTCGAAGGGCGCGAGCACCGGGCGGCCGAAGGCGTGGTGGTCCGCGAGCTCGTTGCCAAGGCCCTGGAAGGTCTTGCCGTCGTCGCCCAAGACCACGAAATCCAGGGCGTGCTTCCATTGGCCGGTGTGCGTGAGCGGGCCGTCGAAGCCTTGCTGGACGGCCCAGGTCCCTTCGAACGGACAGAATACTCCGATCTCCCCCGTGCCGTGCCTCAGCCGCAACAGCCGCAGGCGGTCGATGGTCTCCTCAGGCGCCCCCGCGTATTCCGTGGCCAGACGAGCCGGCTGGGTGCTGCGCACCGCGCGCAGGATCAGCAGGACCATGACATTGAAGGGCAGGGCCGTGATCGGGATGCGGAAAGCTCCCCAGAAGGCGAGGCCCCCGGCCGTGACCAGGCTGCCCATGAGCGTGCCCGCGGCTGCCAGGCCCACGGACGAGGCTGATGGCACGAGGAAGACCGCTGCGATGGCCGGGAACATGAGCGAGTAATTGAAGAAGTGGGGGTCCTTGGTGTTGAGCGGCGCCAGTTGGGTCAGGCTCTCGGCCAGGCAGCCCAGGGAGAATCCCACGATGGAGAACACGGCCATCAGGGGAGATCGGAACGCGATGGCGGCGAGAAGGACGGTTCCGAACAGGGGGTCGGGCAGGCACAGGCAGGCGCCGAGGGAGCGCAGGAAGTGCACTGCGAACCCGGGTAGAGCCGTGAAAACGGCGGGAGCCTGTTCGGTGAAATACCAGGTGGCGTCGGTCAGGTTGGAGAAGCGGCTGCCTGCCAGGGCCAGCAGCATGGCGGACAGGGTGAACGGCACGGACAGCACAGGCAGGCCCAAGCCGTGGAGCGCGGCTTCCAGGAACAGGGTCAGCAGCAGGGTCAGGCCCGAGGCCAGGCAGATGAGCAGCGCGACCCCTGCGTCGAGCTTGAACAGATAGCCCGTGAAAAGGCCCACGAGCAGGGAGTTGTAGAGCACGAACCCGCGATAGGCCAGGGCCGGCTGGGAACCCAGGAGCTGGAGCACGGCGAATCCGCTCAAGAGCCCCAACAGACCGGCTGCGCCGACGTTCGGATAAAGGAAAGTCGCGGCAGCCATGAGCGCCCCGGCCCACGGGCTGTCCAGGAAGAAGACGGCAGAGTAGGCCCCGGCCAGGGACCGGCCGTGGCGCGCCCAGGTGCTCCTATTTCCCATGTGCATCGCCGGGCGCGGGCAGGTCGTTCTCGCACGAGGTGACGTCAGCCAGGGTCTCGGCGCGGCGGATCACGACCGGTTCTCCGGACTCGCGGACCATGACCACGGCCGGCCGGTACTGGATGAACTGCATCCACTGCGCCACGTTGTAGGCGCCGACCGGAGAGAGCACCATGGATTGGCCGCGGACCAGCCGCGGCAGCAGGACCGCCTCCTCGACCACGTCGATGTTCATGCAGAGGGGCCCCAGCAGGATGGAGGGCTCCATGACGCCCCCGGTCTCGCGGTCGAGCTCGATCTTGAACTTGTACCAGGTCGAGGTGTAGAGGAGGTTGACCCCGGCGTCGAGGATGTAGGCCCTGCGGCCGTCCGGCAGGAGCTTGTCAGCCGAGACCGAGGTGATAAGGAAGCCCGCCTCGTCCACGAGGTGGCGGCCGTTCTCAAGGTAGAGGCGCGGCGGCGACTTGCGCGAGAGCAGCCACTTGAGCTTGGCGCCCATCTCCGCGGCATAGGTCTCCACGCCCGGGACCGCGATCTCCGGGGGCTGGTAGACGCCTTTCAAGTGGCTGCGGCTCGGGATGCCGCCCCCGAGGTCGAGGTACTCGATGGGCTTGCCGGTCATGCTCTCGGCCGCGCGGATGAACTCGCTCAACTTGGCCGCGGCGCGGCCGTAGGCCGAGGAATCCAGGATGAAGGTGCCGAGGTGGCAGTGCACGCCCGCTAGCTTGAGCGACTTGCTGTTGACCACACACCGCACCGCGGCCGAGGCCTGGCCGTTCTCCAGGTTGAAGCCGAAGCGCGACCAGATGGGGTAGATGCCCGCGTTGAGGTTGATACGGATGCCCACCTTGACGGTCTGCTTGAGGGCTTTGGCCGCGGCCTCCAGGTCTTCGAGCTCGTTGAAGTGGTCCGCGTTGATGATGGCGCCCTCGCGCACCGCGCGCTTCAAGGCTGCCATGGGCTTGTGCGGGCCGTTGAAGATGATCTGGTTCCCGGGGACGCCCAGGCCGCGGGCCTTCTCGTATTCGAACTGGCCGACGACCTCTGCCAGGGCGCCCTCCTGGTGGAAGACGCGGCAGACCGCGGAGAGGTGGTTCGTCTTGTAGCTCCAGCCGAACCGCACGTTGGGGTACACGGAACGGACCGCGTCGTAGGCCTGGCGGTACTTCTCGCGCATGATCCGCTCGGAGAACACGAACAGGGGCGAGCCGTGGGCCCGGACCAGGTCCTTGACCGCCGCGCCCTCGATGGACTCGCGGATCAGCGGATAGCTCTGGGCCGACGACCCGTGCTTGGCGTAGAGCGGGTTCCCGACGCGGACCATGCTGGGCTTGTTGTAGCGTTCGGTCATGCGCCCTCCCTGTTCCCCGCGGACAAGAGATTCTCGAAGTACGCCAGGTCCGTCACGAACTCCGAGGTCTGGCGCACGCAGAATTTTCCAGCCGCGTATTCTTCCGGGGCCGCGCAGCGGCCGCCTGTGATGAGCTCGAGCAGGCGGGCCGGCAGGTTGACGCCCGAGGCTGTGGCGAAATGGACCCAGGCCGGGAAGCGGGGGTTGATCTCGATGAGATAGAGCCCGTCCTTGCCGCGGATGCACTCGAGCTCGAAGGGGCCGCGCCACTTCGTGACCCGGCAGAAGCGCTCGCTCAAGCGGTCGAGCTCAGGGTCGTGGATCGTGACCGCTGTCCAGACCTTGCCCAGGTGGGTCGTGAGCTGTTTCTTGATGACCACCCTGCCGCAAAGCCTTCCCTTGGAGTCCGAGAGCCCGACCAGGTTGAGCTCCACGCCCGGGACGGGCTCCTGGAGCAGGAGCGGGTAGCCCCACTCAGCCGCGATCTCCGTGCCCTTCATGACCGCGCCATCCAGATTATGGACCGTGTAGGCCTTGTAGTGCTTGCCCTTCACGATGGCCGGCAAAGGCATGTCCGTGCGCAGTTTCTGCGCGAGCTCGTCGATGCCGTGGACTACGACCGTCCTCGGATAGCGGCAGCCGATCTTCTTGGCCAAGCCGGCCAGGCGGTCCTTGCTGCGCAGCTCGAACTGCTCCTCCGTGGGAAGCAGGGTCCGGATGCCTGTCCTGGCGAGCTCCGCCTGGTGGCGGATGAGTAGGGGCAGCTCCACGTCGAGGCAGGGGATGAGAACGTTCATGCCGGTCTTGGACCGGACCCGGTCCAGGCCGCCGCGCAGCTCGCTCCAGCCGCGCGTGGGATAGGGCATGAGGAAGCTATTCTTGAAGAGGTTCGTCAGGTAGTTGCCCGGATCGTGCACGTCGTAGCTCAGACCCACCAGCTCGATCCCCGCGACTGCGTCGGCCAGACCCCGGGCCACGGCCACCCCGGGTCCGGGGTTGTCCGTGGCATTGATGCCTGAGATGCCGACGCAGGGTTCCTTCATACGGCCGAGCGGATGATGTCGATCTCAGCCTTGAACACGAGCAGGTCCGTCATGACGCGTTCCTGCTCGACGCCGAACTTCTTGGCGACCTCGGCCGCGATCTGTTCGTCCGCCAGGCCGCGCCGAAGACGCTCGATGATGGCCTTGGCCACAGGGTTGAGCTGGAAGCTCTCCCCGGTCTGCGGGTCGAAAGCCATGCCCGTCTCGCTGAGGTTCCAGTGCTTGATGTCGGCCATGTCCGTGCGCTCCTCCCCGAAAAGGGCGGTCCGTCAGCGGCGACGGTGTCCAAGTCTACCCGGTTTCGCCGGTTTTGTAAAGCTGGGCAGGTTCCGGCGCTCCGCGCCGGAACCTGCCCGGGGATCAGCGCCGGGCGCGGCCGCCTCCGCGGTTTCCGCTGCCCTGGTTGCCCACGCCCCGGCCGTTGTTGCCGCCTCCGCGATGATGGCCCATGTTGCCGCGCGACCCACCGTGGGACCCCGGCCTGCCAGGCTGGTTGCCCACGCCCTGGCCGCTGTTGCCGCCTCCGCGATGATGACCCTTGTCGCCCTCGTCGCGGACATCCTTTTTGCGGTCGCGCCGGTCTTCCTTGCGGTCGCGGACGTCCTCGCGCCGGTCGACAATGTCCTCTTTGCGGTCCCTGCGGTCCTCCTTGCGGTCGCGCACATCCTCCCGCCTGTCCAGGATGTCCTCCGCCTTGTCGCGGGGTCCGCCGTCGTGTCTGCGGTCGCGGATACCCTCTAATTTGTCGCGCCGGTCTTCCTTGCGGTCCACGACATCCTCGCGGCGGTCGCGGACGTCTTCCTTGCGGTCGCGGACGTCCTCGCGCCGGTCGACAATGTCCTCTTTGCGGTCCCTGCGGTCCTCCTTGCGGTCGCGCGCGTTCTCTGCGCGGTCGTGGAGGTTCGGGCGCTTGGCGCGGGCATCGTCGTGTCCCTTGTCGCGGCCGTAGGCGTTGCCGCCGGCGGGGACCGCGGGTGTCGCGCCGTTGCCAGGAGCGCCCGGGTCAGCGGGGATCGTTCCGGAACCTGTCTGTTTGTCCGAAACCGTGTTCTTGTCTTTGGTCACGTTGTCGGGCTGCGCTTGTAGAGGAAGGGTCGCGAAGGCTGCCCCGGCAGCGAGGAAAATGGCCGCGCCCCACCAATGCTTCGTACGCTTGTTCTTCATATCAACATCTCCTTGGTTTTCAGCCGCTCGTTGGAGGCCGGGAACCGCTCCCTGGCCCCTCGTCAGTATAGACTCCTGGTCCGTATTTTGGTTTACTTGTAAAAGTGCTTATTATTCCGTCTATTCTCATTATACTCGATAAGAACCACTATAGCGGTTTCCAGCTAAACCCCGGGGCACGTCCCGCGTCTTAATGATAGGCAGGCATCGTGAGCGGACACGACTTCGACGCTGAGATCGTTGAGCGCGCGGCCAAAGGCGATGCCGAGGCCTTTGGGACCCTGGTTGCCCACTATCAGCGCCTGCTGACAGGCATCGCGTTCGGGATCGTGGGAGACCCGGGCAGAACGGAGGATCTGGTGCAAGAGGCGTTCCTCGCGGCATGGAAGGGCCTCCCTCGATACAGGGGAGACGCCAGTTTCAAGAACTGGTTGTGCCGCATCCTGCTCAATAAGACGTATTCCTCATTGCGGTGGGGCCGGCTGCGGCAATGGCTCAGCCTTGACCAGGCCTCTGAAACCCCGTGGGCCGAGACCTTGGAGGACAAGGCGTCTGACGCGGATCCGGAACGACTTCACCTTCGGGAGGAGCACTCCGCAGCGGTGCGCGAAGCCGTGGCAGGCCTGCCGCTCCAGCAGAGGACCGCGGTGGTCCTGCGCTCCAACGGCTTGGACGTGGCCGAGGTCGCGCGGACCATGGGGGTCGCGGAAGGCACGGTCAAGGCGCACCTGCACGGCGCGCGAGCCAAGCTTTCTTCGGCTATGGAAAAAACATGAACCAGGATAACGACAACGAGTTCTGGTCCAAGCTCGAAGAGACGCTCAAGCCCCGGCTGACAGAGGCTCAGTGGACGGCTCAGCGAGCCCGCATCCTTTCGCGGCTGGCTCCAGAGGGCGCCGGCCGCTTGCGGCCCTGGGTGGCCGCCGCGGCAGCGGCCTGCCTCGCGGGACTGTGGTTCCTTCTTCCCGTGGACAAGCTTCTCCCAAGAGACAAGGGCGAGACCAAAGTCGCGGAGCCGGCCCAGGTTCTTCCGGTCCGGGTCCCACGGCCGGAATCCTCCGCCTGGGACGCGCGCGTCACCAGGGTCCAGGGAGAGGTCACGGTCTTTGCCAACGGGAGCGTCGAGGGGGTTCCCGCGGTGGAGGGGATGCCGCTCGACGAAGGCGACCATGTGCGGACCGGGACGGACGGCCGCGCCGAGCTCGCGCTCTCGGCGGAAAGCGTCCTCGACCTCGGCCCTGGTTCCGCGATCACGCTCACGGATCTCAAGCCCCGGCAGACCCTGCTCAACCTCGACCTCGGGACCCTGGTGGCCAAGCTGCGCTGGCAAAAGACGCAGGGCCGGCGCTTGGATGTGATGACCCCGACCGTGGTGGCGGCGGTGCGCGGGACCGAGTTCGGCGTGACGGTCCAGGAGGGAGGGGACACTTCTGTCGGAGTGTTCGATGAAGGAAGGGTAGCGGTCCGGACGCAGGACGCTCCAGCCATCGAAGAGACCATGCTCGAGCCCCGGCAGGAGATCCATGTCCCCAAGGGGAGGGAGGTCGAGACCGAGACGCGGGAGGGACGCAGCTACCTGCGCGTGAGCGGGCTTTCCCGGCTCAAGCCCCAGCAGGAGCGGATCGA
>JACRNU010000119.1 GCA_016234805.1 Elusimicrobiota bacterium
ACGTCCACGCTGTTCGCTTTCAGTCGGGGAAAAGGACTCTGGAGTGGACGACCAGATGTTCCTCCGAGCAGGAGAAAATCCTGAAGCTCGTCGGAGCGCTACGCTTGCTGCCTAGTGGCTAAGAGGCCCGAAAGATAGGATTCACTGCTTGCTGTAGGACAGCGGACGTTTCGAACCATCCTGATGAACTCTACCCCCTGGGCATAACCTGCCGTGTCCTTGTCGTTTTTCGCCTTGTCGATGTCGCTAAGACAGCCGTGCATGTTGGTGTAGCCGGGATAGACTTGGTCACTCGTACAGACTTCGCCGGCGTATGCCTTGGATTCGAGAAGGAGGAATACGACGGCCACCGCGAGCTTCGAGGAATTCAGCAAGCAAGCGAAATGCCTTCCCCACGTTCCACGGAAGAGGCCTGTCGGCAAGGCGAACTTCATTGATGAAGTCAGCACGCAAGTAATGATACTTCGAGAGGGGGCGTGGGGGCAAGCTGTGCTTTCACTACTGTGCTTTCACTACAGCCCGGGCAGGAGCAACCAAGGTACCAGGAGGCCTTGGGCCCATTGGCGGCCCGGACCTGCCCCCTCGGCCCATGTCCCGCAGCGTCCCGAGGCCTATAGTATAAGAGCAGGCGAAGACCATGGGATACAAGAGCCTCCGTAGACCACTCGCGGTCCTCGTCATTTCCGCCCTGCTCGTGTCTTCGCAGGGGTTCGCGGCCGTCTCAGCCGTGGCGCAGACGGTCACCACGGCGAACACCGGCAAGTCCGCCCCGATCTCCATCCCGACGGCAGGCTCCTTCTCAGGCCTCCAGACCGTGGCCGCCCCGGGAAGCTTCTCGCCTTCGGCGATCTCTTTCTCCGGAAGCATCTCGAACCTACCCGCCGCGCCCCTGGACATCACTCCGAACCTCGGCCAAGCGGAAGTCGCAGGGACGGAACTCCCTGCACTGGCAGCGCCGTTCATCGGGGCCCAGGCCGCGGCAGCTTCGGCGCCGGAGTTCCAGGGCCGCCCGGCCGTGGAGGCCGCGCCCTCTCTAGGCGCCGCAACGCTTCCAACTCTCGGAACTCCAGCTTCCAACGACATCTCAAGGACCGGACTCACCGGACTCCAGCGTCTTTCCGCGGGCCTCTCCAAGATCGGCGCAAGCCTCTCCCTGCGCCGGTTCTTTGACGGCAGCCATGGGGCTGCCGTCCTCGGAGGCGAAGGACTTTCTCCTTCCGCCACAAGGGGCGGCAGCCTAGCCTCCAAGTTCGAGCCCGACCTCGGCAAGGTCAAGGTCTACCTGACCCGCCATGGCCTCGACCCGGTCGAGACCGACCTCAAGTCCCTTTCCGGCCTGCTCTCCTCCGACCCGGGCTACCTCGAGAGCCTCAACAAGAAAGGCCGCGTGCGGAGTCTCTCGACAAGCGCCAGGGCGCTTCCTCTATATGGCGCAAGGTCCTGTCCGCGGTCACGGCTCCGGTCAGGGAGACCGTCTACCTGGTCAAGACGCTCAAGGCCTCCTTCACCAGGCCGAGCGCCGGCGAGGCCATCGGCGGGCTCGTGTCCAAGGCCGTGCCCTTCATCATGGGCCTCTCGTGGTGGTGGACGACCTTCATGCCCGGCGCGCCCGTGATGTGGGCCGCGGCGGTGGGCTACTCCCTGGCCCTCAACGTCTTTCACGGGGTGTTCATCGACACCTGGAACACCTTCCAGAACCGCATCGGCAAGCAGCGCGGATTGCAGTACCAGACTGTGTTCAACTTCCTCTACGGCCAGGTCCCGGGCATGATCTTCCGGCTCATGGTCTGGACCGTGGTCGCCAACACCATCCCGCCGTGGGCCCTGGCCTACTGGCGCGACATCGGCATCGCCACCATCATCGGCACCTTCTGCGGCACCCTGGGCTACCAGGGCTTGAACGGCCTCTACGACAAAGGCATCCTCAGCCGGGGCTGGCGCTCCGGGTTCCAGCAGGTGCGCGACCTCTTCTTCACACTCGGCGGCATCTTCTTCGGCACCGGCGCCATGGCCTACTTCTGGCCGATCTTCTTCATCCAGCAGGGCCTCGACGTGGCCTTGTACATCGTGAGCAGGAGGCTCGCCAAACGCTCCATCGCCTACGTCGCGGACGAGAAGCTCGCCTCCAACCCCGACTTCCAGGGCATGTACCCGGTCAAGCCCGGTGTGGAGGAATCCCCCCTCAAGCAGGCGGCCAAGGCCATCCTCGAGTTCCTCCCCATCAAGCTGACCATCTCCCTCGTCAAGTATCTCTACCGCCTCCTGAAGAAGAAGTCCCGGCCTTGACCGCGTCCCGGCCCGCCCTGCCTTCGTCGAAGTAAAAGACCCACCCCAGCCTAGGCCCAATGAACTCGTCCGCGTTCCCCTCAAGGCCCAGGTGTCAAGCTCCTCCGGGAGTTATCATTCTAATAGGTAGGGGAAAGGGGTCATGGTCAGGGCAAAGTGGTTCAAGAAGACGGCCGCGAAAGTCATCATCGCGTCCCTGCTGGCAAGCCAGCAGGGGCTTTTTGTTTCCGAGGCCGTCGCGCAGGTCGTGTCCGGCCCTGTGGCCAGGACCGGACCCGCGGCTCCGGCCGGGACAGCCGGGCTCTCGATCACAGCCGGCCGCGGGACTCCGGGAACCCCGGTCTCCGCCACCCCCTCCCTGAACCTCTCCCTGTCCGGCCTGCCCGCGCCCGGCGTTTCTGGTTCGTATAGTCCCTTCCTTCCCGAACCGTCCTTGGGCGCAAGCCGAAGGGCTGGCGCGGGAGTGCCGCTTCCATCTGAAACGGGTAGCGGCCTGCCGTCAGTCGCGGCCCCTGAGATCGGACTGCCTGGCGGCATCGCGGCTCCCGGCGCCGAAGCCCCCGCGGCCGCGGTCGAGCCCCGCGAGGCCGCGACCCAGGCCTCGCCGGAGGACGAGGACATCCCCAACACCAAGCCTGTCGGCGACTACGTCACCGAGGGCCTGCGCCTGGCCAGGAAGGTGGCGGAGCGCGTCCCCTTCGAGGCCGACGCCGCTTTCCTCACCCCGAAGAACTACGACGAGCCCATCTCCTACCCGGTCGAGTACCCGGTGGACGCGCCCGGAGCCCTCTCCGACGTCTCGCTCGAGCCCGCCCCGGACGCCAAGTACATGCCCTCCCCGGAGGACTGGGCGGACCAGACCGTCTACTTCCCCCTCATCGACCGCTTCGCCAAAGGCGAAGGCGCAAGGCCCGTGGGCGACCCCCGCAACGGCCGGGCCCGCCACGGAGGCAACCTCAAGGGCCTCATCGCCAAGCTCGACTACATCAAGGAGGCGGGCTTTTCCACCCTCCTCATCAACCCGGTCTTCGTGAACGCCCCGGACGGCTACCACGGCTACTCGCCGCTCCACTTCATGGGCATCGACCCGCACCTCGGCACCATGGAGGACTTCAAGCTCCTCGTGGCCGAGCTCCACAAGCGCGGGATGTACCTGATCTTCGACCTGGCCATCAACCACGCGGGCGCGGTCTTCGAGTACAAGGGCAACGCCGAGTGGGAAGGGATGGACAAGCCCCGGAAGGAGATCTCCAAGTGGAACTACGAGCTCTATCCCCAGGAGCTCAAGGACCCCAAGCACTTCAGCCGGCGCGGGGTCCTCAACAACTGGGACGACCCGGACCAGAAGGTCAACGCGGATTTCCCGCCCTACCAGCGCAGGTTCGACACCAAGAACCCGGAGACGCAGGACATGCTCATCCGCGTGGCCAAGTGGTGGATCAAGGAAGCCGACGTGGATGGGTTCCGGCTCGACGCCTACAAGCACATCGCCCCGGAGTTCTGGCCGCGGTTCCACCGCGAGGTGTCGGCCTACGCGGCCAAGCTCGGCAAGAAGAACTTCTTCAGGCCCGGCGAGATCCTCACCCACGTCAACGAGGAGATCGCGGCTGCCATGGGCCCGGAGGGCATCAACGCGGCCTACAACTACCCCGACTACCTCAAGAGCCTCTCCGCCATCCAGGGCCGCGCCCCGACCCGGCTCTTCGAGGAGAGCCTGGCCGCGAACATGAAGGTCCTGGGAGACGCGACCCGGAGCCTGCTCCGCTTCATCGATACCCAGGACACCTACCGCTTCCTCGACAAATCCACGCCCCTGGGCGTGCTCTGGGTCGCCCTATCCTACGTCCTGTTCTCCATGGGCATCCCGCTCGTCTACTACGGCACGGAGCAGGCCTTCCGCCAGGCCCATGCGGGCCACTACGACCCGCGCAACCGCGAGGACATGTTCGCGGACGGGCAGTACAAGTCGGAAAGCAGCGTCGGCGACCGGTTCGACCAGTCCTCCCCCACCTTCCAGCACCTCCGCAAGCTGATGCAGGCGCGCAAGCAGTTGCCGGCCCTGCGCCGCGGCGCTCAGTTCGTGCGCTGGGTTGACCAGAACGGCCCCGGCATCTACGCCTTCAGCCGCATCTACAAGGGCCAGGAAGTCGTGGTCGTGATGAACACCGCGGGCGAGGCCCGCTCCGCCGACTTCTTCGTGGACAATGACCTCAGCCCTCCGGGCACCCGCCTGCAGGACAAGCTCGACTCCAAGTACGGCGTCGGAACCTACGCTCCCCAGGGCGGCGGGGCCAAGGCCGCGGTGGAAGTCCCGGCCTACGGCGTGCGCGTGCTCGTCCGGCCCGCGCAGTAGTCCCGCATGGCGCGATCCGAGCCCTGGCTCCCGCTGTTCAAGAAGATCGACGCACTCGTGACCGCGAAGGGGAGAGTCCCCTGCCGCACGGTCTACGACCCGACCCGCCGCGTCGCCTCTGTCTCCATGGGAGACCGCTCCATCGACCTGATGATCTGCCCGCGAGGCCGGTACGGCGACCAGCCCTTCTTCAAGCGGACCGCGTCCCTGGTCGTGTGCGTGGCCGGATCCTCGCTCACCCCGGGAGACGGGGAGAAGATAGCGGCCTACCTGGCCGCCATGGAACGCCACGACGCCGCTCTCTCGGCTGCCCTGTCCCGCCTTGCCTCGAGCCCGTCCCAGCCCGAGACCGGCCAGGTCCAGCCCCTCATCCAGGACCTGTCCCTGCGTGACGGAGACAAGGTCAAGGGCAAGCTCTGCCTCCTGAGCCTCACCATGCGCTGCAACCAGCGCTGCCTCTTCTGCCCGGTCTTCAGGGACGCCCCGGAACTGGGAAAGGAGCGCATCCTCAAGGAACTCTCCGATTACTGCGCCAGGAATTCCGCCCACCTGCCTGTCACCGGGGTCCTCATCACAGGAGGGGAGCCCACCCTCTCACCCGCGCTGGGAGCGGCGGTGCGCTTCATGGAGAAGAAGGGGGTCGGATACTGCTCCCTTCTCTCGAACGCGGTACGCTTCGCGGACCGGGACTTCGTGAAGGCCGTGTTCGACGCGGGGGTGCGGCGGCTCTTCCTCTCCTTCCACTCGCACCGCGAGGAGACCTACGACCTCCTCACCGGCACGACCGGGCTCTATCCCAAGGCCGTGGAGGGCCTGACCCTCTGCCTGTCCATGCCCTTCTTCGAAGTGACCTGCAACGTGGTCCTCACCAAGCACAACTACAAGGATATCCCGGCCATGGCCTCCTTCATCGCGGGCCTGCGCAAGCGCAGCAACGGCCCCAAGACCCTCAACATGTGCGTCTCAGCCATGAACCAGAATCCTCGCTGGCTGGAACTCTCCATTGAGCACTCCAAGGCTGCCCCCTTCCTGCGCCGGACCTGCCGCGAGGGCGCCCTGCCGTTCACTGCCTTCATGGGAGACTGCGCCATGCCCGTGTGCGTGGGCGGCCTCTACCGCGCAGCCCCCTCCATCGTGCCATCTGGAAGAGTGGACACTCCCACCTGGCGCGCTCTCCGCGGCTGGGACCCGTCCAAGACCCCGGTCCCGGAGGACTGCCTCCGCGTCAAGGACGCGTCCTGCAAGAAGTGCCGTTTCGACCCAGTGTGCGGCGGGCTCATGAGCCTCTACGCACGCCGCTACGGGACCTCGGAATTGCGTCCCGTCAAGTAGGGCAGAGGGAGAAAGCCTCGGCGGGGTCGCCCGAAGCCCGCGTGCCCAGGGAGAAGGCCGCGAGCGCGGTCGCGACCTTGGACTTGCTCGAGGGCGAGAAAGACCCGTTCCCCTTCACGGCCCGCACGAAGGCGCAAAAGGCCGCCCGTTTTCCCTCGAGGAACTCCACCTCGATCTCGAGCATCCTCACGGCCTTTTTGCCGCGGCGGATGACCATCCGGTCGAAGGCGCACTCGAGCCCGGTGCCGTCCGCGAGCCCGAGGGGAAGGATGGTCCTCCTGTTGACGATGACGAAGACCTCCTTGAGGCTCTCGTGCCCGGGGACTGCCGACAGCATGGCGCGGACCCGGGCCAGGGCTTGAGCGGGACTCCTGCGCCCTCTCAAGGGGATGGTGCGCTCCAGCCTGCTGGCCACGCCAGCCTTGAGCGCGGTCCTGGCCTTCAAGGTGAGCTCCCACCGGCCGCCCGCGTTCCTCAGCCTGCACGACACGCGCCGCCTGCCGAAGAAGGAGTCCCGGGTGTCCAGGTAGGAGTCCTTGATGAGAACGGGCCTGGGCCTGCCCGACTCGGCCCCGCAGCGGATGGCCTCCGCTCGGAAAGCGGCAAAGCCGCTTTCCGAGCGGCAAAGCCACTTGGCTTCGAGTTCTATCTTCTCACTCACGCCTCTTTGTTCCTGCTCGCGCCCGGCATTTCCAGCGCGGAGACGCAGGCCGCGATGGTGAGGTCTCCGGTCACGTTGAGCACGGTCCGGCTCATGTCCAGGAGGCGGTCCACGCCGAGGATGACCCCGATGCCCTCCCCGGGCACGCCCACGGACTGCAGGACCACGGCGATGAGCGGCAGGGAGCCCCCGGGCACGCCCGCGGTGCCCACCCCGGCCAGGACCGACATGACGACCACGGTGAACTGCTGGCCCAGGGTCAGGTCCACGCCGAAGAACTGGGCGAGGAAGAGGACCGTCACCCCCTCGTAGAGGGCCGTGCCGTTCTGGTTGGCGGTCGCGCCGATGGTGAGCACGAAGTTGCTGATGTCCCGGGGGAGCTTGAGGTTCTCCTGGGCGGCCCTGAGCGACACGGGCAGGGTCACGTTGCTCGAGCTCGTGGCGAAAGCCGTCATCATCACGCCCGAGATGTCGCGGAAGAATCCCAGCGGGCTCCTCCGAGCGATGAAGGCGATGGCAGCGGAGTAGACGACCACGAGGTGCAGGGCCAGGGCCGCGATCACCAGCAGGAAATAGCCCAGCAGCATGCGCAGGGCCTCGACACCGGCGGTCGCGGACACGGAGAACATGAGCCCGGCCACGCCGTAGGGGGCCAGGCCCATGGCGAGCTCGATGACCTTGAGCATCACCGCGAGCAGGGATTCCAGCACCGCTTTGAGCGGCGCGGCCTTCTCCACGCCGACCAGGGACATGGATAGCCCCACCATCAGGGAGAAGAACATCAGGGGGATGAGCCCCCCCTCGAAGGCGGACACCGCGTCCGCCAGCGGGTTCTTCGGGATGATCTCCACCAGGGTCTGGGCCAGAGACTTCTTCTTCCCCGCGTTCTCCAGGCTCGTCTTGACGGCCGAGCTTTGGAGGGAGACGGTCAGCTTCTCGCGGGTCTCAGGGGAGAGCCCTGCGCCGGGCTTGAAGAGGTTGACCGCGCCCACGCCGATGAGGGCCGCGATCCCGGAGAAGACCAGGGTCAGCGCCAGGGTGCGCACCCCCACCCTGCCCACGCGGCCGACCTCTCCGATCTCGGCCACGCCCAGGGCCAGGGCAGCCACCACGAGCGGCACCACGGCCATGAACACCAGGCGCAGGAAGACCTGCCCCAGGGGATTGGCCAGGTTCACGGCGAACCACGCCAACCTTGGGTCTCCGCCGAAGACCGCCTTGCCCAGCAGGCCGAGGGCCGTGCCCGCGATGAGGCCGATGAAGATCCTGGTGTGGAGCGCGAGCCCCTTATTCCTGTCGCTCAAGAGCTTTCCAGCTTACTTGCGCTTGCCGCCCTTGATGCGCTTGCCCTGCCGCTGCTTGCGCTCGCCGCGGTTCTCCATGCGTTTGCCCTGCGCCTGCATGCGGTCGCCCTTGTTGTCCAGGCGCTCCCCGCGCTTCTCCACGCGGTCGGCCTTCTTGTCGAGCGCATTCGCGGCCGCGTCATGACCCGCGGCATCGAGGGCCTCTGCCCGGTTCTCCATCCTGTCCGAGCGGTTCTCGAGCCTCTGGCCCTTGTTCTCCACCCGCTCCCCGCGGTTCTCGCGCCGCTCGCCCGCGTTCTCCCGATGCTCTTCGCGCTTCTCTTCGCGCTTCTCCTGCTTCGCCTCGAGCTTCTCTTTGCGCGCCTCGTGCCGGGCTTCGCGGCGCTCTTTCCGGGCTTCAGCCTTGCCGGATGCGTTCTGATGGCCGGGCACAGCGGGCTCAGCGGGCTTGACTCCGGGCTCGGCGGGCGCGGCAGGCTGGGTCCCGGAAGGCGTGGTCTCCGGCTGGGCCGCGAGAGGAGCGACCCACAGGACTCCTGCCAAAGCAGCCATCATCAATATCCTGTTCATAGCTATCCCCCTGTTCTGGAACGGCTTCGAAGCACTATAGCCAAGGCGGCAACGGCAAGTCAATCCTGCGAGCCTCCACTCACCAGTTCCGCAAGCCCGGCCGGGAACGCACGTCCCGACCGGCGTGTTTGGTATCATCCCCCTCACGCGCCATCGGCGCTCGAGACCCACATGCCCATCCCGCGATCATGGACGGAACTGAACCTCGGACGGGCCCTGTTCCTCGCAGGGCTCGCGTGCTGGGCCGCGATCGGAGCGAGCCTCCTCCCCTTCGACGCGAGCGACCTCTGCTACCTTCTCGCGCTCGACGAGGGTTCGTGGCGCGTCCAGGAGCTGGTCCATCCGGTCTTCGTGCCTCTCCTCGGCCTGTACCGCGGTCTCCTCGGCGCGGCAGGCCTCCAGGGGAACATGCTCATGCCGCTGGCATGGCTGAACCTTTGCGGGGCCGCGGCCTCCCTGGGAATCCTTTTCCTTCTCGCGGAGCGGCTCCGGCGAGATTCCCTTCCCTCAGCGCTGGCTGTTTTGGGGTTCGCCTTTTCCGCGGCCGGATTCTGGGTCGCGTGCCTGCGGCCCACGCCCTACAGCCTCACGGTCCTGTGCCTCACGGCCTCCGCTTGGGCGCTCGCCCGGGAAGGTTCGTTTCCGGGCAGGCTGAGGCTGGCCGGGGTGCTCTCGGGCCTGGCTTGCGGACTGCACCTCGCCTGCGTCTCCGTCATCGTCCCGGCCGCGTTCCACGCCTGGCCGAGGCTCCCGGAGCGCCGGAGGGTCCGGGGATTGGCCGCGTGGTTCCTCGGTCCCATGGCCGGCGCCCTGCTGGCCTGCTACGTCGTCCTGTTCTGGTACCATGGCCTCGACCCCAGGCGGGCGCTCGACATGGGAGGGCCGGGCCTCCTGGCCTCGGTCGAGCAGGTGCCCACGACCTCCCTCTGGTCCAACCTCCATCCCTGGACCTTGGCCGCGAACTACGCCGAGACCATGAGGGTCCAGGGAGGACTCTTCCTCGGCCTGCTGGCCCTCGCTCTCGGCCTCAAGGCCGCGGCAGGCGAGCTCCGCTCAGGCCTTTCCAGGCTCCGGTCGACCGGAGCCTTGGGGCTCATGGCCGCGTACGCCCTCTCCTTCTCGGCCTTCTTCATCATCAACAACACCAGGAACGGGCTGGCCTTCGCGGCCCTCATCCCCCTGCCCTTGCTGCTCGCCGGTCTGGCCCCGGCCAAGCCGCTGTTCCTGGCCGCCTTCGCGCTCCTGGCCTGCCTCCAGGGCGCCCGCGGGACCGCCGAGGTCCTGGCCCACGAATCCGGAAAGAGCCGCGACCCGATCCTTAGCGAAGCCTCGTTCCTGTCCTCGGAACTCGGCCCGGCGGACATCCTGCTGGTCCCGGGTTGCCCTTTCCCCGAGATCTCCTATCTGACAAAGACAAGGCTCGTCCCGGTCGCGCCGCCGCTCATGCCGGCGGATGCAGCGGAGTTCCCGGCCTTGCGGTGCTCCGGCAAACCCGTCGAACGGCTCGACGCCGCCGCGCTGTCCCGGATGCTGGAGTCCGGCGGCCGGGCGCTCTTCACGGCCGGAGAAGCCTCCGATCCCCGCGACCTCGACGTCAGCGGCGATTTCAAGAAGCGGCAGGTCTTCATGCCTTTCGAGACCTCCAGGCAGGGGCAGGAGCGCGCGCTCGCCGCTTTCCTGCCCCTACTGCCCCGCTCGCGCCTGCGCAAGGTCACATCCCCTCAGGGACGCGTCTACATCGAGCTCATGCCGCCGGGGGCAGCGGCGGAAGAGCCGAAGAAAAGGTAGGATGAGAACGATGAAGATATCCATCGACCGGGAAAAATGCACGGCCTGCGGCCGATGCGTCGAGGTATGCGCCGTCAACTTCGCGGAAGGCGCGGACGGCAAGCCCGCGGTCTCCGACCCGCCGGGTCCGTGCGTGCTGTGCGGCCACTGCATGGCGGTCTGCCCGGTGGACGCCATCACCCACACCGGACTGGCAGGACTCAGGTTTGACCTGTGTGCCAAGAAGCCCTCCTATGGGGAGTTGATGGCTCTGCTGACCAGCCGCCGGTCCCGCAGGGAGTTCACTAAAAAGCCTCTGACCGAGGCCGAGATCGAGGCTCTTCTTTCCGCCGCTGCCCAGGCGCCCAACGGCCTCAACAAGCGCAACGTGCGCTACACGGTGGTCACGGACCCCAAGATCCTCAAGGAACTCTCCCTGGCCATCGGCAAGCAGACCGGGTGGCTCGCGGACAAGCTGGACTCCCCGGTGTGGCGCGGCTTGTTCAAGCTCCTGTGGGGCCGGCAGATCAAGGAGTTCGAGCCCCTCCTGCCGCTCCTCAAGCCCATGGCTTCGGAGACCCTCAAGGGCAACGACATGGTGCTCTACAAGGCGCCCTGCGCCATCCTCATCCACACCTCCAAGCACGACCCCTGCGGCGCCGAGGACGCGGTCTACTGCGGGGCGAACATCCTGCTCGCGGCCGAAGCCATGGGCCTGGGGGCCTGCGTCATCGGCTTCCTCACCGAACCGATCAACTCGGACCGCGGACTCAGGAAGCTCGTCGGCCTTCCCCGGGACCACAAGATACGGACCAGCATCATCGTGGGCCGCCCACGGTTCGCCTACACCCACGGCGTGCTTCGGCCCGCCCCGAAACCAGAGCGGATCCGAGTTCAAACATAGTAGAATCCGGATGTTCGGAGCCGGGCGAGTCCGGCCCGCCAAGGGGACCAAGATGACAGAGACAGCCGTCGCAGACCTCGTTTCCTATAAGGACCTCGGGTTCGTCAACACGCGCTCCATGTTCGACATGGCCATGAAGGGCGGCTACGCCGTCCCGGCCTACAACTTCAACAACATGGAGCAGCTCCAAGCCATCATCACGGCCTGCGTGAAGAGCCGCTCGCCCGTCATCCTGCAGGTCTCCAAGGGCGCGCGCGACTACGCCAACGCCACCCTCCTGCGCTGGATGGGCCGGGGAGCGGTCGAGATGATGAAGGAGCTTGGGCGCCCGGTGCCCGTGGCCCTGCACCTCGACCACGGCGACAGCTTCGAGGTCTGCAAGTCCTGCATCGACAACGGCTTCTCTTCCGTCATGATCGACGCCTCCTCCAAGCCCTTCGAGGAGAACGTGGCCCTCACCAAGAAGGTCGTGGACTACGCCCACCCCCGCGAGGTGTCCGTGGAAGGCGAGCTCGGCGTGCTGGCCGGCATCGAGGACGAGGTCTCGGCCGAGAAGTCCCACTACACCAACCCCAAGGACGTGGAGGCTTTCGTCAAGCGCACCGGCGTGGATTCCCTGGCCATCTCCATCGGCACGAGCCACGGCGCCTTCAAGTTCAAGCTCAAGCCCGGCGAGTCCGCGCCGCCGCTCCGCTTCGACATCCTCGAGGAGGTCGAGCGCCGCATCCCGGGCTTTCCCATCGTGCTCCACGGAGCCTCGAGCGTGCTCCAGGACTACATCGCGATGATCAACAAGTACGGCGGCAAGATGGAGGGCACGGCCGGCATCCCGGAGGAGCAGCTCCGCCAGGCCGCCAAGTCCGCGGTGTGCAAGATCAACATCGACTCGGACGGCCGGCTCGTCATGACCGCGGTCATCCGCAAGGTCTTCGCGGAGAAGCCCGGCGAGTTCGACCCCAGGAAGTACATCGGCCCGGCGCGCGAGGCCCTGGTCGCGATGTACATGGAGAAGAACGAGAAGGTCCTGGGCTCGGCCGGACGGGTCTAGCGTTCCGACCGTCAACAAACCGACCAAGAACCGGTATCCATAACGGGTTAAGGTGCCGTTCCTCGCGCCTCACCCCCAGCCCGGCCGCAAGCCCTGCCTCCATGAGCCGGCGCGCTTCCTCGCGGCTCAGGGAACCCTCTGGAGGCAGGCCCGCGCAAGAGCGAATGTACGCCGCCTCCTCGGGCCAGCGCTGGGCCGCGGCCGCGAGGTCCGCGGCCATGCCTTCGCCGTCGCCGACCGCGTCCCGGGAGAGGCCGCGGTTGAGATGCGACCATAGAGAGCCGAACGAGGCGATGTGATGGTCGAGGTCGCGGAGGCTCTCCCGATGCCGGCCCAGCAGGCGGAGCGCCTCCCCGCGCCAGACATAGGCCTCCATATCGTAGGGGTCCACCTCGATGGCCCGGTCCAGATCCTTGAGCGCGCCCGTCAAATCCCCGAGCTTGAGCCGCGCGGCGCCGCGCCACCCGAACACGAACCCGGTCCAGCCCGTGGCCGCGGCCTCATCGAGCCTGGCCAGGGCCTCGGCGTAGCGTCCGAGCCACAGGAGCGCCTCCCCGTGCCAGGTGAGCGCTCCTCCGCGCTCCTCGGGCCGGGCCAGCCGCACCGCTTCCTCGAACTCGGCGAGCCCCTGGGCCGTCTCCCCCAGGCACAGGAGCGCCTCGGCCAGCCTGCAGCGCGTCCCCCACTCGTCAGGAGCGTGCCTCAGGATGACCCGGGAGAGGTCCGCGGCGTCGGCCAGACCCTGCCGGCCGGACATGAATCTCACCATCACGAACGGGACCAGCAGCCACCAGTACCGGTCGAGGTCCATGGCCAGGATGCGGCGGCATTCCTTCCGGGCCTCGGCCACGCGCCCGGCGTCGTAGCGGCCGGTGTTGTTGATGAGCAGGGTCCGGCAGTGCGCGAACCACGGCCGCAGGCGGCCGTTCTCCCACGCGGCTGAAAGATGCTTGAGCTCCCGGCCGCATATCCCGGCGCGCGCGCCCCGGGTGAAGCCCATGCGGAACCAGGGCCAGGCCGCCTCGAGCCTGAGCCTCGGAGGCCCGAAGGCGTCGAGGACCGCCTCCCCGAACAGGAACGCGGACCGGAACCTCCTCCGGCACACGAGGGCCGAGTAGACCTGCGGGAGCCCGGGTTCTCCCGCCTTGGGCACGAACCTCAGCGCCGCGGCTTCCAGGACCGGGGACCAGGCTCCGGCCTCTACGAGCCTGACCAGGAGGCCCGCGACCGAAGCCCCGGTCCAGGCCGCGCCCGAGTCCAGGCCGCGAGCCAGCTCCCTGCCGGCCTCCCGGGACATCCCCCGTCCCATCAGGAGCTCCACCACCAGGGCCTGGACCGGGCCCGCCCGGGGATCGCGGCGCAGCCACTGCCGGGCGGAGCGCAGGACGCGCCCCGCCTCGCGGCCGGACCCGGCGTGGGCCAGAAGGAACCTCCGTCCAGCCTCGTCCGCAAGGAGAGTGAGGAGCCTGGCTCCTTCGCTCCCTTCCGCCAGGGCTTCCGCGGCCCTGGCTCCGAACGCCTTGATGCCGCGTCCGGCCTCCGCTTTCAGCCCGGAACGCTCCAGGGCCCGTGCTAGCTCGAAGCGCGGCAGGAGCTCGGAAGGGGCGGACGCGACCGCCTTGCGGAATTGAGCCAGCGCCTCAGCGGACCGGCCCATCCCCTCGTAGAGCCGCCCGAGAGAGAGCCTCGCCTCGTGCGCCGGCATGCCGGCCCGCGCCAGCTCGCGCAATTCCGCCGCCTCGGACATCCGTCGCCGGTCCATGTTTCCTCATGTATGATATCATAGCTCTCCAACCCGCCGCCGACTTGGCGCGGGGATGAGGACATGACCCTAAGAACCAGCAGCCGGACTCATTCTTCCGGACACGCCCCGGCATGATCGCGAAGCTCTTCGGCACCATGTTCGGGAAAGCCCTCGGCGAATCCGTCTTCAGTTTCGCGCCCGCGCTGGGCCTGTTCATCGTCATCGCCGTCATCATCTTCGCCATCATCTCGGCCCTCGCGGGAAAGCGGGACGAGGCATCCTACGGCCCGCCTCCGGTGGTCACGGTGTTCTGCACCAAATGCAAAGCCCGCGCGACCTCCGACCGCATGCGCTGCCCCAAATGCGGGGACTTCCTTCCCCCGATCCAGGAACTCCCTCCCCCGCGCCGCAGCAAGGTCGGAGCGTGGGCGGGCGCGGGGCTCATGTCAGCCATCCTGGTCATCGCGGTGTTCCATCTCAAGTCCCTCTCCTCCCCCTCCCGGGAAGAGTGGGCGGATTACATCCCGGCCGAGGAGGCGTTCAGCGTCCAGATGCCTGCCAAGCCCACCCGGGACGACAGGACGATCTCCGTCCGCGGAGTGTCGCTCGATTACCGGATGTTCACCTCCGACCCATCCTCGCGTTTCGTGTGCGCGGTCCTGTACGTCGACTTTCCTCCTGGCGCGTCGCGGAAACAGGACGATGTGATCGACGCCGGCCTCGAGAACGGGATCGCCATAATACTCAACAAGGCGCCCGGCAAGGAGGTGGCACGCCGCTCAACGAGCTTCCACGGCCACGATGCCCGGGAGTTCGAGGCGGAACTCGACGCGGGCGGAGTCGTCATCGCCCGGGGGTTCTTCCACGGCGACCGGTTCTACACCCTCCTCTACATGCATCCCAGCTCCCCGGAAGAGCCCAAGGACCGGTCCAGGTTCTTCGACCGCTTCGCCTTCCGCGAGCCGGGCGGCCGGCCCCAGCCGGACGCCGCGGGGAATCCCCCACCGAAGCCCGCGGGACCGCCGGCCTCTCCCGGTCCGCGCCGTGTGGGCTGGGCCCAGTATATCCCCGCCTCCGAACCGTTCTCCGTCCTCCTGCCCGCGGCCCCGGAGTTCACCGAGACCGGAGAGGCCCCTAACACCTACAGCACCTATCGCAGCGAAGCCGGCAAAACGACCTACATCGTCTCCTACTTCGAGATCTCCGGGAAAGATGACCGGGATTCGGACCATCTGAAGGAAAGACTCGCCCGGGCGCGCGAGGACCTGGCGGCCAGCCTGGGGGGCGTCTCCAGCGAGCCGACCTTCGTGCTCATCGAATCCATGCCCGGGGAGGAGTTCTCCATCCTGAAAGGTCCCCGGCCGGGCATGGGCCGCTCCCTGAAGTGGGGCAACAGGGTCTTCCTGCTGGCCGTGGCTTATCCGGCCGGAGCGGACGATCCCGCGGGCCGCCAACGCTTCCTCGATTCCTTCAAGCCGCGCTAGCCCGCGGCGCTATCGGAAACGCTCGGCCACGGACTTCCCGAACAGGGGTAGAAGAGCGATACCGTGAAAGACGGCCACCCCGCCCAGGATCGCCACGAGCCGCTGATAGGGCTCTCCGGCCGCGATCCTCTCCTCGGTGTAACGGACCGTGGTCAGGATCCACACCGCGACCCCCATGCAGAGCATGGCCCGCGTCAGGTGAAGAGCCCAACGCCGTTCGGTCAGGAGCAGCCAAGGGACCCCCAGGCAGGCCACCGAGACCAGGAGATGTCCCCCCCGAAGGAAGTGGGCGGCCAGAAGCAATCCGCAGAACATGGCCGGAAGCGAACGCGCTATCATGGTCTCGTCAGGCTCCG
>JACRNU010000061.1 GCA_016234805.1 Elusimicrobiota bacterium
CGTGAGGGCAAGCGGTGAGGGGGATCGAAAGCGTGATCGGCAGTAGACAGGCCTCGGCGAGCGAGACCGGGATGCCGAGCAACGGAGGATTTCAAGTGCATCTCTCAAAAATCAACGGTTTTTCAGCAGCCTGCTAATAGAATTGCGGATAATCTTGCCAAGCGCCCTTTCATGTCTTTCCAGTCGCAAATGACCTCCCCGACAACACCGACGAGGACCAATATCAGCCCCGGGTGCCGCATTATGAATGTCATAGGAAAAGGGAGAGAGATATTGTCATCGTATTCGGCCTACATTGAATTCTTCCACATAACAGTTATTATACCGCGAAACGGCGGGTTGGCAGGCTGCTGAAAAACTCCGGGCGCCATCCAAGACGCATATCCGCCGAGGCCGGGGGAGGCTAGCGGCCCTGGCCCGGATAGGGGTCGAGGCCTTCCCGGACGCGGTGGATCGCGCCTTCAGCCACCATCTTCACCCACTGCTGGGGAGACTCGTCGGCAAGCCTTCGCAGGGCCGGGACAGGGGACAGCCCGGTCGTCTTTGATGTTCTCGAAGGCCTTGACCACGGAGAACAGGAGATGGCGGTTGGACTCCTTCATGATCTTCTCAAGGTGCTCGAAGACCCCCTTCTCCCCTGACCCGAGCCTGCCGAGCCACTCCAGGGCTTCCATCCGGACCTGCATGGGCCGGCCGGCGGAGGAGAGGGCCTTGAGCCGTGTGATGGCCCGGACGCCCTGGATGCCGGCCATGGCGGCCACCGCGCCCCTACGGACGACGTCCGCCCACGAGTCCTCGCGGAGCGCCTTCATGATGACCGGCAGGGCCGACGAGGCCCTCATCCTGCCCAGGCCGCGCAGGGCCGCGGCCCGCACGCGGTACGCGGGGTCCTTGCGGGCCAGACCGATCAGGAGGCGGACGGACTCCGAACCGTGGAATCCCGCGAGCGCCTCGACCACGCCGCGGCGCGAGCGATGGTCCGCGCTCTTCAGGCATCGCTTGAGAGCCTCGTACGCGGCATCGGTCCGAGCATCGCCCAGGGCCCTGGCCAGCTCCAGGCGGCCGCCCCAGAACTTCTCGCGATGGAAGGCAGCCTCAAGCAAAGCCGCGCTCTCATCCGTGCGCCACCCGGAGATCTCGCGGCCGGCCTCGATGCGGCCCGCCAGGTGCCGATCCGCCGAGAGCTGGCGCTTCCAGAAGGCCGCGGGCTTGGAGAATTCGAGCTTCTTGAGGACCCAGTGCTCCGGGTCGATCCAAGCCGCGGTGGGCTCGACCCGGAGCTTGAACCGGAAGGTGTGCTCCCGCTGGTCGACCGTCTTCTTGAAGGTCTTCAGCTCCCCGCCGGTCTCGAACCGGAACTCGAGCGGGACGCTGAAGAGCCCGTTCCTTTCCGAGGCCCGCTGCCTCTGGGTGACCCAGACCACGGCCTCGCGGGCCTTGGGGTCCCAGCGGCAGGTGGCGCGGTATTCCGGGTGGCCGGAGCCGAAGATCCACTGGTCCATGATGCGCCTGATGTTGCGGCCCGTGGATTCCTCCACCGCGTGCACGAAGTCCGAGGTCTCCACGCACTTGAAGGAGAAGCGCTCGACGTAGTGCTTGATCGCGGCCCACCAGAGGTCCTCGCCGAGCCGATAGCGGATGCCGTGCAGGACCCATGCCGCCTTCTGGTAGAGGTGCCGGTCGAAGAGGCTCCAGGAGTGCTTGTAGACGTTGGTCACGATCGGCCGGCGGTAGCGCTTGGAGTCCTCCTCGAAGTAGTCCCCTGCGAAGAGGTGCATGTCGTAGTGGAAGGCGTCGGGACCTTGGGCATGGCCCTGGTAGATGGGATCGAAGTAGGTGGCGAAGCCCTCGTTGAGCCAGCCGTGCGCCCAGGACCTGCAGGTCACGAGGTCGCCGAACCACTGGTGGGCGAGCTCGTGCGCCACGAGCCCGTCGAAGTCGGTGTCCAGGGCCGCGCGCCGGTCGAGCAGGGCGAGGTCGGTCTGCGTGGCGGCGCTGGTGTTCTCCATGCCGCCCCCGAACTCGTGGGCCGCGATCTGGGCGTACTTGGGCCACGGGTAGCGCACCCCGATCCTCTCGGAGAAGAACTTGACCATGTCCGGGGTCTTGCCGAAGCCCCGGCGCGCGTCGGCCTCGCGGCCTTTCTCGCAGTAGTAGGTCACGGGGATGCCGTCCCATTCGTCGCGGATCTCGGAGAAGCGGCCCACGGCCAGGGTCACGAGATAGAGCGGATGCGGCTGAGCCATCCTCCAATGCCAGGTCTTGCGTGCCCGCTTGCGATCCCGCGTCACGCCCACCAGCTCTCCATTCGACACGGCCGTGAAGTCCTCGGGGACCGTGGCGAGGACCTCCGTGACGGCCTTCTCCGACGGGACGTCGCGGCACGGAAACCAGAACCGAGAGTCATCGGTCTGCCCCTGGCTCCAGACCTGCAGGGGCTTGCGTGGATAGTCCTTGTCCGGGCCGATGAAGGTCAGGCCCGCTCCCGGGTCCTTGAGGCGGTACGCCATACGGACCGTGATCCGTTCCCCCCTGGCCACGGAACGAGGCAGGTCCACCCGCAGGACCTTCCCGTCATAGGAATGCCTCGTCCGGCCCTCACCCTCGATGGAGACCTTGCCCACGGACATGCCGACCGCGTTGAACAGGATCTCCCGGCCGCCGCCGCCGAGGGACTCCAGGGTGGTCGAGCACGCTCCGGACACGGTCCTGGCCGCAAGGTCGATGGAGAGCTCGAGCCTGACATGGACCGTGGCAAAGCTCGTGTCCGGGTGATACTGCGGACTGCCGCCCGGAGCGAAACCGCCGAACATCGAAGCTACGCCGATTCTTCCCGGAAGGGATAGATCCGGGCAGCCGCGTCCTTGAGGCCCTGCGTCTCCAGGAACTCGGAGATGACCTTCTCCTCGGCCTGGCGCCAGTCGAACTCAGAAGCCTCCGGGCCGAGGTCCACGACCCCGCCCGCGATCATCTGGTGGCCCCCGCCCTTGCCGTGGCCGAGCAGGCGCCTCAGGAGCCTGCCCGCCTCGGCGTCAGGGTCGTTGGTGCGCAGGGAGACGTGCAGTCGCCCGCCGTAGCGGCCGGTCACGATGGACCAGCGCATCTTCTCGTGCGTCAAGAGGGTGTCCGCGATCTGGGCGACCCGGTCCGGAGTCGTCAGGGTCCCGAGGTGGACCCCGATGACGTTCTTGGCCGTGAAGGCGTGCCGGATGCCGCGCGCGAGGATCGCGAAGAAATCGGCGGGCCGCTTGGGGTAGGCGATGCGCCAGAGCTCACGCATGTTGGCCTTGAGCCAGAAGGCCTGGTAGACCTTCATGTCCCGCGCCGTGGCCTCCCGGCCGAGGTTCTGGGTCTCCGAGCCGATGCCGTAGACCATGGCCGTGGCGATCTTCCTGGACACGACGATGCCCGAGGACAGGAGCGCCTCTCCGATGATGGTCGTGGTCGCCCCGGCGCTCTCGTCGATGATGGCGCACTCGGCCACCGTGTTGGAGTGACGGGGGTGGTGGTCCACGATGAACTCCGGCCGCCGGCGGCGCGACGGGAAGCGGTTGTTCTTGAAAGGGGGCTGGGTGTCGACGAGGGCGATCTTCGGCCAATCCGAGAGCTCTCCGGCCTTGACCGGGAAGGCGGGGATGCCGAGCTGCTCGGCCATCATCCTGTTCTCCTTGCGGCCGATCATCCCGCCGTAGACGATGCGCGTCCGGGCGCGGCAATAGTGGCGGACGAGGTGGGCCAGGGCCCACGCGCCGGCCAGGGAATCAGGGTCCGGGTGGTCGTGCGTCATGATGAGCAGGGATTTGAGCGACCGGCCCCGCTTCTGCAGTTCCCGGACGAGCTTGCGCGATTGGAAGGAGCCCTTCATCACCCGAGTCCCACGAAGATGACCCACAGCAGGACGGCCACGGCCGCGGCGATGGCCTTCTCCGCCGTGTTGCGGCTCAGGAAGTTCCGAAGGTGGTCTTGGGCGCCCCGCGGTCCCCGCTGACGGAAGAAGCCTTCGAGGATGCCCTCGAGGGATTTGAGGTCCGTCACCCGCCGGAGCTCCCCGGCCCTGGCGATGGAGATCGTGCCCTTCTCCTCGCTCACCACGAGGCAGAGAGCGTCGGCCAGCTCCGAGAGGCCCAGGGCCGCGGTGTGCCGCGTCCCGAGGTGCGCGATCTTGCCGAACTCCTTGGAAAGCGGCAGGTGCACCCCGAAGCGCGTGACGCGGCCGTCCTCGACGAGGACCGCGCCGTCGTGCCCGAGCGAGTGGGAGTCGAAGATGCTCTCCAGCAGGGCCTCGGAGAGGTCGCCGTTCAAGCCCCAGCCCCCCTCCGTGTGCCGGTCCAGGGGGTCCTTGCCCTTGAGCACGATCAGCGCGCCGATGCGGTCGCGCGAGAAGTCTCCCACGGACCGGACGAGCATGGTCACGACCCTGGGGTTGGCGTCGTCGTGGTGGCGGCCGCTCAAGCTCCAGACCGCGAGCCGCTCGAACATGGCGCGGATCTCCTCCTGGAAGATCACGATGATGGCGATGACGAGGACCGCGAAGAAGCCCTGGAGGATCCAGGTCGTCAGGTAGAGGCCGGCGGCCCGGGCGAAGACGTAGACCGCGGCCAGGACCAGCAGGCCCATGGCCACGAACGCGGTCTTGGCCCGCTTGAACCAGATGAGGGTGCCGTAGACGAAGACCCCCACCAGCACCATGTCCGCCAGGTCGGTGGCGGCGACCTTCTTGATCGCGGGAAGGATCATCCCTTTCCCATGAGCTTATCGAGGCTCCAGATCATGCCCCGGCGGTCGAAGGAAGGGATGCGCAGGTCGTTCGTGTCCATCCGTATGGCGTCCACCGGACAGGCCTCGACGCAGTAGCCGCAGAAGACGCACAGGCCCAGGTCGAGGTCGAAGGTCTTGGCGCGCTTCTCGATGAGGGGGTCGGGGCTCTCCTCCGCGGTGATGCGGATGCAGCGCGCAGGGCAGATCGTCTCGCAGAGCAGGCACGCGGTGCAGCGCGGCGTGCCGTCGGGCCTGCTGAGGATGCGGTGCCGTGTCCGGGCGCGGACCCCGAGAGCGGGAGGGTCCTCGGGGTACTGGATGGTCACGGCTCCGGGCTCGGTCTTCAATCCCGCCAGGGCCGCGGAGTGCCTCCACAGGTTCGTGAAGAAGTGCCGGAAGGTCACGCCTAGGCCGTAGACCACCTCGAGCAGGTATATCTGGACCTGCCAGCCGCGCTCGGGCCTGGACACGGGACGGACGGTCATGGCCACAGGCGCACCCCCCATGCTTTCGCCAGGTAGATCGCCCACGCGGTCAACAGGAAATTGGCCAGGGCCAGGGGCAGGATGTTCTTCCACCCCAGGTCGAGCAGCTGGTCGAACCGGAAGCGCGGCAGGGTCCACCGCACCTGCATCAGCAGGAACAGGACCAGCGCGACCTTGGCCGTGAAGGCCCCCAGCATGAGGCAGGCCATGACCGGTCCCTCGAGCATGGGCCCGAGGAACGGCAGGGACGGTGGAAGGAAGGGCACGTGCCAGCCGCCGAGGAAGAGGGTCACGCCGAGGCAGGCCACCACCACGGACTCGATGAGGTCCGTCATCATGAACATCCCGAACTTCATGCCGGAGTATTCCACGTGGTAGCCCACGATCTCGGACTCGCCCTCGGGCAGGTCGAAAGGCGTGCGCTTGGTCAGGGCCGTGCCCGCGACCAGGAAGAGGATGAAGCCCACGGGCTGGAACACAACGCCCCAGGCCGGAAGGACCCCGCCGATCATCCGGGCCTGCCAGGCTGCGGCCGCAGCGAGATCGAGGGTCCCATAGAGGAACACGGCTCCGGCCATGGTCGTGGCGAGGCAGACCTCGTAGGCGATCATCTGGCCGGCCCCGCGCATGCCGCCGAGCAGGCCGTAGTAGGAGTTGGAGGCGTACCCGGCCATGACCACGCCGTGGATGCCCACGGCCACCATGGCCAGGACCAGGACCAGGCCCATGGGGCTCTCCACGGGCTGGAGGCTCCAAGAGCGGCCAAGAAAGGAAACATTCCCTCCATACGGGAAGGCAGCGAGCGCGAGCAGCGGGAACCCCAGGGAGATCGACGGAGCGAGCAGGTGGAAGGTCTTGCGCACCCCGGCCGGGACGAAGTCCTCCTTGGTGAAGAGCTTGATGGGATCCGCGATGATGTGGATCAGGCCGATGAGCCTGAAGCCCAGGATGTCCGCGCGGTTGGCGCCGATGCGGTCCTGCATGACCGCGCTCTGCTTGCGCTCCACCCAGCCCAGGAACGCGGCCCAGTTCATGCCGAAACCGAGGGCGCCTGCGACCTTGGCGAACACCCAGAGGATGTCGATCATCCGAGCCTCCCGGCGCGGCGGCCGGCCAGCAGGCCCTCGAAGATGCGCCAGTCAGGCAGGGCGGCCCCCACCGGGGCCAGGGCGGCGCGATAGCCCTGCATGCGGCCCTCGAAGTTCGTGAAGCTCCCTTCCTCTTCGGCGTAGGAGGTGGCGGGCAGGCGGTAGTGCGCGAAGTCCCCGGCGCCGCCTTTCCAGGGGCCCTGGAAGACCACGAGGTCGAGCTTCGAAAGGAGTCCCGGGGTCCTGGCGCCCCAGACCTTGGTCAGGTCGCGGTCCACGATATAGAGCCCCTTAATCCTGCCGGCCTCGATGGAGGAGGCCACGGAGTCCCACGGCACGGACTTAATCTGCGTCCCGAACCCGAGGGCTTCGCCGCCCTTGAGATTCGGCACCTTTTCGCGGCGGCGCAGGAGGCTGTCCTCCTCCCCGACCTGCTCCGGCGCAGGGTCGAAGACGAACTGCACGGCCTTCCAGGCATCCACGAAAAGCTTCTTGAAGGCCCGCCAGTCCTCGTTGGAGAGCGCTCCTGAGGCGACCACGACCAGGGAGCTGGCGCCGTGGTCCTCGAGGAGCCCGGCCACCCGGGAACTGACCTCCGCGAAAGCCGCGTCCCAGGAGAGCTCCGAGCGCCCGGGCTTGAGCTTGAGGACCTTGCCGAGCCGGTCGCGGTCGAGGGCCTTGTAGGAGTAGCGGCCCTCGTCGCAGATCCAGTATCCGTTCACGTCCGGGTTCAAGCGCGGCTTGATCCGGGCCGCGCGGCGGCCGTTGTTGTGCCAGTGCCTCTTGGTCGAGGTGTGCAGGCTGATGGCGCACCCGCGGGAGCAGCCCGGGCAGACCGTGTCGTTCTCGTCGAGGTACCAGACCCGCACCTGGTAGCGGAAATCGCGGTCCGTGAGCGCGCCTACCGGGCAGATGTCCGCGACGTTGCCGGAGTAGGGGTTGTCGAGCGTCGCGCCGGGTGCGAGGTCGATGCGCTCTTCGTGCCCCCGGCCGAACATCCCGAGCTCCGAGGTCTTGGTCACGTTCGCCAGGAACCTCACGCACCGCGTGCACGCGATGCAACGCTCCTGGTCGAGCATGATGTGCGGGCCGACCTCCTTGCGCTTCTCCTTGTGGAGCTTGTCCTCGACCACGGTGCTCTTGTAGCGGCCGATCTCCATGTAGTAATCCTGGAGGCCGCACTCTCCCGCCTGGTCGCAGACCGGGCAGTCGAGCGGGTGGTTGACCAGATGGAGTTCCAGCTCGCCCGCCTGGGCCCGCACGACCGCGGGGCTCTCGGTGCTCACCACCATGCCGTCTACGGCCTTGAGCCGGCACGCGGGCTGAAGCTTGGGGCTCCCCTGCACCTCCACGAGGCACATGCGGCA
>JACRNU010000013.1 GCA_016234805.1 Elusimicrobiota bacterium
GACCACCCCGCCATGGTTCACCGCGGCCACCCGCAGCTGGTGCGTCGTGTTCGCGGCCAGGCCCGTGAACCACAACGAGGTCCCGGTCACGGACAGGGCCGCGTTCAAGGTCGCAAAGCCGTCCGTGGACGCCTGAGCGTACTACGTCGTCCCACCATGGTTGGCCCCGGCGCTCCAGCCCAACGCAACCGAAGAGAAGCTCACGGTCGCAGACGACGCGCTCGGAGCCGCGGCCCACGTCGCGGTCGCGGCCAGGACCTCGAAACCGCTCCACGTGTCCGCGCGGTTGACCGCAGCCACCCTCAGATAATGCGTCGTGTTCGACTCCAGGCTGAAGAACGTCGCAGAATACGCCAGGGTCCGGCTCGACGCGTTCAAGGTCGCAAACCCGTCCGTCGACACCTGGGCGTAGTACGTCGTCCCCACAGGGTTGCCGTTCGCCCCCCACGCAAGCCCGGCCGACGACACCGCCACCACCCCGTACGCCCCGGACACGGGCTGGGCAGCCAGGGTCGCGGTCGCAGGACCCACCACGAACGAGCTCCACACACCGTTGCGGTTCACCGCCGCCACCCTGAGGTACTGCGTCGTGTTCGGCGTCAGGCTGAAGAACGTCGCAGAATACGCCAGGGTCTGGCTCGACGCGTTCAAGGTCGCAAAACCGTCCGTCGACACCTGGGCGTAGTACGTCGTCCCCACAGGGTTGCCGTTGGCCCCCCACGTAAGCCCGGCCGACGACACCTCCACCCGGGCCAGCGCCCCTCCGCTCGGCTGAGCCGCCAAGGTCGCGGTCGCGGTCAGCGTGATGTACGCGCTGCTGTTGGGACCGTTGACCGCCTTCACCCGGAACTCGTGCGTCGTGTTCGCCTGAAGCCCCGACCCCTCGCCCCCGGCGCCGAAGACCGCGCTCACGTTCAGCGTGGTCGAAGCGATGTTGAGCGTGCTAAACCCGTCCGTCGACACCTCCGCCACGTACGTCGTCCCGGGACCGTTGCCCCCGTCCGTCCACAGGACCAGGGTCCGCGTGGACCCCAGGTCCGCGTAGGCCGTCACCGTCCCGTCGTTGCCCACCGCGGCCACGCTCGACACGCACAGGGTGTTGGCAGGCAGGCCCCCGAACAGCGCGAACGTGTTGTAGGTGTCCGACGTCCGCTGCGTCGCAAACCCGTCCGAAGAGAACCGCACCCGGTAGAGCGTGCGGCCGTTGCCGTCGGCCCCCCAGTTGCTCGTCGCGGCATTAGCACTCACCCCGGAATAGGCCGCAGGCACCGGATCCATCACCAGCGTGGACGTGGTCAGCGCCCCGTCGTACGACGTGACCACCCCGCCATGGTTCACCGCGGCCACCCGCAGCTGGTGCGTCGTGTTCGCGGCCAGGCCCGTGAACCACAACGAGGTCCCGGTCACGGACAGGGCCGCGTTCAAGGTCGCAAAGCCGTCCGTGGACGCCTGAGCGTA
>JACRNU010000123.1 GCA_016234805.1 Elusimicrobiota bacterium
CCCCTCGAACGACGCCGGAAGCGTGCCGTCGCCCAAGGAGACAAGCGACGATGCCAGCCCCATGGGTATCCCCTTCTCGGCGTTCGAGGGAACACTCTACCATTTCTCGTCGAGAGGCCGGCTTAAGTGAACGGCATTGTCCCTAGGTCACCGTTTCAGGCACCTATCCTATATACGAGCGAGTCGGCGAAAAGTTCCCTTCCAAGAATGCGGGAGAAAGCCCTACTTCAGCCGGACCCAGACCCGCGTCCCCTTGTCGCCGAGCCGGCCGGACTCGGGGCTGATGGTCGGGGTCTGCTCCACGTGCTGCTTGCGGGCCTCCCGCTCCACCGCGGGCGTGAGGAACTCGTAAAGCTCAGCCGTGGTGACCTCGCGGTCCGTGTTGCGATCAGCCTCCCCTCGAAGGCCCTTGAGCAGGAAGTAGGTGAGCATCCCGTGCCTGGCCTCCGGGTAGTAGGTGCTGATCTGGTCTCCCCTGGCCGCGGTGATGACCGCCATGTTGTCCCCGGGGTCCGGCGCCCGGGCGGCCTGGACCAGGGGGCGGGCGCCCTTGGCCAGCACGGACCTGCCGCCCGATCCGGAGAAGCAGGCGTCGAGGATCACGGTGACGTCCTTGGACGCCAGCTTGGCGAGGCCGGCGTAGAGGGCCTTGACCGAAAGGGCCTTGGTCGCGACGTAGCTCGGGTTGCCGTCGTGCGGGATGAGGTAGCCTTCCCCGGACTTGGGGTCAGGCGCTCCGTGCCCCGCGAAGTAGACGAAGACGCTGCTCTCGGCCGTCACCCGGTCCTCGAGCCATGGGCCGAGGTAGGTCGCCATGTCGGTCAAGGTCGCCCGCTCGTCCTTGATCAGGATGACGTTGCGGCTGTCGAACCCCATCGAGTGCGTGAGGTACGCGTACATGGCCTCGGCGTCGCGTCCCGCGAACTCCACGGCGGGCAGGTCCCGGTACTGCTCGATGCCGATGACCACGCCGAAGGCCTGGGGCCGCGGCTTGGTGCGGGACTTCGGCGGGTAGTCCACGTCCTCGACCGCGGCGGCCGCGGCCTCGGTCTCCGGCTCGGCACGGTCCTCTTTGCCCTGGAACGCCACGACCTTCGTGACAGGAGGGGCTTTGCCAAGGACGAGGTTGAGAGGCGAGGCATTGAGCCCGTAGCGTCCCCGCGCCTCGCTCAGGGTGACGGTCAGGGGCAGGGGGCCCTCGTCCTTGTAGCGCTTGTTGACGAAGAACTCGAACTCGGCCGTCTTGGACTCTCCGGGCTCGAGCTCGCCCAGGGACACGGAGGGCTCTCCCGAGATGAAGACGTCCCGGCTCCCGGTGACGAGCAAGGCCGTCACCGCGTCCGCTTCTCCCGCGCCGGCGTTGCGGACGCTCACCGTGAGCTTCATGGGCTCGCCCGCCTTGACCGTCTTGCCCGGCCCGACCGCCACGCCCGCGACGACAAGCTTCGGCGGCTGGAAGGCGCGCGCCTTGAACTCGACGAGGATGGGCTCGGCGTCGAAGCCGTTGCCCTCCTTGGCTTCGAGCCTGACCTGGACCTTGCCGGAGGCCACGGCCGCGGCAGCCTCGACCGGGACCTCGGCGGCCGCGGTCTGGCCCGCCTTGACCGTCCCGACCTCCACGAAGGCCGGCAGCGACACCTGGGACCGCGACTGCAGGACAGGGGCCACCCGGACCGAGTAGGCCGGCCCGGGACCGGCGTTGAACACCGCCACGGAAAGGGTCCCCCTCTCCCCGCCATCGAGCATCCCGTTGGCCGAGGGCTCGCGGAAGGACACCTGCAGGGAGAGCTTGGCCGGCTTCTGCGGCTTGGGCACCGCCGCGGTCTCGGGAGCCTTCGCGGGAGCGGCGGCCTTCCGGGCTTGCGGCTGAGCAGCGGCTGCGCCTGCGGAAGCGGCGGCCGCCAACGCGGCGGACTCAGGGGTCATGGGCTGGTAATTGGGCCCGTAGACGAAACGCTCCTTGCCGTCGATCTTGTGCAGGTAGACCTTGGAGACGGTCCATTCCCTGACCCCCGTCTTCTTGACGTAGATGTCGAGGTCGAGCTTCTCCCCCGTCGCGCCTTGGAAAGGGACGCAGGCAAAGGCCTGGTCGCGGGAGAGATAGACGATCTTGTCTTTAGGGATGTCCAAGAGGGTGAGCCGGAACACGTGCCCCGTCACCTCGTCCTTGACCAGGAAGTTCCCGTCGTTCTGGGCCGCGGCCTCATGCAGGTAGGCCTTCACCACGGCCGCGTAGGTGTCAGGGAACGAGACCATGACCGGCGGCATCTCCGGACCATCGCCCTTGGGCGGCGGCTTCCACTCCTC
>JACRNU010000014.1 GCA_016234805.1 Elusimicrobiota bacterium
TGAAGAGGATGCGCCTCGACGTCGGGAAGCTCCTTCTTCCCGAGCGACGAACCGACCGACGCTACCCTCGTCATGTCAAAATCAAGATGAGCGGCTATCTGCGCAACGACGGGCACCCGGCTTAAGTGAACGGCATTGCGGTTAGCCCCACCGTGCCCAAGACCCAGCCCGTCATGTTCCGGCCAGGGTCGAGGTTGGCGGCCCAGATGTCGAAGAGCCCGCTTCCCTCCACGGCGCCGCGGCCCAGCCGCCAGAACCCGGCATAGACCAGGGCCGCGGCAGCGGCCGGGCCCAGGGTCCAGGCCGGGATGGAAGGCGCGGCGTACGGGACATCCTCCCGGACCCTTCTCGCGGCAGCCAGGCCCACGGCCGCGCCGGCCAGGGCCATGAGCCCCATCTCCACCCGGGCCAGGAGGGCGAGGAAGGCGAAGGCCGAGGAGAGGACGAGGGAGGCCCGCTTCCTGCCGCGGACCCACTCCATGGCGCAGTAGACGCTGGCCAGGGACAGGGCGGTCCCGTGCACGGAGGGATAGGCGTAGGGCAGGATGTGGGTGAAGATGCCGAGGGACTCGTAGTGCGCGAAAGCGAGCACGAAGAGATAGGTCGCGCCGCACAGCGCCGATATCCACGGCCCGAGGAAGAACCGGCTGACGCGGAAGCACAGCCAGGCCATGGCCGCGGTGGCCAGGGTCCCGCTCAGGACCAGGGCCCCCACCCCGCCCCCGAAGAGCCGCATGAACCCGGCGTTGCAGTAGGGCGAGAACGGGCCGTACAGGTAGAAGATATCTCGGTACAGGAGCCTGCCGGAGAGCAGTTCCAGGGGCATGCTCAACTCACGGCCCGTGTCGATGACGAGGTCGCCCCATCTGAGCCAGGTGCGCCAGAGAAGGAAGATGAGGCAGGCCAGCACCGACAGAAGAGGCAGGGCCTCGCCTCGCCGGTCCTCCGTCATTTCCTTGGACCCGCTTCCGGAGAAGCCTCGGCCGTCTCATCCAGGGCGGCCTTGAGCACGGCCCTGCTGTCGTAGACCAGGAGCCCGAACCTCGCCAGGTTGAACAGCGTCAGGACGACGGAGAGCCGGACCAGGTCCTGGAGCATCTCCCTCCGGTCGGCCCCGCACATGCAGACCGGGCCGTGACCGGCTTCCCCGACGAGGAACGCGCCGGCGAGGAAGAAGAGCGCCATCTTCATGCACAGGTAGAGCGCGCGCGAGGCGGGAGAAGCCACCAGCAGCGCGCCCCACCGCGAGCGGTTCACGGAGAAGGTGCTCTCGCCCGCTTTGAAGTTGAGGTGGCGCACGAGGTCCGCGGCAAAGCCCCTGGAGATGAAGACCATGGGCACGAACAGGGGGATGAGGCGCTGCCAAGCGAGGAAGACCAGCAGGACGCTCTCCGTGATCCTGTCTCCCAGGGTATCGAGCAGGCCTCCGAGCCGCGAAGCTGTCTTGAGCCTGCGCGCGACCCAACCGTCGAGGCCGTCCATGATGAACGCAGCCGCGAGCACGGCCAGGCCCGCCAGCCGCGGCCCGGGAGCCTCCTGGCTCCAGAGGTCGACGACGAGGAACACGAGGACCGTCCTCAACAGCACGATGAGATTCGCCGTGTTCCGCGGCAGCGCGAGAGTCACGACCTCGCCCCCAGGAGGTTCCCTGCCAGGACCCTGGGCAGGGACCCGCCGATGGCGCTGAAGGCGTCGCACGGGCTCCAGCAGGAGGGACAGCGGAGCTCGCGGCACTCCTTCGCCAGGCTCAGCGCGGGCTTCGAGCGCCAGAGTTCCCCGAAATCCGCCTCCATGTCCCTGACGTTGACGAGCTTCCGCTGGAAGACCGCGCAGGGATAGAGGTCGCCGGCAGGGTCGAGGTAGCAGGTCGTGGAGAGCGCCTGGCACGGGAGAGGACAACGGCGGGTGGAGAGGAAATCAGGCACCCGGGCCAGGTAGCTGCGCCTCAGGAAGTTGTTGACGCTCCAGCCCTCGCGGTCCATGCCGAGGATGCGCCGCACCTCCTCGAGGAGGGGACCCTCGTCGGGTCCGTCGAGGTCCAGGTTGTCGTAGTAGAAGCCCGAGCGCTGGAACACGTTGACGTTGATGTCGTCGAACCGGAGCGCCGGGTAGGCCTCCTTGAGGGCCGCGTGGGCCGCGGAGAAGGAGCCCACGTTATCCCTCGACAGGGTGAAGCCCACCTGCGCCTTGACCCCGCGGACCATTTTGAGCCTAAGAAAGGTCTCGACCGCGCTCTTCCAGACTCCCTGGCGTCCACGGATCCGGTCGTGGAGGTGGGGAGGCCCGTCCACGCTCACGGTGAAGACGGCCTCGACCTCGGGAGCCCGGCGCCGGATGAGGCCCACGATGTCCAGGACGCGGTCCGTCAGGGTGCCGTTCGTGGCGAAATGCAGGGCGCGCAGTCCCCGGCATCGGTCCAGCACCGTTTCCACGATCCCGGACAGGTCCTCCCGCAGAAACGGCTCTCCGCCCGTGATCCCCACCCAGGAGAACCCGCGGCCGCGGTCGAAGAACCTCCGGATGTCTTCGAGGGAGAGTTCGGGCTGGGGGGCCTTGCGCCAGATGCGGCACATGGAGCAGGAGAGATTGCAGCGATAGGTGACCGCGAAGGAGAGCTTGAGAGGATAGCCCGGCCGGCCGCAGTTGGAGGCCAGCAGGGTCCTGAGAAGCCTGGCCGTGGAGAGCAGCTTCTTCACTCGTCCGCGGCCGGCACGACGGATGATCCGCTCACCATGGGTAAGATGCTGCGTCCTGCTACGGCCCATTATATCACGAAAAACTGTATAATCCCGCATGCTCAAGGTCCTCACGCCCAACCCTGAGACCGATTCCTCGCGCCCGGCGACGCCGGCGGCATTGAAGACCGAGCTCTTCCGCAAGCTCTTCCACCTCTGCACCCTCGTCTACCTCGCGGCCTACCTCATCATCGGCCCGGAACGCATCATGGCGGCCATGCTGCCCTGGATGGCCGTGGTATGGGCCTTCGAGGCCCTCCGGTTCCACACCTCCTGGGGACGGGCGTGGGTCCAGCGCTGGTTCGGGTTCATGATCCGGGGCAAGGAAGAAGCCCACTACACGGGATTCTTCTACACTTCGCTGGGAGCCCTGCTGACCTTCGCCTTTTTCCGGGGCCATCCCGACATCGTGCGGATCGCGCTCCTCTATCTCGCGTTCGGAGACTCCGCGTCAGCGGTCGTGGGCCTGGCCTGGGGCCGCCATCCGTTCTGGGTCTTCGGCCGCAAGAGGACCTGGGAGGGCTCGGCAGCCGGCTTCCTGGCGGCCCTGGGGATCGGAGCCGCCAACGGGCTCCCGCCCGTCCTCACCGCGCTCGGGGCCCTGGCTTTCAGCGCCGCGGACATCCTGCCTCTTCCGCCGGACGACAATGTCTGGATCCCGATCCTGCCCGGGGCCGTGCTCTTGGGAGCGATCAACTGGTGAGAAAGTTCCTCCGCAAGCGCTTTGCCAAGCACCCTGCTCACCAGCCGAAAAAGAAGCCGGCTCATCCCGCGCCGGACCAGCCGGCCCCGCAGCCTCCCACCCCTGAGCTTCAAGCCGCTCCTCCGGCCGCCCGTGCCGAAGAAGCCCGCCCGACGCCCGTCCCCTGGGCTTGGCTCGCCACCTCCGTCCTCCTGGGAGCCGCGGCCGGCGTGCTGGCTTACTCGTTATTGGCACGGCCAGCGGCTTCCCGGGGAGGCGACCGCCTGCCCGACATCCGCCTTCAGACCCTCTCGCTGCGGACCGCTCCCTCGCTGGCTGCCTGCCCGACCGCGACCTGTCTGACCATCTACGTAGCGCCCTGGTGCGGCTACTGCCGGCAAGGCACTCCCACCATCATCGCGCTCAAGAAGCTGCTGAAGAAAAACGGAGTCACCACCCGCATCATCGTGGGCATGGATGCCATGGAAGCCGTACGCGCCTATGCCGCGGATTTCGGACCGGACACGCTCCTCGACCCGGACAGCAGCTTCAGGGTCTCGGGCGTGCCGCACTTCCTGGTCTCGGACGCCTCGGGCGCCATCTCGAAGAGAGTCCCGGGCCTGCCTCCCTACGACGATCCCGAGAGCGTGGCCGGCTACCTCGGCCTGCCCAACGGCTCCGCGCCCGCCTCCGCGAAGCCCTGACCCGGCCTTGATCGAGATCGACGGCTCCCATGGCGAGGGAGGCGGTCAGATCCTGCGCACGGCCGTGGTCTTGAGCCTGGCCACGGGCCAGGGCTTCCGCCTGCGGTCCATCCGCGCGGGACGGCCTCAGCCGGGACTCAAAGCCCAGCACCTCCACATCCTCAAAGCCCTGGGACGGTTCTGCGGCTGCGAGGTCACGAGCGCCGCGCTCGGCTCCTCCGAGGTCTCCTTCTCCCCGGGCCCGGTCGCTGGCGCGAAGGTCGTCGTGGACGTGGGAACCGCGGGCTCGGTCACCATGATGCTGCAGTCCCTCCTGCCAGCCGCGTTCCTGGCCAAAGGCGCATGCGAGTTCTCCCTCACCGGAGGCACGGACGTCCGGTGGAGCATGCCCGTGGATTATCTGAGATCCGTGCTCCTGCAGCACCTTCCAGGAGTCACCCTCAGCCTCGAGCGCCGGGGGTTCCATCCCCGGGGAGGGGGCAGAGTGAGCGTCACGGTGACGCCCCGGCCTCTGCCGCGGTTGAGCCTCGTGGGACCGCCGTCCATCGAGCGGCTGCACGTTTTTTCATCAGCATCGCGGCATCTCCAAGCCGCGCAGGTGGCTGAGCGCCAGGCTGCCGCGGCCAGCCGCATCATAAGGAACCTGGGCCGGGAAATCGTCGAGACCGTGACCTACGACGACTCCCTCTCCCCAGGCAGCGTCATCACCATCGCGGCCGAGGCCGGGACCGGAGCGGCCATCGGAGCGGACAGCCTCGGCGAACTGGGCAAACGCGCCGAGGAAGTGGGCAGGGAAGCAGCCGAGCTCTTCAATGAGGAAATCCTCTCAGGCGTCAGCGTGGACAGGCACGCCGGCGACAACCTCGTCCTGTGGCTCGCCCTGAGGGGCGGCGCAGTCGAGGTCTCGGAGGTGACGGAACACACCCGGACCAACATCTGGGTCTGTGAACAGTTCCTCGGTCGGGTGTTCAGGATGGAAGGAAGGACGATCTCGGTCGAAAGTCCTGTATCGTGAGTCCAGCCCCCCGCACCATCCGGGCCCCATAGCCCCGGCTATTGGATCGCCAGCTTCTCGATCCAGACGATCTCGTTCTGGGAGGAGAAAGTCCCGGGGCTTTGGTACTCCGCGCCTTGCGGATCCCTCAGGCGTACGACGTAGCCCTCCAGCGCCACGAGGTCGCCGGGCTTGAGCGCACGGATCCGGTATCCCAGCAGGGGATTGGCGGGGATGGCGACCAAGCTGGCCAGGTGGCGGGTGATCTCCTCACGCTCGACCGGCGCGGTCTGGTAAGACCACGCATAGCCCCGATCGCCCTGGCTGACATGCAGCCACTCCAGGACGCCGTCGTTCGCCAGCGGCCCCCACCCCAGCAGCAGGTCGGACGGGGCGACGGCGGACAGCATCGAGTAATAGTACGGCTCCTGTCCGAGCACGCGCGCCCTGATGCGGCACCGCTTGAAGGGCACGATCGCGTACCCCGACCTCTCCCAGCCAGGCGAAGCAGCCACGTCCGCGAGTTCAATCCCCGGAACCAGTTCCAGCGGGTCCGACCGCCTCACCGCGGCTTCGAAAGCCAGGTACGACCCGGCCCACAACGCCGCGACGAGCCCGAGATGGGTCCAGAGGCGGTGCTTCCCGTCTCGAGCGAAGAGCTCCCGCAACGCGGTCACGGCCATATTGAACCCAATTCGCGCTGGCGCCACAAGCGGCGCCTCCGCCTCCTCGCGCCGCGCCAGAAGTGATAGAATCAGAGCCGCGCTCCGCTGAGGACCATGGCCCTGCTCCAGTATCCGGTGACCATCGCGGCCGCCCTGCTGTTGGCGGTCCAACTCCTCGCGGGCGCCTGGGGCTCCCATGTTCTGGCCAGCCTGCTGGCTGCGGCTCTCGTGGCCGAGGTCGGGATCCTGCCATGGCTGCGCGGCTTGAGTTCCCGGGAATTGGACGGGACGGAGAGCAGGGTCCGGAACGCGCTCTCCGGAAGGGGTGGAGAGGTCTGGGCCAGGTTCCAGGAACACCTGAGGGCCGGAGGAGACGCGTCCCGCTTCTCCGACCAGGAATTGCTGATCATCTTCCAGGGCCGCGAGGACGAGCTCCTCGCGGCGCCCGCCCTCTCTTCCGAGTCATCCCTGATGATGATCCGCTCCTTGGCGGAGAGGACCATCGCGTCCTCCGGGACCGGCCCGCTGCTCCAGGACAAGGTCCTCCTGGCCTGCGCCGGAAGTCCCGCCCTTTCCGACGAGATCCTGGGCATCTACGGCCGCGCAGGGAGGATCGAAGCCCTGCTGACCCAGGTCCTCGGCTCCCAGTCCGGAGAACCGCGCCTGGCCTTCGCCGGTTCCGCACTGCGCTGCGACAGGCCAGCGGAAGCCCTGAGGCTCCTGGAAGGCACGGCATCGCCGCAGCCCCAGGAACTGGCCTTGAAGCGGACCGCGTTGACCCGCCTCGGACGCTCCGACGAGGCCGTGAGCATCCTTCTGCTGCGGCCGCGCCCGGAGTGGTCCTCGGACGACCACGCGCTGGCCCTGCAGTCCTTCGTCAGGGCCGGCGACCGCCAGGGAGCTTCGGATGAGTTCAAGGAATTCCAGAACCACTGCGGCCCGGGACGCTATCCGGAAGCCTTCTACGCCTACGCGGACTTCTGCGAAAGGACCGGCCAGAAACAGTCGGCCGAGTCGGTGTTCAAGCGTTTCCTCGATTCCAACGTCAGCTACAGGGACGTTCCACAGCGCTATTCGCGTCTTCAATCCCTCCATTTCTCCGCGGACGGCCTGGACACCATCCTCGCGCCGGCCGCAGCATCCACCGCCGGAGCGCGGCTGATCGCGGGAAAGTTCGAGCTGCGCCAGCGGATCGGCGAGGGCGGGATGGGCGAGGTGTTCGCCGGCTTCGACCTCAAGCTCCAACGTCCGGTCGCCATCAAGAAGATGAGGTCGGAACTCCGTTCCGACCCGCGCCTGCGCGACCGGTTCTTCCAAGAGGCCCGGATCGTCAGCCAGCTCTCCCACCCCTACATCGTCAAGCTCCAGGACATCGCCGACGAGACCGAGGGACTGTTCCTGGTCCTGGATTTCGTCGCCGGCAAGACCCTGTCGCAGCTCCTCTACGAGAGGACCCGTCTCACCCCCGCTGAGTGCCGGCAGGTGCTCGAGCCCGTGTGCCAAGCAGTCGAATACGCGCACGCCCAGCGCGTCCTGCATCGGGACCTCAAACCATCCAACATCATGATCACCGCCACCGGGTTCCCGATGGTGATGGACTTCGGCCTGGCCCGGCAAGTCAAGGAGAGCTTGTCCCAGCTGACCCGGCAAGATGTTTCGGGCACGCCGGCCTACATGGCGCCGGAACAGCATCTCGGGAAGGCGGATGAATCCTCGGACGTCTACTCGTTGGGCGTCTGCCTCTACGAGATGCTGACCGGCGAGATCCCCTTCAAAGGAGCCGACCTCCTGACCCAGAAGGAACGGATGGCCTTCGACCGCCCCAGCGCCCGCGTCCCCGGGCTCCCCGCGGCCGCGGACGCCCTCATCGCAAGCGCCCTGGCCGCGCGGCCGGAGGACCGCATCCGTATAGCCGCCCAATTCCTCGACGAGCTCAAAGGCCTGGGCTGACCGCGTCATCGAACGACGGGATGAGACGCCTTTTCTTCCTCGCGATCGCGGCCATCATCCTGCCGGCCGCCGCGTACCGTTTCACCTAGTCCAGACCGCGTAGTCCTTCCCGTACGCGGCCAGGCTCCAGCCGGCTCCAGGGGACCAGTCGTCCGGCCCGATCTTCATGGCCACCCTGGCGTCGATGAAGGCGGCGTAGCGGCCGTTATCCGCGGCCGCGATGGAGACCCTGCTCTCCGGCCCGATCCCCGCGGACTTCCTGATCCGGACGAGCGCCTTCAACTGGTCCTTGAGCCCCCAATCGAAGTAGTGCGGCCAATACACGCACGGGGTCCCGGGGTGGGTGAGGATGTAGGCGTAGCCCTGCATGACCTTGTCCGAAGGGAAGGGCCAGTGGTTCTGGCCGCCGCCCCCGCCGGTGCTGGCGCCCGTGTCGTGGTTGTCCACGAAGGTCACGGCCTTGGCGGACCACCAGCCGATGAGCCCCGGAGGCTTGCCCGCCCCGTCCCGCAGTCGCCAGTACTCCCTGGAGCCCACCGCGTGCTGGAGCACGCCCTTGGTGGTGAAGTCGAAGACATTGATCTTGCCGCCCACGGAATCGAGCCAGTCCGCCAGGGCCTGGCGGTGCCGGTCCGCGTTGTTCACGTCAAGGTCGTCCCATATCTCTCCCACCGCGAAGGAGGGGGAAGTGGCCTCGGTGTACTCCCGGAAGTATCGGGGCGCGACCCCGCGGACATAGTCGAACCTCCACCCGTCGTAGCCGATGTCCGAGCGCAGCCAGCGCAGCCACTCCTTGACGCTGTCCTGCACGTAGGGCTTGGTGTGGTCGATGTCGCGGGCCGCGTGGTAGCCCTTGCCCGTGTCCCGGCTCCCGCGGGCGCCGGCCCACTCGTCGTCCGAGCAGACCGCGTCCGGTCCCCAATCGGGGTCCGTGAAATCGGCCCAATCCTTGGTCCCCACCCGGTGGTTGATGACCACGTCCGCCACGGCCTTGACCCCGCCGCCATGCAGGGCCGCGACCGCGGCCTTGAGCTGCGCCGCTGTGCCATAGGCCGAATCCTGGATCAAGAGCCTGTTGGGCAGGTAGCCCTCGTCGCTCATGGCGGCCGAGGACGGAGGGAACCACACCAGGTCGAAGCCGGCTGCGGAGATCTCGGAAGCCTTGGACGCGATGACGCCCCACCAGGGCTTGACCATGTGCGACTCCCAGTGAAAGCCCTGAAGCATGACGGCCCCAGCCTGGGACCTGGGGCTCGCGGCAACGGCCGCGGCCTGCGCCGGGGACTGGGGAAGGGGAAGACCGACTCCAACGCCCTCAGCCGCGGACTTGAGATCGTCAAAGGCCTGGCCATGGGAGGCGAGGTCCTGACCGGACCAGGCAGGGACGGCCAGGAACAGGAAAGCCGCGAATGCGATCAAGCGGAGCACGACGATATTATACGGCCTTTGGGCCCAGGCGCGAGGGCCCCTGGACCTATGCCGCGACCGGGCCTTTTGGCCTACGGGCGAACCACCCCGCCCGCAGAGCCGCGAGCACGACGGACAGGACCGCGATGGACGCGATCCCGAACAGGGGCAGGCCCGCGAGCGCGGCCAGGAGCGGGGCAAGGACCGAGACCGCGATGTTGTAGGCGCTGTGCGCGGCAGCCGGGGCAACGAGGCTGCCGGTCTTCAGGTACAGCAGTCCCAGCACGAGGCCGAGCACGAGCTTGAGCGCGAAGAGGTCCAAGGTGAAGCTGTGGACCGGAAGATGCACGAGGCTGAACACCACCGAGGACAGGACGAGCGCCAGGGGAGCGGCCAGCCGCCAGCCGCGGACCTCGAACTTCTTCTTGAGCCAGGGAAGGAACTTACCGCGGAACATGACTTCCTCTCCCGTGGCCAGCACCGCGGTGGAGAGCATGGACAGGACGATCATGGCAGGGATGGACTGGAGGATGGCGGCGTAGAAGACGGTCACGGCCAGGGCTCCTCCGGCCAGGGCCAGGGGGATGAGGGGCTTGGAGGGAGCCAAGGACTTGAGCCCCTTCTTGACGGCCAGGAATCCGAGCACAGGGATGAGGATGCTGAATCCTGACCATAACCAGGCGAACGGCACGCCGAAGGCAGGGAAGGCCTCGGTCAGGTACTTGAGCAGGGGAAAGGGCTGCAGCCCCAAGGCGCTGTCGAGCGGATCCAACGCGAACGAGGTGGCGATGGGAGAGACGATCAGGACCAGGCCGTAGAACGCGCCCCGGATGAGGTTGCGCAGGTTCGCGAGCCTGGAAGGAGGCTCCTCCCGGACCCCTGAAGAAGCAGGCTTCGAAGGCTCGGCCTTGACCGCGGTCCTGTTGCTCTGCCACCGCGCCGGGAGAAGGCGCTGGAACAGGCCGCGCTTCGCCTGAGACGCGACGACCTCGGGCATGGCTGCCGAGGCCTTCTCAGGCCGGGTCTCGCCGAAGGCCGCGCCTGATCGGGACTTGGCTTCCTCGGCCATGGACCGGAGGTCCGTGCCGGCCAGGCTGTCCCGAGCGGCCGAGAGCTTCTGGGCCGTCTCACCCGGAGGAGAGCCCTTTAGGGCACCCGCAGGAGAGTCCTTTAGGGCACCCGAGATCGGGGCAGGCCCTTCCTTGATGAGCGCGGTCTCCTCGACCGCGGACCGCTCCAGGGACGGAAGGCTCTCAAGGACCACAGCGGTCCCGGCTTCATCCACGCGGACCGCTTCGGTCAAGGTCGGGATCTCCGGAGCCTCGGAAGACTCCGGCGCCGCGGACTGGACCACGACCGCTCCAGGCGCCGACGGCAGGAAAGAGGCGAGGGGGGAAAGAGACAGACCCGAGGGGGAGACAGGCAGGGAAGCGGGGCCGCCCACGCGGCCCAAGGGCGCGGACACCGGACTCACGGGCCGGGCAACGCCGGTCCTGACCACGGTCTGGCCGAGGCCCTGGGAGGGCAACGACATCGCGGCGAAGACGAGGATGGCAACGAGGAGCAATCGCGGGGATCTCATCTATGGAGATGATAACACGGCCGCTCATGGGACGGGATGAAACCTTAGGCCCAGGCGAGAGACGGCAATGGACCCACGGCCGGGCGGTGCGAAGGGCTACCGGTCGGGAAGGAGCCCCTCGAGTACGAGGAGGAGCTCGTCGGGGTGCTGGGACTTGACCACGAAGTGGTCGGGCCCGCCTTCGGCCAGGGCGTCGAGCATGCTGCCGGCCAGGCTCGTCAGGACGATGACCGGGACTTTTTTGAACGCCGGGTGGGCCTTCAGGGCGGCGCAGACCTCCGAGCCCTTGCGGTCTCCGAGGTCGTAATCGAGGATGAAGCAGTCCGGAGGGGCGTGTTCCGCCATGGGGATCACCTGCCCGCCGCCCGAGGCCTTGGTCACGGCGTAGCCGGCCTTCGTCAGCCAAAGGCTGATGAGGGAGAGCCACTCCTCCTGGTCGTCGGCCACGAGGATCCGGCGCTTCACCTGGCCATCGGAGGCCGCCTCAGCCACCGAGCCTCTGGAGCATGCGTTCGGCCAGCCCCCGGTAGGACGGGTCGCGGCTCTCCGAAAGGATGCCGCGATAGATGCCGATGGCCTTGGCCTTCTGCCCGTTCTTGTAGTAGAGGAACCCCAGGATGTTCTTCATCATGGTGGGACACTCGGGGTCGAGCACCAGGCGCTCCAGGACCTCGATGACGCCCTTGGGGGTGCCCTTGCGATGCGCGCCCACGGCCGCGACGTACTCGTGGTAGCGCCGGTTCATGGGATCGCGCTTCATCGCGTACTCGATCACCCAGAGCGCCTTCTGCGGCTGGTTGAGGTTGAACGCCAGGGCCCCGGCGGCGAAAAGGGTCGGATAGGAGTAGCTGGGGTCGAGGTCCAGGACGCGCATGGCCATGGGCCCGAGACCGGGATACCTTCCACCCCCGAAGGAGCGCTCAGGGTGGTCGGAGTCGAACAAAGCATGAGCGTGGGACGCGTGATCGTGGTCCTCGTCGGCTTCCCGGGGAGCGCCGCCGGAGAACTCTTCCTCGCTGCCTCCGTAGTAGAGGAGCATCCGTATCAGGCCCAGGTCCGCGGCCAGGCGCCTCATGCCCATGCCGAAGAGGAACGCCGACTCAAGAGCCCCGGACTCGGAGAGCTGGATGCCCACCGGATCGGCGGTGAGGGCAGCCTGACGGCGCGAGAAGACCGCGTTGAGCAGGACGCACATGCCCAGGCCCCCTGCCAGAGCCAGCGGGAGCCCCAGCCGCATCAGAACTCCTTTCTCTTGAAGAGGAACGCGGCCAGGAAGAGCCACACCGCGCAGTACCCTGCGCCATAGCCGAGCCAGGCCCCCACGGGCACGGAGACCGCCATGCCCACGGGCAGGTCCAGCTTGTCCCTGAGGTTGAAGAGCTGGAGGTCGGGGATCACCCAGGAGACGGCCTGCAGAGGCGCCATGACGATCATGGAATCGCTGCCGAACCGGCGCACCATGAGCCGGATCTCCGGGAGGAAGTGGCCGAGGCTCCACAGGATCATGGTGATGCTCAGGGCCGAGAGCGCGGACGTCGTCGACAGGGCCAGGAACAGGGCCAGGGACCCGGTGACCAGGACCTTGAGGAAGGCGCCCCCCAGCGCCCAGAGGTAGAGGGACCTCCAGCCCCATCCCTTCACGAGGAGGATGACCAGGTGGCCGCCGGCCATGATAGCCATGGCCGCGGCCACGGAGAGCATGAGGCCGAGGTAGCGGCCGAGGAGGTAGGAGGTCCGGCCCACGGGCCGGGTCAGGATCATGTAGACCGTCTTGGTCTCCATCTCGCGCAGGACCACGGTGGCGGCGCAGTACACGGCCCCGAAAAGGCCCATGAGTTCGATGAACCCCAGGCCGAAGTCGAGGAGCACCCTCACCTCCTGGTCGCAGGCCAGCAGGCCCAGGAGCATGCTGAGGTAGAGCACCACCCCGGCGAAGATCAGGGTCATGCCGAAGAACCGGTTGCGGAGGTTCTCCATCCAGGAGTTGAGCGCCAGGACGAGGATGGACCTCATGTCAGGGGTCTCACGGTCTCGATGAACCTCTCCTCAAGGCCTCCGGCCCACTCCTTCTGCTCGAGGACGCGCGCGAGCCGTCCCTCCTTGAGGATCCCCACCCGGTGACAGAGCTTCTCGAGCTCCGAGATGGAGTGGGAGGAGATCAGGATGGTCTTGCCCCGGCCGTTGAGCTCCTGGAGCAGATCCCGGAAATCCTTGATGGCCAGCGGGTCGAGCCCGCTGACCGGCTCGTCGAGGACGATGAGCGCGGGATCGTGCAGGATGGCCTGGGCGAGCCCCACCCGTTGGACCATGCCCTTTGAGAACTCCCCCATCCTGCGGCCCGCGGCTGAGGAGAGGCCGACTCGCTCGAGCACGGCCGCCACGAGCCCCGGAAGCTCGGCTCGGGAGATGCCGGAGAGGCCTCCGTAGAACCGGAGGATCTCCGGGGGCGTCATGAAGCCGGGGAAGCAGGGCAGTTCAGGCAGGAACCCCAGGGAAGCCAGCGCTCTCGGGTCTCGCGGGGGCAGGCCCATGACGCGGACCTCGCCGCTCGTCGCAGACAGAAGGCCCAGCGCAAGCTTGAAGGCCGTGGTCTTGCCGCTGCCGTTCAAGCCCAGCAGTCCGAAGACCTCGCCGCGCCGGACCGAGAGGTCGAGGCCCTCTACCCCGTGCGACACCGTGGTCCGGCCCAGGTGCGAACTGACGTAGGACTTGACCACGGCCTTGAAGGTGAGCGCGGCCTCTTCAGGGGACTGGCTCGTCATCGGTCGGAGGTCAGGCACCCGCAGGAGAGCCCTTTAGGGCACCCGAAGGAGAGCCCTTTAGGGAGGCAGGGACAGGGAGGCGTTTGGCCAGGGCCTCGAACCCCGCGTCCAGGTCGGGCTTGCCGATGTGGCCCATGTGGGCGACGCGGATGATCTTTCCGGCCAGCGGACCCTGCCCTCCCGCGATGGAGATCTTCTCCTCGCGGAGGATGTCCTGGATGAGCTTCTTGCCGTCGAGACCCGCCGGCAGGCGGAACGCCGTGAGGATGTTGCACGGATCCTTGGGAAACATCTCCAGGCCCAATGCCGATCCCTTCTCGCGCGCATAACGCGCAAGCTCGAGAGTGCGTTTCCACACGTTCTCGATGCCCTCCTCACGGATGAGCTTGAAGGCCGCGACCTGGCCCGCGACCAGGGCCACGGCCGGGGTGAAGGGAGTCTCCCTGTCGACGATGGACTTGTCCATCGCCCTCCAATCGAAGTAGTACCGCGGGAGGGTCGCTTTCTCCACTCTGGCCCAAGCACGGTCGGAAACCGACATAAAGGAGAGCCCCGGGGCGTTCATGAGCCCCTTCTGCGAGGCCGAGAGCACCACGTCGAGACCCCACAGGTCGGTCTCAAGGGGCTCGCCGCCGAGGCCCGAGATCGCGTCCACCACAAGGACCGCCTCGGACTCGGCGCGCGCGACCGCGGAAAGGGCCTTGAGGTCGTTGACCACGCCGGTCGAGGTGTCCGTGTGCTGCACGAAGACGACCTTGGCGTCGCGGTGCGTCCTGAGCGCCGCGGCCAGACGCTCCGGAGAGGCGGCCCGGCCCCACTCTTCGCTGATGACCACGGGGTTCAAGCCATAGGCCTTCACGATCTCCACGAAGCGGTCGCCGAAGATCCCGGTGGCGTGGACCACGGCTTTGTCGCCCGGGGACAGGAGGTTGGCCACCGCACACTCCATGGCGCCCGTGCCCGAGGAGGTCAGGGCCAGGACCCGGCCCTTGGTGCGCATGCAGTACCGCAGGTCCGCGAGCAGGGTCTCGAAGAGCTTGCCGAACTCCTCGGTCCGGTGGTGGATGATCGGCTGCGAGAGCGCCCGAAGGACTTCCTCCGGCACCGGGGTCGGTCCGGGGGTCAGCAGGATAGAGGGTTTGTTCTCCATGCGTGAGATTATACCTAGATTCGGGCCGGCTTGCGCTCCCCCGCTCAGGCCGGAGGTCGCCGGCGGCAGTCCCGAATGTAGGCGACCTCGATGGACGCCGAGGGAAGGATGCGGTACACGATGCGAAAGAAATCCACCACGGTCGAGCGGCAGCCGGAAAAGGACCCCAACATGGGCGCGCCCAGCTCCGGGAACTCGCGCAGGGACTCCAGACGACGAACGATCCTGCCCAGAAGGGGCTCGGCGACGCGGTCGAGGTCCTCCTGGGCCTGCGGAAGGAGAAGGATCTTCAAGCGCGCGGGGCCCTGCGGCGCAGATAAGACTCCAGCGCAAGGGTCTTGCCTGCGGCTGACTCGGCGCGGGCCCTCCTGAGCCGCTTGGACCAATCCGGATAAGACATCTCGTCGCGGGTCGCCAGAAATCCCTCGTAGGCCTCGAAACTGACCAGGACGGCCGCGGCGCGGCCGCGCTGGGTGATGACGACCGGTTCCTCGGTGCGCCTCACCTGATCGACGTACCGCTTGGCCTTCGATTGCAGGTCGCTGATAGGTATGATCTTATCCATATAATAAAGTATAAGTCCAAAGGCATATAAAGTCAATAGGGCCGGACAGAGACCGCCAGTCGCTAGGACACGCTGCCCGGAGAAGGCGTGATCGTTGACGCGCCCGCCGAGGCGTCATCGGACCTGTAGAGGATGGGCCGCGATTCGTCCTCACGCGCGGCGGGCGCCGGCTCCAGGGAAAGTTCCAGCACCTCGTCCACGGTCCGGACCGGGATGAGCTTGATGTCCGGCAGGATCTCGGAAGGGATGTCCTCGAGGTCCTTCTTATTGAGCTCCGGGTAGAAGACCGTGCCGATGCCTTCGCGGTGCGCGGCCAGGACCTTCTCCTTCAAGCCCCCGATGGGCAGGACCCGGCCCTTGAGGGTGATCTCCCCCGTCATGGCCAGGCCCGGCTTGACCGGCCTGCCCGTCATGAGGCTGGCCAGGGCCGCGGCCAGCGCGACTCCGGCCGAGGGGCCGTCCTTGGGAGTGGCGCCCTCCGGGACATGGATGTGGTAGTCGATGTCCTTGAACGCGCCGGGCAGGACGCCGAGGGAGGCCGCGATGGATTTGACGTGGGAGAGCGCGGCCTGTGCGGACTCGGACATCACCGAGCCGAGCTTGCCGGTGAGCTTGAGATCTCCTTTCCCGGGGACAGCCACGACCTCGATGGCCATGGTCACGCCGCCGACCTCGGTCCAAGCCAGTCCCGTGGAGACGCCGACCGCGTTGAAGGAGTTGCGCTCCTTGTGGAACTTTGGGACCCCCAGGAACTCCTGGAGATTCTCGGCCGCGACCTGGACCGACTCGGGCTTATCGTCGACGAGCCTGCGCGCGGCCTTGCGGGAGATCCCGGCCATCTCCCGCTCGAGGCTCCGCACCCCGGCCTCGCGGGTGTACTCGTCGATGGCGCGGTCGATGGCGGAATCCTCGACGACCATCCTGCCCTTCTTGATACCGTGGTCCTCCATCTGCTTGGGCAGGAGGTACTTCCTGGCGATGAGCCTCTTCTCGGCGTAGGTGTACCCGGAGAACCGCAGGGTCTCGAGCCGGTCCTGCAGGCTCACCGGGATGCCCTCGAGGGTGTTGGCCGTGCAGATGAACATGACCTGCGACAGGTCGAACTCGACGTCGAGGTAGTGGTCCATGAAGGTGTGGTTCTGCTCGGGGTCGAGAACCTCGAGCAGGGCGGCCGCGGGATCGCCGCGCCAGTCCATGCCCATCTTGTCGATCTCGTCGAGGAGGAACAGGGGGTTGCGGCTTCCGGCCTTGCGCAGGGACTGGATGATGCGTCCCGGCAGGGACCCGATGTAGGTCCGGCGGTGCCCGCGGATCTCGGCCTCGTCACGAACCCCGCCCAGGGACATCCGGACGAACTTGCGCCCCACGGCGCGCGCGATGGAACGCCCGAGGGAGGTCTTGCCCACGCCCGGAGGGCCCACGAAGCAGAGGATGGGCCCCTTGAGCTTCTTGGTCAGCTTGCACACCGCGAGATACTCGAGGATGCGGTCCTTGGCTTTCCTGAGGTTGTAATGATCCTGTTCGAGGATCTCATGGGCGCGCTTCAAGTCCAGGCTGTCGCGGGTGCGCTTGGACCAGGGAAGGTGGACCATCCAGTCCAGGTAGGTCCGGGCCACCGTGGCCTCGGGAGAGTACGGCATCATCTTCTCGAGCCGCGCCGCCTCCTTGACGGAGGCGTCGTTGGCCTCCTTGGGCATGGCGGCATCCTGGATGGCCTTGCGCAGGTCCTCTATCTCCTTGGCGAAGTCGTCCTTCTGGCGGAGCTCCTTCTGGATGGCCTTCATCTGCTCCGTCAGGTAGTACTCCTTCTGGCTCTTCTCGATCTGGGTCTTGACCCGGGTGTGGATCTTGCGCTCCAGGCTCATGATCTCGATCTCGCCCTTGAGAAGCTCCCCGATCTTCGCGAGCCGGGCCGCGGCGTCGACGATCTCGAGGACCGACTGCCGGTCCATGGTCTTGACGAGGGAGTTGGAAGCGATGAGGTCGGCCAGGCGCGAGGGATCCTCGATCTGCTGGAGGTTCGCGAGGCCCTCGATGTTCTCCTTGCGGGCGAGCTTGGCGTGCTCGTCGAAGAGCTCGATGGAGTGGCGCATCAGGGCCTTGACCTCGACCGTGGGAATGGGCGCCGGCGGCTCGGGATATTCGAGGTCGGCCTCCCAGAAGCCCTTGGCCTCGGAGAACTCCATCTTCACGGCCTGGGCGCGGCAGTGACCCTGCAGGAAGACCTTCAGCGTCGAATCCGGCATGCGGAGGTACTGCACGACCTCGGCGAGGACGCCGACCGGGAACAGGTCGCCGACCTGGGGGTCCTCGATGTGGCTGCCCTTCTGGGCCACGACGCCGAGGAGCTTATTGGCCGCCATGGCGGCCTCGAGGGCCTTGATGGACTTGGGCCTTCCCACGGAGAGGGGCAGGACCATGTGGGGGAAGACGACGACGTCCCTCACCGCCAGGAGGGGGAGCCGGGCCGGACGCGGGGTCTCGGGGCTCATCTAATTCTTCGAGGCCTCGAGCACGTGGTCCACGATGCCGTAGGCCTTGGCTTCCTGCGCGGACATGTAGAAGTTGCGCTCCATGTCGGACCGGAGCCGGTCCTCGGTCTGGCCCGTGTGCAGGGCCAGGATGCCGTTGAGCCGGTTCTTGAGCAGCTGCATCTCGTCGGCCTCGATGACGACGTCGGTCTCCTGCCCGGAGATGCCGCCGCGGATGAGAGGCTGGTGGATCATGACCCGCGCGTGAGGCAGGATGAAGCGCTTGCCCCTCGTGCCCGCGGCCAGGAGCACCGCGCCGAAGGACATGGCCATGCCCATGCACATGGTCCGGATGGGAGCCTTGATGAACTGCATCGTGTCATAGACCGCGAGACCAGCGGATACCATGCCGCCCGGGGAATTGATGTAGAGGTTGATGTCTTTCTCCGGGTCCTCGGCGTCGAGGTACAGCAGTTGGGAGATGATGAGGTTGGCCGAATCCGTGGTCACGGCGCCCTCCCACCCGCCGGCGAAGACGATCCTCTCCTTAAGGAGGCGGGAATAGATGTCGTAGGCGATGGCCGAGCCCTGGTTCCAGGTCTCGAGGATGGTCGGCAGCAGCATCATGGGGCGGCTCCTTGTATGGTGCCTGGCATTGTATAACATGGCATTGTATAACAATACAATGCCAGGCACCCATCATGTATACGCGGCCTTCTCTTTAAGGAAAGAGATGGTCTTGCGGTCCCGGATGATGCCCGTGATGGTGTCCTTGCGGTCCGCGAAGAGCTTGCGCATCTCCTCCTTCTCCGCGTCGCTCTTCGCGTGCTCGAGGGACCGCTCCATCTCGGCCCTGACCTCTTCGTCGAGGGCCGCGAGCTTCTCCTTGTCCGCGATGGCCTGCAGGATGTAGGAGAGCCGCAGCTCCTTCTCGGCCTGCGGCACGAGCTTGGGCCGGAGCTTCTCGACCTCGCCCGAGGGCCACGGCCGCTCGCCGAGATACTGCCTCCTGAGCCGCTCGGCCATGGACTCCACCTGCGCCTCGACGAGAGAGGGGGGCAGGGGGATCTGGTTGGCCTTGAGGAGGGATTCCTCGATCTGCGCCACGACCTCGCGCTCGGTGCGCTCCTTGCCTTCCTTCTCGATGACGTCCGTGAGCGCGGCCTTGAGCTCCGGGAGGGTCTGGAATCCCAGGTCCTTGGCGAACTCGTCGTCGACCGGCGGGAGGAGCTTCTTCTTGATCTCGCGGACCGTGACCTTGAGGACGGCGTCTTTCTTGCGCAGCTTGACCGGGATCTCCCGGGTCTCTTCGCGAGCCTGGCCCAGAAGTCCCTTGGAGAGCCCCTCGAGATTCTCATCCGAGGACATGTCCACGAGCACACCCGAGCCCTTCATGGCCGAGACAGGCTTGCCGCCCTGCTGGCCGGTGTAGTCCACCACGACATAGTGGTCCTTGGCCACGGCCACGGCCTCGTCTCGCTCGAGACGCGCGTGGCTCTCGCGCAGGTCGTCGAGACGCTTGGAAAGGTCCTCCTCCGTCGTGGGATAGGCTTTGCGCTGGACCGGGATCTTGGTGTACGACTTGGGCGCCACCTGCGGCGCGACCTCGGCCGCGACCGTGAGCTTGAGCGGCTCGCCGGGCTTGCGGGCGACGTCCGTGATGCACGGGGGCGCCACGGGCCCGATCTGCAGCTCGCGCAGAGCCTGGGGAACGTATTTCTGGATCATGTCATCGACCGCGACCTCCATGGCGCGGTCCGAGAAATTCTTCTGGATGAGCTCCATGGGAGCCTTGCCCTGCCGGAAGCCTGGCAGATGCGCCTGAGATTGGATGCGGAGCAGCCCGTTCTGGGCCTCAGCGTCGACCTCCTCCGCGGGCACCTCCACCGAGAATGTCACGAGGCACCCATCCTCCTTGACCTTCTTGAAGCGCGGCTTGTTTGGCGACTCTCTAGTGAAAAGACCCATAAAGAACTCTTACCCCCTCAACTGCGCGCCTCCCCCCGCCCTAAAGGGCTCTCCTCCGGGTGGGGGAGGCTTGCGACTGCCCCCGCGGGGGGAGGAAAGTGACGCCTTGGGCGGGGGGGGAGTCGAACCCCCAAGCCTTGCGGCACACGGTCCTAAGCCGTGCGCGTCTGCCGATTCCGCCACCCGCCCCTAAAAAGGACCGCGGCCGCGGTCCATCATAAATCTGGGCTATTTCGGATTCGAACCGAAAACCTTGCGCTTAAGAGGCGCCTGCTCTACCGTTGAGCTAATAGCCCATGCGGGCCGATCATTTCCATCGGCCCGCGGGTATTGTAACAAATTGGATATTGAAAAAATAGAAGGGACTGGTATACTCCCGCTGGTGACCATGAGAAGGCCTTCATCCCCCTCAATGCTCGCCTCCCCGTAGGGGAGGCTCACGACACATGCGCTATTGGATATTCCAGAACAACCAGGTGCTCGGCCCGCACGACAGCGACGAGCTCTCCGCTCTCCCGCACTTCTCGACCGACTCCCTCGTCTGCCCGGAGGGCCGTAAAGGCACGAGCATGGGGGACTGGCAGAGGGCCGGCCTCGTGCCGGAGCTCTCCCTCTCCCTGGTCAAGGCATCCCAGCTCTCTATGGCTTCCAGGCCGGGCGATTCCTCGAGGGTCATCGCGGGGCTCCCTCCCGAGCCCACGCTCAAGGACCTCGCGGCCCTGGGCAGCCTCCAGGAGAAGGTGAGCTTCCTGGAGAACACCCTCTCCCTGCTCCAGGGCGAGCTGCGCATGAAGGACACCGAGCTCTCGACCCTGCACACCCAGCTCGAGGACCGCGGGGTCCAGGCCCTGGACCTCGGCAAGAAGATCGAGTCGCTCGAGTCCAAGCTCGGCGAGATGGGAAACAGCCTCAAGGAGGACCTCCGGAAAGCCGCGGACGAGGAGCGCGGGGTGGCCTCCGATGTGGAGACCCAGCGCAAGACCATCGAGGGCCTCTCCTCCGACCTCCACAAGCTCCAGGACGAGCTGCGCGAGATCGAGAAGCCCGTGGGGGAGATCTCGAAGCTCAAGGAAGAACTCCACAACTTCGAAAAGCCGGTGGGCGAGATCGAGAAGCTCAAGGAAGAACTCCACAGCTTCGAGAAAAAGGTGGAAGACGCGGCTGCCGCGGCCGCGGCGGCGCCCGCTCCGGCGCCCATGCCGGCTCCGGCCCCGTCTCCCTTGCCGAACCCCGAGCCTTTCTCGGTCGGCCGGCCCGAGCCCAAACCCGCGGACGCGCCTTCGTTCCAACCCATGCCTGAATTCACCCCGGCGCCGGCCGCGTTGCCGTCTCCGGGCTCAGCCTCGCCCCAGTTCTCATCCGGCATGCCGGACGCGGGCACAGCCTTCCCCTCGGCCCAAGGCGACGCGGCGGCGCGGTTCGCCCCTGTCGACGCGGCGGGGCGGTTCACCCCTGCCCCGGCCGAAGCCGCGGCCGCTCCGGCGTCCCCTGTGGTCGAGGACGCCCCTCCCAAGCCCAAGAGATCCAAGCTGCTGATCTTCGCCGTGGCCGGCATCGTGCTGGCAGGAGTGGCTGCCTTCTTCCTCGGCCTCATCCCCCTGGGCAAGAAGCCCGCCCCGCCGCCTCCGCCGCCCCCGATCGTCGAGGCCCCGCCGCCTCCACCGCCTCCTCCCCCGGAGCCGCCTCCGGAGGTCGTCGAAGCCCAGCGCAAGAGCCAGGCCTTGGAGATCGTCCGCGCATGGCCCCTGCCCAACGGCAAGACGGTAGGCGCGGAACTCGAGCCCGCCCCTGCCAAGGGCTCGGCCCTCGGCATCGAGTCCCTGGCGTTCGAGGTTTCTTTGGAGACCCGTTCGATCAAAGCCGCCAACAAGCCCGCCGAGAACCTCCTCGCGGGCAAGCCCGTGGTGGAGCCTCCCAAACCGAAGAAGAAGCAGTCCAAGCGCAAGAAGGACGAAGCCGCCGATGCCCTGTTCGAAGAAGCGGCGGCCGCGGACAAGCCCGCGGACCTCTCCCAGGTCGACGAGCTCTTCGGCGCCCCGCCCGAGGCCTCCCCTGCGCCCGCCCCAAAAGCCAGGTCTCCGCGGACATCGCGCAGGAAGGCCGCCATCGAGCCCAAGGACCAGGATGAGACCGCGGAACCGAGCCTCGACGACCTGCTGACGCCTGAGCCGAAAAAGGTCAAGCCCCTGCCTGCCGAGCCCTCCGGCGAAGAGGCTCCGGTGAAGACCCCAAAGAAGAAGGCCGCGCCCGAGCCCGAAGCGGACGACGCCAAGCTCCTTGACGACCTCCTCGGGCAGTAGTCTAATTCCCTGCCTAATTCCCTTGTGCGCCCAGCCGTCAAACTGATACATTCCTATTTTATGGAACAAGACAGGCTCCTGAAGCTGGCTGAAGAGAGGTTCATGGAGTTCTCGGACAAGGTCCAGGCCATGCAGGCCCGCGCCGAGGACCTGAACTTCCGGGGCCAGCGCTGGGCCAACTCCATCAAGAACCGCACGACCTACCGGGACGCCATGTTCCCCGACGACCTCCAACTCCTGCGGCGCCATGTCCGCAGTTTCGGCCAGGATGCCAGCGCCCTGCCCGGGCTCGTCGAATGGCTCGAACGGGAATCCTGCTACTCCAAGGACCCCCGGACCTTCGAGAAGGCGCGCTCGCTCCTGAAGGTCGCGACGCAGTTCGAGAAGGACCTCGCGGGCCTCTGCGACCAGCTGCGGCACCTCCACCACTGCACCCCGGAGACGGACCTCAAGGTCGAGGTCTGGTACATGGTCCAGGACATCGAGGTGCTCCACGACAAGTGCAAGGGCTACCCCTTCCTGATCTCCTCGCGGATCATGCTGAGGATATCCTCGCCCGACAAAGACGCCCCGCCTGAAAATGGCGCCCAGCCCAATGGGCCTCCCGCTTAAGCTCGCCGGCCTCGCGGTCCTCGCGGCGTCCGTGACGGCCTCGGCGCAGCAGCTGCCGGTCTCCGACGTGGCCGAATCCCTGTCCCTGGCCAACCGCGCCTTCCTCGAGGGCCGGTTCGACGAGTCGCGCAAGCACTATCGCTACCTCTCGACTCTGGGCATCAAGTCCCCGGATCCGGACCCCGACATCGCGATCCTCCACAGGGACATGGCTGAGCCGGACTCGGCCCTGCCGGTCTGGACCAAGGTGTCGCTCCCGGAGGGCGCGGACGGCTTCGTCTGGAACCAGCGGGCCTGGTCCTACCTCGCGCTGGGCGACTCCCGGGAGGCGTCCGCGGCCTTCCGCAAGTCCCTCGACATCTCCACCGCCGCCTCCATGCAGGCCGAGGCCAACATCGGCCTGGCCCTGTCCTCCATCCGCGACGACCACCCCAAGGCCGCCATGGCGCCGCTCAAGGAGGCCTGGCTGCAGGGGCCCTACATCCTTCCCTTAGCCGCCCACCTCACCGGCCTGGCGAAGCTCGCCGTGGACGACAAGCAAGCGTCCCTGGAGTATCTCGGCCAGGCCGTGAACCGCGATCCCCTCAACCTCGAAGCGCTCAAGGACCTCGCCAAGCTCTCGGCCCGCGTGGGGGAGGGCCTGAAAGCCTGGCACTACTACCAATCCATCCTCCGTATCGACCCCGCGGATGAGGACTCGGCGTCGAAAGCCGAGAAGGCCTCCCGCACGATCGTGGGCGATCCCAAGCGCCTCGTCCCGGTCAGACGCCTCTCCCGGCCCTTCCTCGATCCCGCGGGCAAGGGTCTCGCCGCGCCGTCGGAGACCAAGGAACGGGTCCGGGTCGCGCTCTTCGCCGGGGAGGGCGGCGAACCGGCCCACCTCCTGCGCACCTACTTCATGACCAACGCGCCCTTCCAGGTCGTGGCCCGGGAGGACGAGGTCATCCGCGACATCCCCGCCGGCGGGGTGCAATGGGAGATCATCTTCCGCGAGGAATCCAATCTCGTGGAGGTGCGCGACACGGCCCACATCCTCCAGTACACGTCCAAGCAGCCCTTCCGCATCGTGCCCCAGCCGCGGGGCGGTTCGGTGCTCATCAAGAGCGCTGAGATGCGCGGCACAGCGGTCGGAGACCCGGGCGACCGCGAGTTGCGGGGCACGATCGAGGTCGTGCCCACGCCCTACGGATTCGTGCTCGTCAATGACCTGCCCCTCGAAGACTATCTGTACGGCGCGGTCTCGGCATCGATGCCGCCCGGCGCCCCGATCGAGGCCTACAAGGCCCAGGCGGTCGCGTCCCGGACGAAGACCATGTGGGCCAAGGCCCACCCGGTCGGGGGGCCGTTCCCGCACGACCTCTGCGACGCGGCCCACTGCCAGCGCTACATCGGCCTCAACTCCGAGACCGCCGCGGCCGTGCAGGCGGTGGCCCAGACCGAGGGGAGCTTCCTGCGCCACCTCAACGGGATGCTCGCCGAGGTCCGGCAGCACGCGCATTGCGGCGGGGTGACGGAGGCGGGGCCGGACCTCCTCTCGCACCTGCGCCCCGTCTCGGACGGGCCCGGACCCGCGCCGCGCCTCGACAGCCCCGAATCGCTCGAGCGCTGGCTCCACTCGGCCCCTGCTTTCGACCGCTACTGCGACCAGGGAGGACTGACCCCGGCGGTCGAGGCCCGGTGGATCCGCATCCTCGACGCCAAGGAGGTCACCGGCAGGGCGCGGCGCCTGCGCGAGATCGGCAAGGTCCGACACCTGCGCGCGCTCAAGCGCTCCCCGAGCGGCAGGATCCTGTCCCTGGAGGTCGTGGGCGCCTCGGACACCCTCGTCCTCAACGGTCCCGAGGCCATCGGGTCCGTGCTCTCCCCCGGGTCGCTCCGGTCGACCCTTTTCACGATCCTGCCCCTCTACGCGGGCCGCACCCCGACCCACTTCATCCTGTGGGGAGCGGGCACCGGGAGCGGGCTGGGGATGTGCAAGGCCGGCGCCATCGGCCAGGCGAGCATCGGCAGGAAATACCACGAGATCCTTTCGCACTACTTCCCAGGGCTCGTGCTCTGGAGCCCGAGGGCAAGGGAGTTCAAGCCGCAGGCGGCCCCGTCCAAGAAGCGCAAAGCCCGCCGGGCCAAGCGCTCCTAGGAGATCAGGCTGGCTTCCCGAATCAAGGTCATCCATGTCATCACGCGCCTCGACCTGGGCGGCGCCCAGGGCAACACCATCTACACGGCCCGCCATCTCGACCCGGAACGCTTCGACGCCGTCCTGGCCGCGGGCCCGGGCGGCGTCCTCGACGCGGAGGCCGCCGCGAGCGCCCCGCCTCGCACGGTCTTCCTCACCGAGCTCGTCCGCGAGGTCAGCCCGGTCCGGGACCTCGCCGCGCTCCGCGCCCTGACCCGGCTGTTCCGGACGGAACGGCCCGATGTGGTGCACACGCACAGTTCCAAGGCAGGGGTCCTCGGCCGTCTTGCCGCGCGGCTCGCCGGCGTCAAGGCCGTGGTCCACACCTACCACGGCTTCGGATTCCACGACTTCATGCCCGCTCCCCTGCGGTGGCTCTACGCCTTCATCGAGAGGAGCTGCTGCCGGCTGGCCCTTCGCACGGTCTTCGTCTCCCGGGCCAACGTCGACTACGCCCTGCGCCACGGCCTCGTGAAGCCGGGCTCCGAGGTCCTCATCCGGTCCGGCATCAAGCTCTCGGAGTTCCCGGCGCGGGCGGACAAGGCGGCCGTGCTGTCCTCCGTGGGATTGGCCGGCAAGAAGCTCCTGGTCACCTCGGTCGGCAACCTCAAGCCCCAGAAGAACCCGGAAGGCTTCGTGGCCCTGGCCGAGTCCCTGGCACACGAGTTTCCGACCGCGGGTTTCCTTTTTGTGGGCGACGGTCCCCTGCGCCCATCCCTCGAAGCCCGGATCAAGGCCTCCGGCCTCGGGGGCTCCGTGGCCTTGGCCGGCTGGCGGCGCGACATTGCCCAGATCCTCGCGGCGAGCGACGCCTTCGTGCTGACCTCCCTGTGGGAAGGCCTGCCCCGTGCCCTGCTCGAGGCCATGGCCACGGGATTGACCTGCGTCTGCCACGCCGCCGACGGCGTGACCGACGTGCTCAAGGACGGGGAGAACGGCTTCCTCGTCCCCCCCGGGGACTCAGCCCTGCTCACCCGGCGCGTCCGGGAGGCACTCGGCGACGCGGGGCTGCGCCGCAGGCTCGGAGAGGCCGCCCGCCGCTCCCTCTCCGCGGAGTTCGACATCGACCGCATGGTCCGCCGGCAGGAGGAGCTCTACATCGACCTGTTGCGCGACGGCCGCTAATTGATACAATCAACGGGGCTGGTGACAGCGGCGAGCGCTTCAACTCATAAGGAGACGGAATAACATGAACTTTAAGAACATCAAGGTTCCCCAAGGGGACAAGATCGGCTACAAGAACGGCAAGGTGGAGACCCCGGACCATCCCATCGTGCCCTACTTCGTGGGCGACGGCACGGGCCCGGACATCTGGAGGGCGACGCAGGTGGTCCTCGATGCCGCGGTCGAGAAGGCCTACGGAGGCAAGCGCAAGATCGCCTGGATGGAGGTCTACGCGGGCCTCGAGGCCATCAAGCGCTACGGCAAGGACACCCCTCTCCCCGAGGAGACGCTTTCGGCTTTCAAGGAGTTCCGGGTCGCAGAACGACGTGAACGGCAAGCGGCCCGAGAAGTGCGTCAAGTGCGGCTCCGAGTGGGTCACTCCGAGGTTCCGCTCCATCAACGTGGGCATCCGCCAGAAGCTCGACCTCTACGCCTGCGTGCGGCCGGTCCGCTGGCTCAAAGGCGTGCCCTCCGTGGTCAAGCACCCTGAGAAGCTCGACATCGTCATCTTCCGCGAGAACACCGAGGACGTCTACTCCGGCATCGAGTTCGAGCACGGGACGCCCGAGCAGAAGAAGGTCTACGAGTTCCTCACCAAGGAGATGGGCAAGAAGTTCCGGCCGGACTCCGGCATCGGCATCAAGCCCATCTCGGTCACCGGCACGTCCCGGCTCGTGCGCATGGCCATCAAGTACGCCCTGGAGCACAAGCGCGAGTCGGTCACCCTGATGCACAAGGGGAACATCCAGAAGTTCACCGAGGGCGCGTTCCGGGACTGGGGCTACGAGCTCGCCAAGAAGGAGTTCCGGGACCGGATCGTCACCGAGGCCGAGTTGTGGGACGACCACAAGGGCTCGATGCCCGCGGGCAAGCTCCTGATCAAGGACCGCATCGCGGACCAGACCTTCCAGCAGCTCCTGCTCAGGCCCGACGAGTACTCCGTCATCGCCACCCCGAACCTCAACGGCGACTACATCTCGGACGCGGCCGTGGCGCAGGTCGGCGGCCTGGGCGTGGGCCCTGGCGCCAACATCGGAGACGGCGTGGCCGTCTTCGAGGCCACCCACGGCAGCGCCCCGAAGTACACGGGCAAGGACTGCGTCAACCCCTCCTCCCTCATCCTCTCGGGCGTCATGATGCTCGAGTACATGGGCTGGCAGGAGGCCGCGGACATGGTCGTGGCCGCCCTGGAGAAGACCATCCTGAACAAGACCGTCACCTACGACCTCGAGCGGCAGATGGAAGGCGCGCGCAAGGTCAAGACCTCGGAGTTCGGAGCCGAGATCGCCAAGAACATGGGCAAGGCCCCGGTCCACGCCTAGACAGCGGGGCATCGACAGCGCGGCAAGGGGGGAACCCCTTGCCGCGCTCGTCAACCCACCCATGGCGGAACAACCCAAACCCTGCAGGCTCAGCGTCATCGTGCCGGTCTTCAACGAGGAGGAATGCCTCGACCGGCTGGCCGAGGACCTCCTGGGCGCCCTCAAGGACATCCCCGGGGAGCACGAGATCATCCTGGTCGACGACGGGTCCACGGACCGCTCCTTCGACATCATCTCGGAGCTGGCGAACAGCCGCCCGGGCGTCGTCGGCATCCGCTTGGGACGCAACGCGGGCCAGACCGCGGCCCTCTCCGCCGGCATCTCGGAGGCCCGGGGGGAGATCATCGTCTGCATCGACGCCGACCTCCAGAACGACCCGAAGGACATCAAGACCCTCCTGGCAAAGATGGACGAGGGCTTTGACGTGGTCAGCGGCTGGCGCAAGGACCGGCAGGACCCCTGGATCACACGCCGGGTGCCCTCACAGACCGCCAACTGGCTCATCTCCCGGATCACCGGCGTCCACCTGCACGACTACGGGTGCACCCTCAAGGCCTACCGCGGCTCCTACCTCAAGCCCCTGCGCCTCTACGGCGAGATGCACCGCTTCATCCCGGCTCTCTCGGGCTTCCTCGGGGCCAGGATCGCGGAGGTCCCGGTCCGCCACCACGCCCGCACCCTGGGGGTTTCCAAGTACGGGCTCTCGCGGACCTTCAAGGTCATGCTGGACCTGCTGACCGTCAAGTTCATGTCCGCCTACATGGCCAAGCCCATCTACCTTTTCGGAGGATGGGGCCTAGCGATGGGGCTTCTCGGCGGGGTCCTGGCCTCCTTCACCCTGTACCAGCGGTTCTTCCATCACATCTTCGTGAAGGACCAGCCGTTGTTCCAGATCTCGATCTTCCTCGGCATGGTCGGGGTCCAGATGATCCTGATGGGCCTGCTGGCCGAGATCCTCATCAGGGTCTATTTCGACATCAAGGACAAGAAGGCCTACTTCATCAAGGACCTGGTAGGCCGCTCACCAGTAAGACCATTGACTTAATCAAGCCAACTAAATAGAATTCTGGGCGCTAATTAAGGAAACTATATGCCTAATCCAAAAAGAAAACACACTAGGTCGCGCCGCGACAGCCGCAGATCCGCCAACTGGAAGCTCGAACCCCTGTCCCTGAGCACCTGCAGCAACCCTGCTTGCGGGAAGCTCGTCCGGCCCCATACCGTCTGCCCTGAGTGCGGCTGGTACGGCGGCAAGCTCGTGCTGGCCCCGAAGACGAAGAAGGCCAAGCGCGGCGAAGGCGGACAGCAGGGCGAAGAGAAGAAATAAGACGGGCAAGGCCTCATGAAACGGCATCAGCCCCCCCACTACTCGCCCCCCCGCAGGGGGGGCGAGTAGCATGAAAATCGCGCTCGACGTCGCCGCGGGAGACGTCGGACTGTCGCCCAACATCGAGGGCGCCGTAGCCGCGGCATGCGCCGACGGGCAGGGACAACTCGGACTCATCCTCGTGGGCCCGGCCCACGAGATCGAATCCGCCCTGGCCGCGCGGGGGGTCGCCCCCGGCGACCCCCGGTTCGAGATCGTCGACTCCCGAGAGCTCGTCGCCATGGGCGAGGAACCGTCCGCGGCCTGCCGCAACAAGCCCCACGCCTCCATCCTGGTCTGCGCCGAGCTCGTCGCCTCGGGCAGGGCGGCGGCCATGGTGTCGGCCGGGAACTCCGGGGCCACCATGGTGGCATCGCTCTGGCACCTCAAGCGCCTGCCCGACGTGCTGCGTCCCGCGATCGCGGTCCCGATCCCGACCGCCCGGGGGACCACGGTCCTCCTCGACGGGGGAGCCAACACCGAGTGCAAGCCCTGGCACCTGGTCCAATTCGGCATGATGGGCGCGATCTACGCGCGGCACGTCCTCCGGGTCGCCGAGCCCTCCGTCGGCATCCTCTCCAACGGCGAGGAGGATTCCAAGGGCAACGACCTCGTGCGCGAGGCCATCCCGCTGCTCCGCTCGAGCGGACTGCGGTTCTTCGGCCCGGTGGAGGGGAGGGACCTCACCGCCGGCACCACGGACGTCGTGGTCTGCGACGGATTCACGGGGAACGTGGTGGTCAAGACCATCGAGGGGACCGCGACGGTCATCATGGGACTCCTGAAGGGAGCCATCACCGGCTCCCTGCACAAGCTCGGAGCCCTCCTGCTCAAGAGCGCGTTCTCTTCCCTCAAGAAGAAGATGAGCTACGACGAATACGGCGGGGCCCCGCTCCTGGGGGTCAACGGGATCGTCGTCATCTGCCACGGCAAATCCAACGGCAAGGCGATCGCCAACGCCGTGCGCGCCGCCCGCTCCCTCGTGGAGGCCGGCGCGCTCTCCCAGATCACGCAATCGCTCGACGAGATGAAGCGCGTCCTCGAACCGGACGCCGCCAAGGCATGACCATGGTTGAGCCCCTCCAGACCAACGACCGCCGGCGGCTTCCCGAGCGCGCCGCCATCGTCACCGGCGCGGCCCAGGGCATCGGGCTGGCCGTCACCGAGCTTTTCTGCCAGGAGGGAGCCCGCGTCGTCATGGTGGACATCGACGAGGCCTCCCTCGCCGCCGCGTCGGCCGCCCTCGCGGCCAAGGGCTGTCCGGTCGTCCCCTGCCGGACCGACATCACCAAATTCGAGGATTGCGAGAACGCGGTCAAGGTCTGCGTCGAGAAGTTCGGCAAGCTCGACATCCTGGTCAACAACGCCGGCGTCACCAAGGACGGACTGCTCCTGCGCATGTCCGACGCCGACTGGGACTTCGTCCTCGACGTCAACCTCAAGGGCGCCTTCCACCTCACGAAGGCGGCCGCGCGCCCCATGATGAAGGCCCATTGGGGCCGCATCATCAACGTCTCCTCCCTCGTCGGGCAGGAGGGCAACGCCGGCCAGGCCAACTACTCCGCCTCCAAGGGCGGCCTCATCGCCTTCTCCAAGTCCTGCGCCAGGGAGCTCGCCTCCCGCAATATCCTGGTCAACGCCGTGGCCCCCGGCTTCGTGCGCACCCGCATGACCGACCGCCTCCCCGAGGAGGTGCGCAAATTCTTCCTCGACAAGATCCCGCTCGGCCGCATCGCCGAACCCATGGATATCGCCCGCGCGATCCTTTTTCTGGCGAGCGAGGACGCCTCCTACATCACCGGCGCCGTCCTGGCCGTGAACGGCGGAGGCTACACCTAAGAGTGCACAGAGGAGAGCATGACTGACACCAACGTCGCAGACCGCGTGAAGAAGATCATCGTCGAACAGCTGGGAGTGGACGCCACCGAAGTGACGCCTCAGGCCCACTTCGTCAACGACCTCGGCGCAGACTCGCTCGACACCGTCGAGCTGGTGATGGCCCTCGAAGAGGAATTCGACATGGAGATCCCCGACGAGCAGGCGGAGAAGATCCAGACCGTCGGCCATGCCATCGAGTACATCGGGGCCCACGCCAAGAAATAACCCCTGCGGCGGGAGGTCCCGGGGACGGCCGCATCGGCCGGCCCCGGGATACACCGGCCGACCGGCTCAGCGGGCCTCCGGCACCGGCCGGGGGCCTTTGGCATGACAAAGCCCTTGGAAGAGGCCGTCGGCTATCATTTCAAGGATCCCTCCCTGCTGCGTGAGGCGCTGTCCCACCGCTCCTATGCGTCGGAGTCCCGCACCGACATCTACAACGAGCGGCTCGAGTTCCTGGGCGACAGCATCCTTTCCGCCGCGGTGGCGCACCACTGCTACGTGAGCTTTCCCGACGAACGCGAGGGAACCCTCTCCAAGATCAGGTCCCAGCTCGTCTCCCGCGGCAGCCTCGCCCAGTGGGCCAAGAAGCTCGATCTAGGCTCGCACCTCCTTCTGGGGGTGGGGGAGGACAACTCCGGAGGCCGCGCCCGGGCGAGCGTGCTGGCCAACGCACTGGAAGCGCTCATCGGAGCGATCTTCCTCGACGGAGGCTATGCCGGGGCGGCCGGCTTCATCAAGCGCTGGTGCCGCTTGGAGCTCCGCGGCCTCGAAGAGACCGATTACAAGAGCCGGCTGCAGGAAGTCCTGCAGCGGAAGCACAAGCAGACCCCGACCTACGAGCTGTTGGAGTCCGTCGGACCCGACCACGATCGGACGTTTTCCATCGTGGTCCGGCTGGCCCACCGCACCCTGGGCCGCGGCACAGGAAAGAGCAAGAAGGAGGCCGAGCAGGCGGCAGCCCGTTCGGCCCTGGAGACAATCTAATCCCATGGATTATCAACTCACCGACACCCAGCAGATGATCGTCGACCTGTGCGGCAAGATCGCCGATGAGAAGATCAAGCCCGTCCGCGCCCACTACGACGAGACCGAGGAGTTCCCCTGGCCCATCGTCGACGAGCTGCGCAAGGCCGACATCTTCGGCGTCTATCTCCCGGAGAAGTACGGCGGCCTGGGCGGCATGAATTTCGAGCAGGCCCTGGCCTTCGAGGCCCTAGCTAGGGCCTGCGCCGGCATCGCCCTCTCCTCCGGGGCCTCGGGCCTGTGCGGCCTGCCCATCCTCCTCTTCGGAACCGCGGATCAGCGCCGGAAGTTCCTCCCGGACATGGCGTCCGGCAAGCGGCTCGGCGCCTTCTCCCTGACCGAGCCCGACGCCGGCTCCGACGCGATGTCCATCAAGTGCAGCGCGAAGCTCGAAGGCGACCACTACGTCCTCAACGGGGTCAAGAATTTCTGCTCGGGCGCGGAGGTCGCCGAGATCTACACCATCTTCGCGACGGTCAACCCCGCTCGCGGCGCCCGCGGCATCAGCGCGTTCCTCGTCGAGAAGGGCACGCCGGGATTCTCCTTCGGCAAGAAGGAGTTGAAGATGGGCATCCGCGCCAACCCCACCTACGAGCTCGTGTTCAAGGACTGCCGCATCCCCAAGGCCAACCTCCTCTACAAGGAAGGCTACGGCCTCCATGTCGCCCAGGTGACTTTCGACAATTCCCGCACCGGCGTGGCCGCCCAGGCCCTCGGCATCGCCCAGGGAGCGCTCGAGGAGACCCTCTCCTACATCCGCATGCGCAAGCAGTTCGGCCAGACCATCGCGAGCTTCCAGGCCATCGGGCACATGCTCGCGGACTGCGGCACGGCCATCGAGGCGGCGCGGGCCCTGCTCTACTCGACCACCCGGGCCATGGACAAGGCGCTCCAGCCCGCCGTGGCCAAGGCCCTTGAGAGCGGGACCATCGTATACGACGAGATGAACGATCTGAAGGTCCGACGGTGGACCAAGGAATCGGCCATGTGCAAAGTGTTCTGCTCCGACACGGCCATGCGGGTGACGGTGGATTGCGTCCAGATGTGCGGCGGCATCGGCTACATGCGCGATTTCCCGATCGAGAAATACATGCGCGACGCCAAGATCACCCAGATCTACGAGGGCACCAATCAGATCCAGCGCAACGAGATCTCGATGATGATGGTGAAGGAAGCCGCTTCCGCTCAGAAGCGGTAGCCGAGGCTGACCTTGTAGCCCACTCCGAGCTCGGCCATGGGCTTGATGCCGATGTCGAGCGTCGCGCTCCTCAGGCTCATGCCCACGCCGGCGGTGAAGGCCGTCATCATGCCCAGGTCGTCGAAGGTCCTGCTCGAGAATCCCAGCCTCAAGGCCGCCCCGGCGGTCTTGGACAGCTGGAGGCCGTATTCAAAGCCCACCCGTCCCTCAGGCGAGCCGAAGTAAGGCAGGCCGACCCCGGCCGCGGTGATGAGCCGCGAGTTCTTCAGGGGCCAATCGTAGGAGACGCCGGCGTCCAGTTCCACCGGCGCCATCTGGCCCCTGTTGATGAATTTCAGCCTTTCGCCCACGTTCCGGAAGGCGAATCCCAGAACGAGCCCCTTGAGGTAGGAGGGCCTGAAAAGGACTCCCCCGTCATAGAGGATCGCGGAGCCGCTCCGGCCATGGATGCTCTCCCGGACGTACTTCACGCCGAGACCGGCCATCACGGCGCCGGTCCACGGCTCCACGTCGCGGCTCAGGGGCCGAGACAGCCCCGGGATGTTCCACTTCTCCCCGAAATAATCCCGGACCGACTGGACCTCGCCGGATTGGAACTGCGTGGCATAGGCCACGGAAACGGCTTCCGCGTGAGGGGTGAACCTCCCGGTCTCCAGATTCCCGTTCGTGACCACGGGCAGGGAATCCTGAGATTGGTAGGTCAACGAGACCCCCAGGGCGCCCTTGAGGAGTTTGACCGGATGGCCGTAAGCCGCGAAGTCGTGGTGGATCGAATGCGCGGGCTCTGCCCGGGTATAGGCGAATGCCGGCCTCTTCAAGGCCGCCAGGCCCGCCGTGTTCCAGTACAGCGCGTCGGGACCTTCGGCCACGGCCACGAAGGCGTCGCCCATGCCGTAGGACCGGGCTCCGGCGCCGATGCGCAGGAACTGCGCCGCGGACCCGCCGGTATTGTCCAGGAACGCTCGCGCCGGCCCGGAGGGGAAGGCCGCGGCCAGCAGGGCGACGAGGAGGACCCGTGTCTTCATCGGATGACCGCCGCGCTCCGGACGGTCTTGGCGCCGTCGGACTCGATGACGACCAGGTAGGTCCCGGTCCCGACCCGGTGGCCGCGGGTGTTCCTGCCGTCCCAGTGCAGGACGCCCGAGGCGCCGGCCGTGCCTTCATCGAGCAGCTCTCCCGTGTTCGTGTAGACGCGCACCCGCGCCTGGGCCGGAAGCCTGGAGATGGTGAGCACGCTCCCGCCATGAAGGGAGTCGCCGGATTCCGGCTCCCAGGGGATGGGGTATATCTCGACTGCGGACACGTCCGTGCCGGGCTGGACGATGAGAGGGGCGAAGAAGGAGAAGTGGTCCACGAGGCCGGTCAGGGTCTTGGCGCCCCGGTCCAGGCTCGATGGCAGGGTCAGCCACTTGTGGGAGGTGTCGTCATAGCGGGCGAGCATCAGCAATCGGTCGTCGACCCCGACAGGAAGCTCGTAACCGATCGTGATCGGGATCGGCTTGGTGGGCTGCAGGCCCCCGGCGCTCAAGGAGAATCCCGCGCCCGCGCCGATGAAGGCGAATTCAGCCTGCCCGGCCAGAGGAGGCAGTTCGGCCGCGACCGAGGTGTTGAGCTCCACGGGAGTGCCGACCGCGAAGGTCTTCTCAGCGATGCTGACCCTGATGAATCTGACCTCCGGGTAGGGAGGCGTCACGCTCAGCTCCGTGGATCCCGTGACCGGGGAAGAGGATATCTGCGGCACCAGGGTGCGCGTCGAGCCCATGAGCGTGTAGGCCGCGGCTCCGTCAGCGTTCAGGGAGCCCACCCTCAGATAGTAGGTGGTCGAATGCGCCAGCCCGGCCACCGACCCGCCGGTCGACGCTGCTCCGGCCACGTCCGCTGAATGGACCGTGCCGGTGAAGCTCTGCGCCGAGGAGAGCTGGATGCGATAGCCCGAACAGGTCTCGGATGAAGCGGCAGGAGGGGACACTGGCCGGGCCTGCCACCGCACCGTCGCGCTCGTGAAGGTGACGGAGAGGAAAGCCGGCGGGTCGGCGCTCGGGGGCTCGGGCAAGGTGTAGGCGGGGGAGAGGTCGACATAGGAGGTGTCCGGGTTTCCCGGCTCGAGGGCGCGCGCCCTCACCCGCGCGTAGTACACCGTGTTCGAAGACAAGGAGACCGCGGCCGAAGACAGCGAGGTCGTGGCGCTCGCGTCAGGGCTGCCGAACCCAGGATCGCCGTCCACGAGGATGTCGTATGTCGTGCCCGTCCGGTTTCCGCTCGACCAGACGAAGGTGATGGAGGTGAAGTACACCGTGGAGGATGACGAGGCGGGAGGCGCGGGGAAGGTCGCGGTGCTGCGGTCGGCGGGCAGGGCAGCCTGGGAGAAGGCCGTGGGCGTCCCGGTCACGTTCAAGGCCGCGGTCTGCAGGTAATACCTGCGGTTGGACTCAAGGCCCGCGAAAGGCGCGGCATTGGACCCGGCGGACATGACTCCGGAGACCTGGGCGTGGATGACCGAGAAGTCCGAGGCAGTGGAGAGCTGCGCCACATAGCCCGTGCCCGCGGCGTTCGCCCCGCTGTCGAAGAGAGCGAGGAAGCTCTCGTTCGACACGGCCTGGAAAAAGGGCGCAGTGGGCGACACCGGGGAGGCCAGGGTCCCGGTGGATGAAAGGCTGCGGTACGCCGTGGGGGCCGGCTGGCCGCCGTGGCTGACGGCCCGCACCCGGGCGTAGTAGACGCTGTTCGAGGTCAGGCCGGTGAAGCCCGCGGAGGAGTTGCGCGTGAAGGATGAGACCACGACCTGGCTGAAGAAGTCCGCCCCGCGCGAGACCTGCGCCTCGTAGACCGTCCCGGCGGGATTGCCGCCGGACGTCCACGACACCGTCAGCGCCTGGTCTGCGACCGCGGAGAACAGCGGCGTGGCGGTGGAGGGGGACAACGCGTAGGTCGCCACCGGGCCCGGGCTCCACGACGGCCCTCCGGCCGGCCAGACCCGGAAGTAGTAGCTCGTATTCACCTGGAGGCCCGTGAAGAGGTTCTGGAACAGGTCCGTCCCGGCCGCGCTCGACACGGTGCCGGTGAAGTTCGAAGCGGTCGAGGCCTGCGCCGTGTACGCCAGCCCGGAGGGGTTCCCTCCGGCTGTCCAGCTCAACCGGAGTTGGCGCGTCCCGTAGTCCGAGAAGCTCCCCGGACCAGGCGCGGTCAGCGAGGTCAAGGTGTAGACCTGGCTCCCATAGGCCGTCCGGGTCTCGTTGCCGAGCTGGTTCAAGACCGCGATCCGGAGGTAGTAGCTCGTCAGGGACGTCAGTCCCGGGACCGTCAATTTGGTGGAGGCCGGGTAGACGGCCGACGCGGTGGAGAAGACCGTGCCGGTGAAATCCGAGGCCGTGGAAGCGTCCACCCTGTACCCGCTGTTGCTCGTCAACACCTCGTTGAAGGTCGCGGTCATGCTCGAGACCCAGGGCGTCGCGGCCGTCACCGCGCTGGCCTCGGCGGTGGTCGCGGTGCTCGGCGACACGGCGGGCCCGCCCGCGCACACCGTGTTCGGCTTGCCGCAGCCGTGTTGCCGAGCATGACGCTCGGATCGGTGGCCACATACACGTTGTAGGAGGGGGCGTTGGCGACCGCGTTCCAGGTCCAGGTGATCGAGTTCGGGGTCGCGGCGGTGACCGCGGACCCGGTGGGCACGCCGGGCCTGAGCGCGCCCCTGGCGTCGATCATGCCTGCCCCGCAATTCGACGTGTCGCAGGTGGAACCCCCGACAAAAGGCCGCGAGCAGGCCTGGAGGTCTGTCAGGACGTTGGCCGGGGTCAGGCTCGAGTTGAACGCTCTCATGAGCGCCACGATGCCCGAGACATGGGGCGCGGCCATGCTGGTGCCGTTCAACTCGACCCCGGTGTCGGCGACAGGGATCGTCAGCCCCGTGTTAAGGAGGGAATACACGCCGTCAGCGCCCTCGCCGCCCGGGGCGGAGACCTCCACTTCAGGCCCGTAGTTGCTGTACGAGGCGCGGTTCCCAGCCCGGTTGACGGCAGCCACCGTGATCACCCCATTGCAGTTGCCTGGAGGGGAACCGGCCGCTGCGCCGCCGGCATTGCCCGCGGCCGCCACGATCACGGCGCCGGCGGCGATGGCATCGTTGATCGCGCTCTGATAGGAGGCAGGGCACATGCCGGCGCCCTGGATGCTCATGTTGATCACCTTGGCCGGATTGGCATTGGCCGGGACCCCGACGACGGACCCGCCCGCTGCCCAACGGATGCCGTCCACGATGTCCGAGTCGTAGCCCCCGCACTTGCCCAGCACGCGCACGGGGAGGATCTTGGAGGTCCAATCAACGCCGGCCCCATAGGCGGCATTGTTGGGCGTGGCTCCGATGGTGCCGGTCACATGGGTCCCATGCCAGGAGGAGTCGTCGACACCGCAGCCTTGGAAGAAATCCCCTGAGACGGGGTCTGTCCCGGCATCTTCCAGGACGCTGATCCAATCTCCGGGATCCGAAGGGTCGGAGTCCCTGCCGCTGCCGTCATTGGCCGTGTAGTACAGGCCGGAACCGTCCTGGGAGATGAAATCATAGCCCTGGACCAGGCGCCCTGCGTCGATATCCGCATGGGTAAGGATCCCGGTGTCCAGGACCGCCACCACCACGGAAGCGGCTCCTGTCGTGATATCCCAGGCAGAAGGCAGGTTAGCCCCGGCTTTCTCGGTCGCGGGCGCGTAGTAGTGCCACTGGCTGCCCCCGTATTGGGGGTCGGTGGGGACAAGGGCAGGGTAGCGCCTGATGTCAGGCTCGGCGTACTCCACGTCCGGGTCGGCCATGAGGCGCTTGGCCACGGCCTGGGCCTCATCCAGGCTCATCTTCCGCGGGAGCTTCATGACATGGGCCCTGCCGGACATTCCCCTGAAGAAAGTGAGCTTTTCGCGCGACGAAGCGCTCAGCTTGGAGACCCTCTCGCTGCTCAGAACCTTGACCCCGGACTCAGCGCGGTCGCGGATCTTGACGATCATCCGGTGGGTGGATTCCTGGCGGCCAGGAGCCGCCGTCCCCGAAGGCGAGAGCGCGGCGGAGACGCGGCCGGCCGCCAACAGCACGGCCAGGCAAGGGATCGTTCTCAGGGCCCGGCGCCAGGAGATCATGTCCAAAAGGGAGGCGGAGCCTCTCTTATGGAATAATTATAACAGGGGCCCGCTGTCAGCTGGTTTCAGGATTGTTACGCCCTGCCGTCGGCAGGGGGATAGGCTCTTAGTGGGGGTCCTCCGGAGAGATGAGGCCCATGTCGATGCCCCTGACCACGGCCTCGGTCCGGTTGGAGACGGAGAGCTTCTGGAAGATGCTGTTGAGGTGGTTCTTGATGGTCTTGACGCTGCACGTCAGGTCCGAGGCGATCTCCTTGTTGGACTTGCCGCGGCCGAGCAGGGCGAGGACCTTGATCTCGGTCTTGGTCAGGGCCACGAGGGAAGCCTCGGCGTTGACGTTGCCCATCTGGCGCAAGCCGTCGATGAGCTTGTTCATGACGGGCTGGGGGATCATGATACCCTTGTCCGCGAAGGCCTTCAAGGCGTTGACGAGCTCCGAGGCGGGCAGCATCTTGGAGAGGTAGCCGTTGGCCCCGGCCTGGATGGCCTCCATCACGTGCGACTCGTCCTCGTAGGAGGAGAGCATCAGCACGTTCGTGGAAGGACACTCCTTATGGATCTGCCGCGTGGCGGCGATCCCGTCCATGTGGGGGAGCTTGATGTCCATGAGGATGACGTCGGGCTTGAGCTTCTTGACGAGCCGGATGGCCTCCGGGCCGTCTCCGGCCTCGCCCACGACCTCGACCCACTTCTCGTTCTCGAGCAGGTCGCGGATGCCCTCGCGGAAGAGCGTCTGATCGTCGGCCAGCACCACCCTGATCTTCTTCGTCGTCTTTGCCATGCCCACCCCCATGCTGGTGTCAGACGATAAGGCCTGCTGGTGTCAGACGATAAGGTGTGAAGTATTCGTTTCTTATCGTCTGACACCAACACAATCGTCTGACACCGTATATATACCATATTTTTGGTATGATCGGTTGGTACGGCGCGGTAGCTCAGAGGTTAGAGCGGGCGTTTCATAAGCGTCAGGCCGGTGGTTCAATTCCACCCCGCGCCAGACTTCCCATCCTTCTCGCCCGGAGGCACCGCATGGGCATGACGGCAGCCATGGTCCTGTCGGCCGCGCTCATCCTCGTCCCTGTCTCAAGCCGCGGAGCCGCGCCCTCCGGCCTCGACGCCGAGGGCATCGCGCTCCTCCTCCAGGGCGACTACGCAGGGGCGCTCAAGAAGTTCGACGCCTCCATCGCCCGGCACCCGAAGAACGCCCAGGCCCTGGCCAACCGGTGCACGGCCCGCTACAAGCTCGGGGACATGGACGGCTCCATCGCGGATTTCAAGTCCGCGGTCGCTCTCAAGCGGACCCTGAAGGGTGAGATCTCCGCCCAGATCAGCGACGCCTACTATCGCCGGGCCCTGTGGCTCGCGGAAAAAGGAGAGCGCGCCAAGGCCGCCCTGGACCTCTACGACTCGGTGCGGCTCAACCGCAGGAACCCGCGGGCATACGCAAAGATCGGCGAGCTGGCGATCCTCAACGCCGAGTTCCGGACCGCGGTCGACTACTTCGACAGGGCGCTTAAGCTCGACAAGAACCTCGACGCCGCCCTGGCCGGACGGGCCAGGGCGCTCCTCGAGCTCGGCAAGACCCGGCAGGCCCTGGCGGACGTTGACACCGCGATCCTCCTGCGGCCGTCGGAAGCGGCCTATTTCGAGCTGCGCGCCGAGGCGCACAAGACCCTCGGGAGAGCCGACCAGGCCGCGAAAGACGAACGCTGGGCGCACGAATTGAGGAAGAAATAGACCCCGCCCCTTGAATGAAGCGGGCACATTTTGTTCAATGATGACCTCTTATTACGCACATTCAGGCATCATCAAAGGCAACTCAACAGGAGGAGCTGCATGGCAGAGACAATGGTCGTGGTGAGCAAAGTCAAGGGGATGGTCAAGCAGGCGGGCCTGCGGACCGGCGGAGACTACGTCGAAGCGCTCTCGAAGAAGATCGCCGAGATCGTCCAGGCGTCCATCAACAAGGTCAACACCGAAGGCGGCAAGAAGACCCTCGGCGCCGAAGACATTTAATCGGTCCCCAACGGCGGTCCCGTTGAGCACCTTGGCCACCCCAGGGGTGTCAGCCGTCACATTCCGGGATTTCATGGAAACCGCCCTCTACGGCGAGGGAGGTTTCTATGGGAGACGCACGGCCAAGGCGGATTTCTTCACCGCTCCCGAGCTGCACCCGGTTTTCGCGGAGGTCCTCGCCGGCGAGATCAGCCGGGGGCTCTCGGAGCTCGAGCGGAGCGGAGCGCCGCGCCCCTACTCCATCGTCGAGATGGGCTCGGGTTCGGGCCTGCTGGCTGAGCAGGTCATCGCGGCCCTGCGCCGCGACGGCCCCGGCCGCTCCCAGGGAGTCCGCTATGTCCTCGTCGAGCGCGAGCGCAAGCTCCTCGTCTCGAGCGTGCTCAAGCTCTCCGAGACCGGCATGCGCGTCTCCGGCCTCTCCGACATCTCGGAGCTCAATCCCACGGCCGGCGTCTTCTTCTCCAACGAGCTCCTCGACGCCCTGCCGTTCCACCTGCTCGAGCGCAGGGGGGAGAAGGTGCACGAGGTCTACGTCGGCTCCGACGGCGCCGTCACGCTGGGCGAGCTGTCGGACCCCGATCTCGAAGGCTACGCCCGGATCCTGCCGTCGGAGGCCGAGGGACTCCGGCACGCGGTCAGCCTCGAGACCGTGCGCTGGCTCGAGACCGTGTCCCGCCGGCTGACCGCGGGCAGCCTCATCACCGTGGACTACGGGGCCCGGATGGACCCTTCCGCGGTCAACCTGCCCCGCGCCTACCGGAAGCATGTCTCGGACGACCGGCTGACCTCCCCGGGGCGGGACCTCACCGCGAACGTGGACTTCGAGACCGTCATCCGCGAGGGCTCCCGGCTGGGTCTCGAGCTCCAATCCTTCGCCACCCTGGGGCGCTTCCTCATCGACCGCCTGTCCTCCCCGGTCCTGTCCGCTGCAGGGGAGAGTTCCCTGCTCAAGATCAAGACCCTCATCCATCCCGACGGCATGGGAGAGACCCACAAGGTCCTCATCCAGAAAAAGGCGGGCCCCACCGAATGATGCCCGGCTTCGGCGCGGTCTACGCCCTCTTCATCCTGGCCCTGCTGTTCGCGGCCGGCGCGCTCGTGACCTCATGGCTCCTGCGGCCGTCCCTGGGCTATGCGAGGAAGCTCACGGTCTACGAGTGCGGCATGCCCACCGTGGGCACGACCCAGGTCAAGCTGAACATCCGGTTCTACGTCTTCGCGCTCCTGTTCCTCGTCTTCGACGTGGAGACGCTCTACGTCTTCCCGTGGGCGGTCGTGTGCAGGGAAGTCGGCGGCCTGGCCCTGGCCGAGATGGCGGTCTTCCTCTCCATCCTGTTCCTCGGCCTGATCTACGCCTGGCGCAAGGGGGCCCTCGAATGGGAGTGATCCTCGACCATCTTCCCGGAGCCGCCAAGGCCGTCCCGGGCGGCAGCGTGGTCCTGACCTCGGCCGACGTCCTCATCGACTGGTCCAGGAAGTACTCCCTGTGGCCGGTGACCTTCGGCCTGGCCTGCTGCGCCATCGAGATGATGGCGGCCTACGCCGCTCGCTTCGATTTCGACCGCCTCGGCGTCATCCCCCGCCCCAGCCCGCGGCAGGCCGACGTCATGATCGTCGCGGGCACGGTGGTCAAGAAGATGGCCGAGCCCATCGTCAGGATCTACCACCAGATGCCGGAACCGCGCTTCGTCATCTCCATGGGAAGCTGCGCCAACTGCGGGGGCCCCTATTACGACTCCTATTCCGTGGTCAAGGGCGTGGACCGCATCATCCCGGTGGACGTCTACATCGCGGGCTGCCCGCCGCGGCCCGAATCGCTCTTCTACGCCGTGGCCAAGCTCCAGGAGAAGATCCAGAAGATGAAGATCTCCAAGGGCGGCGGAGCCACGCTCCAGGCGGAAACGGGTTCGAGGAACATCGCTTGAACATCTCGGCCCTTCTTGACGAGGCAGCGGCCAAGGTCCCTGGCGTGCTGCCGTCTTCGGTCCTTGTGAAGGACTATCCGACCCTGCGCCTGGGCTCGCCGGCGTACCTGCTGCCGTTGGCCTCTTTCCTTAAGGAGAAGGGATTCACCTACCTTGAGATCATCACTGCCGTGGACTGGCTCGGGCCCGTGAGCCCGGAAGGCTACCCTCGCGGCGGCCGCAACCCCAACCCCTTGCAGGAGTCCGAGCCGCCCATGGCGGCTCCTGCCAAAAATCCGGCCGTCCCCTACAAGCCTGTCTTCGACCTGCTCTGGTGCCTCGCCGACATCGACGCGAAAGCGCGGGTCTTCCTGCGCCTCGAGGTCCCGCGCGAGAACCCCGTGGTCCCGAGCCTGACAGGGCTCTTCAAGGCCGCGGACTGGCAGGAGCGGGAGACCTTCGACCTCCTCGGAATCCGGTTCGAGGGACACCCGAACCTCGCCAAGATACTGACCCCCGAGTTCCTGAAGGGGCATCCTCTCAGGAAAGATTACGCGCACGTGAAGGACAAGTATGACGAATAAGGAAGTCCTTCATGACGAAACGCCGGACACGTCTCCTGAGAAAGCTCCCGCTTTCTCAGGAGGGAAGTTCGACCAGCTCTTCGTCAACCTCGGCCCCCAGCACCCGTCGACCCACGGGGTGCTGCGCGTGGGCCTGACCATCGAGGGCGAGGTCATCACCAAGGCCGAGCCGGACATCGGCTACCTCCACCGCGGCACCTGCAAGCTGGCCGAGGCCCGCGGCTATCACCAGTGCGTGGTCCTGACCGACCGGTGGGACTACGTCTCGGCCATGCCCAACAACCTGGCCCTGTGCCTGGCCGCGGAGAAGCTCCTGGGCGCGGAGATCCCGGCTCGGGCCCAGCACCTCCGGGTGATCATGTGCGAGTTGAACCGCATCGCCAGCCACCTGCTCTTCGTCGGCACCTACGGCATCGACCTCGGCGCGCTGACCCCGTTCCTGCACGTGTTCCGCGAACGCGAGATGATCCTCGACCTCTACGAGATGCTCTGCGGCGCAAGGCTCACCTACAACTACATCCGCATCGGAGGCGTCATGTCGGACGTCTCGCCCGAGTGGGCCGCGAAGACCCGCGAGTTCCTCGGCTTCTTCAAGCCCCGCCTCAAGGAGTACGACGACCTCCTCTCCTTCAACCCCATCTTCCTCGCCCGGGCCGAGGGCGTGGGCATCGTCTCCAAGGAGACCGCCATTGACTGGGGGCTCTCCGGGCCCAACCTGCGCGGCTCCGGCGTCCCCTACGACGTCCGCAAGTCGGACCCGTACAGCGGCTACGAAAAATTCGATTTCGAGGTCCCCCTGGGCAAGACCGGCTCCTGCTGGGACCGGTACTACTGCCGGGTGCTCGAGATGGTCCAATCCGCGCGCATCGTCGAGCAGGCTCTCGACGCCCTTCCCGCCGGCGACCTCACGGCCAAGGGCGTGGCCAAGACGCCCAAGCCCCCGCCGGGCGAAGCCTACGCCCACGTCGAAGCGTCCCGGGGAGACCTGGGCATCTACCTCGTCTCGGACGGAGGCCCGGCCCCGTACCGCCTCCATGTCCGGGCCCCCTCGTTCGTCAACCTCGCCATCCTCCAGGAGATGCTGGTGGGGCGCAAGGTCGCGGACGTGATCGCCGTCCTCGGGTCCATCGACATCGTGCTTGGGGAGACCGACCGGTGACGCTGCTCTCATCTCCGTCTCGGCCGCAGTTCCTCCCAGCCTCGCGCAGCAAGAGCCTGGCAGCGGGCCCATCCAGATCGTTCTTTCTTTTTGTCGGATGCGTGCTCCTCGCCGCGTCCACTCCATCACAGTGCTTCGCGGAATACATCGGCCCCTGCTGGTGCAAAATCAGTCCGGTCCTTGGCTATAATGCCGGGGACAAGGTGTACGTCAGTGCGCTCTCGTACTTTAGCTTAGGCGTGGAAAGGCTCCCCACGAGTACGGCCTATGAGCCGGGAGATCTGCTGTATTGCGATGTCAACTCCCCATTTGCATACTTTGTTTACGACGACAATCCCCCGCCGCCGTGTTCTCCAGATGATGAGGGGCCGCCGCTATTTCTCCCGGAAGACGGACCGCATTCAAAATCGTGGACCTGCCTGTCTGCGGGAAGTTGTCAGGAGCCAGGCCCAAGCACGACGGTAACCAGGCATTTCGTCCTCGACACGACTCTTCCCGCATTGATGATCTCGTCTCCCACCGCAGGCATGGTGGTTCCCAAGGAGCCAATAACATTCTTCGGGTCGGTGTCCGACGCCGGCAGCGGCGTCAAAAAGATGTTTGCCAAGTGGACTGCCGGAGGAGGCATCTGGTTCTCCGACGAGAAACCCATTACAGGTTCAAACTGGTCCATGACACTCGTTCCGGTGCACAGCGGAGAAACCGCATTTTGGCTCTGGGCAAACGACAATGTTGATAACGGGACGGATGCCCCGCTTGAGCCCACGCTGAGCCTGATGGTGGACGGCAGTCCTCCGGAAATCCGGATTAATACGCCGACTGGTTCCGTAGCCAAGATCGACGAAAGTTCAGGAGAAGCCACCGATAACATACGTCTGAAGGAGGTTCGCCTCAAAATCAGGGATGACACGACCGGAAGGTTCTGGACAGGCAGCGCATTCGAGTTTCCCGCTGGAGATCCTCCGAGCATCCCCATAGTCCTTTCTGGAACGGCTGCCCCATGGGGCTATCAAACCGGCTTATTGGACAGCCAGATGACTCATCTTAGCTCCTACACCATCTTCGCTCAGGCCGAAGATTCCACGGGCAACCTGTCGCCGTGGGTGGAACGTAATTTCATCTACGATCTCTGCTCAGATACGGGGGCCACCTATCCGTATCAGCAATCCGTTCCAGACCTGGGTTCCCGGCCGGATGTTGTGAACTGTGTCGCCACCAATTGCGGGGTAAGTGTCCCGATTCTGGTCACAAGCCCAGGTCATTTCAGTCTTCCTGATATGACAGACAGGCGCCTTCGTGCCGGAATACAGGTTCGATGCGAGAAACCGGACACCGATTGCGAGTTTATGAGGAACGCCTATTGTTTAAGGCACGACAATTCTGGAGATGGCGGCTACTTGGCGCCGCGCGGAAGCTCGGTTCATGATGGCTTTGATCTTGAGGCCAAGACTTCAGATATCCGAATACCCGCTCTGACTTCAGGGCAAGTGATATTCGTAGGAATGATGACGCCTGAAAGCATCGACCCGGTGGGTTTTGACCCCCGGAACAGCTATGGATGGATTGTGGTGGTGCGGAGCGACGCGATGATTTCCGGCCACTGGGTCTACACGATGTACGCTCACCTAATTCCACCGCCAATACTGCCGACCAAGAAGCCAATCTACGGAGGCCTCCCGCAGTTGGTTTCGAACGGGATGCATGTCACAAGAGGCGATTACATCGGCTATGTGGGAGACACCGGCAACGCGGAGAGATATGTCCAAACGGGACAGATGCGCATGCATGTGCATGTCAGCGCTTTTCTTGCGGAAAACCGCATTGAAAGCCCCGCCGACATCAGTCGCGGATACGTCGGAGCAACCTACTTCGGCGACCATTTCGGCCGACTCAAGCCTTCGATCACCTCACGCCGAGTGAGGTTTAGGAACCTGATAGACCCTGATGGGTTCTTTGCATGCTCTTTGGCCCGGGATGGCCGATGTCCCTAACTGTGATGCTGCCATGCGATCAAGCGCCATGAAACAAAATAATTTGTTGATCCTAATGTTCCTACTCTTCTGTGTCGGGGCTCACGCATATGGCCGGGAACAGTTGACATGGGATGGCGAAGTGAGAGCTTTGTGGCTCTCCGTTCACCCCGAATCAATGGGGATTAGGACCCTCGGCATCGAGGGCTTGGTCGTGTACGACTTGCATGGTCGACGCATGTGGTCGTCCAAGAGCGGTTGCTTTTCCGAGGCAAAGCACAGCAACCGGCTTTGGATAGCGGATGGGCGCTACGGAAAGATCGTAGACAAGGGCACTGGAAAGGTCTTGCTCAAATCAAAGCGGATTCGCGGCATCGAAGCGATTGATGGGCTTGCCGATACCTGTTACCACACGACACTGTCGCCGGACGGGCGGTTTCTCTTTAGCGGAAATGTCACCACAGCCGACGACGAATTTGAGCCGCCCATTCTTGAGTACGAACTCATGGCCATGGAAGTCGATACTGGGAAGGTGCTTTGGCGTGGGAAGAATATCGATGCCCCTGTGGGTGGCAAGCATGTTCTTATGCCGGACGATGCGTCCTTCGTTGTCTCCTATGAAGGCGTTTTCAGCCGGAACGGGAGAGTCTTGTGGGTGTTCCCGACAAGTTCTTACGGAAGCAGCAACGTTTTCGGCACGAAATTGCCAGCTCGGCATCCTGACAAATTATGGGCAAGTCCTGACACCTCGGTCAGCATCCGCGTAATTTCCCGGGACGGAAAGTACATGTTGGGACAAGAAGGGGAATTCTGCGACCCCTGCCCGCCAGCTCCTGGCTACATCTATGTCGGCCAAGGCGATCCTGGAAAACCTTGGAAGAAAATCCTGCTTACTCAAGATGTGGAGAGCTTCCACGGATTCAGCGACGTCTTTAAAGACAAGACAGGGAACTCGCAGGGGCCCTATGTGGCCGTCTTGGACGAAAAACGCAACACAGCATACCTTTTCCGGGTGGATGGGACGATTGCGTGGTCGAAGGAGGTAGACTCAAAGCGTATCCGAACCGATGCCGGGGTCGGGGAGTGTCAAGCAGTCTCTGCCGAGAGCGGCATCACATTCTTTCGCGCCATGGTCCTGTTCCATTTCAGCGGATTCACGGACATCTACCGCCTGGAGGACGGAACATTGGTGAAGAGGGTCTTCCAACATGGTAACGGCGCAAAGGTCGCGGAGAGGAAGCCGGCTCCCTACGGAGGACTTCAGCGGCCGGTCTGCGAGGTCACGATGCTGGATGAAAAGGAATACGTCAATCTGACGTGGATGCCGGGACTGCCTGGCCAGAAGAAGAGAATAATGGTCTGGACTGGGAGCGTGGATGAACCGGATTGAAGGCTCGGAGATCGCGAGGTTATCGGTCTCCCTGGTCCGTGTCGCGTTTCTGACCGGCGTTGCCATTTTGATGTCACTGACCGATGGCAGCGCTTTCACATTCTCAGTCAGCATTCCGGCCTATCCAGTGTCAAGAACTGACGGCGTTGTCGAGGGGCCGCCAGTAAACATTTTCGCTATACATCCTGCGGCGTTGGATCCATGGCCACCTTCAGCAGGATTTCTTAACATCGGCGAGACCGTGCAATTGCAATTGAAGGCCATTTTCGACGATTTGCATGAGGAAGACATTACGCATGGTTTGGGAACAGAGTATTCCTCTGTTGATACGGCCGTGGTATCAGTTGACAGCGGAGGCATCGTAACCGCTGTTGGTCCTGGCGAAACCTTTGTTCTGGTGCGGTTCCGGGAAGCAGACTGCGCGATTAGGGCTTCGGTGCGTGCCAATGCGATGCTTGGCGGTTTATCAGGGGTTTTTAATCTCTACAATAGAAGTGAATTCGATCCGAGTCCTCCCGCTAACGCATCTATCCAACTCTCTCCTGGCATGACAGCGACCCTGGATGCCTTCGCTGCGTTTGCCGACGGCAAGGAGGAACTAGTCTCGGGCAATAGTTCGTTCTTGTTGACTTCTTTTAATCCCAATGCCGTTCACTTAAGCCGGCCTCTCGACGAGAAATGGTAGAGTGTTCCCTCGAACGCCGAGAAGGGGATACCCATGGGGCTGGCATCGTCGCTTGTCTCCTTGGGCGACGGCACGCTTCCGGCGTCGTTCGAGGGCTCGCAATCGGGATGGGACTGTACCGAGACCTCCCGATCGAGAACGTGGTCAGGCGGCTGGACTTGGTGCTGCCTGGGGAGGACGGAGAGCCGCAGACGGTGGGGAAGGGGGCCATTTGCACGGCAAGGGCCCGCGTGGGAGCCGAACCGTTGCGCACGCTCTTTGGGGTCACGGCAGAACGCTGGGGTTTGGAGTCGGCGGATCGTTATCGATGGCACGGCCTGGTGGTGTTGGGCGGAGACGGGGTGACATTGCGGGTGCCCGACAGTCCGGAGAACCGGGAGGAATTCCACCTTCCTGGGTCGGCCAGACGCTCGGCGGGGTATCCCCAGATACGGGGCGTCGGGTTGATGGATTTGCGCAGCCGCAAGCTGGTGGATTTCGACTTCGCCGACTGCAAGACCGGCGAGTTGACGCTGGCGGGCCCCCTCCTGGCGAGAGTTCCCGATCATTCGGTGTCGGTGCTCGATCGGCTCTACGTCGACTACTGCCTCCTGCACGGGATTCGCTCTCTGGGAGAGCGCCGGCACTGGCTGTTGCGGGCGCGAAAGAACCTGAAGTGGAAGGTGATACAGCGGCTGGGACGGGGAGACGACTTGGTCGAGGTTACCATTTCCTACGCGGCCCGACGCAAGCATCCCGAACTGCCGAAAACCTTTCTGGCCCGCGTCATACGCTACCATCGGAAAGGTTTTCGCCGGCGGACGCTGCTGACATCGTTGCTGGACCCAAAGCAGTATCCGGCGGCGGAGATTGCGGACTTGTACTGCGAACGATGGGAACTGGAGCTCGCCTACGACGAGATCAAGACCCATACCCTGGATCGGGAAGAGGCCATTCGCTCGAAGACTCCGGACGGGGTGCGGCAAGAGGTCTGGGGATTGCTGATCGCGTACAATCTGGTGCGTCACGAGATGGAATGCGTCGCGTTGGAACGAGGCGTCGCGCCCCGGCGGATCAGCTTCTTGTACTCCTTGCGGGTCATTCGAGACGTGTTCTATTGGGCGGCGATGGCGAGCCCAGGCTCCCTGCCGAAGATGGTGAAGAGGATGCGCCTCGACGTCGGGAAGCTCCTTCTTCCCGAGCGACGAACCGACCGACGCTACCCTCGTCATGTCAAAATCAAGATGAGCGGCTATCTGCGCAACGACGGGCACCCGGCTTAAGTGAACGGCATTG
>JACRNU010000125.1 GCA_016234805.1 Elusimicrobiota bacterium
CCTCGTACTGACCCCCCCGCCCTTTCCTTGCTCCATGTTCCCGGACTTTTGACGAGTTGTACCCCCAACGACACGTGCCCCCCGCGGGGGGGCCCGGGCTCGCAGGCTAACATGCCTGCGAGCGGTTGAATTGCACGTCTGAAGCGGTAGAATCGTGCGTCTCGGTATTGCCAGACCGCGAAGGGGGCTAAAGAGGCGGCCCGCCGAGGGCAGACCGAGCATGGGGTGCCACCCATGCAGCAATCCGCCTCGACGGGCCTTGAGAATATCGTACCAAAGGCCGTCCGTTCCTGCTTGGCCCATTCGTCCCGCCTGCCCTACAACTGGGGCAAGAAGCTGCGCGACCTCGTCGCCGGCATCTGCTTGTCGCGCAGCCTGATGCTTCAAAGCATCGCCCAAACGCGCTCGCAGCCGGTCAAGACCACCGAGAACGTCCTCTCGCAGTTCCTGGGCCAGAAACGGCTGAAGATGAGCAAGCAACAGCGCCGGTGCGTGGAGCGCGCGCTCAAGCGCCTGCCCCGGCGCCGCATCTGGAAGCACAATGGGAAGGTCGCGGTGCTCATCGATTCGACGGCGCATGCCAAGTGCCGTTCGCGGGGCAAGAAGCGTCCGATGCCCGGCAAGGGCAAGGTTCGCTTGCATAACCTGCCCGCCGACGAGACGGTCCTGGTCCCGGGCTACCAGGAAATCTGGGTCTGCCTATTGCTTGATGACCAGACGGTCCTGCCCATCACGCGGCGGCTATGGAGCGAGAACGGCCCCGAGTGCGCCAGCCTGAACCTCGTGGAAGAGGCCGTGATCCGGGAAGCCACGGACTTCATCAAGAAGGTCCTCAAGCTCGATGTGATCCTGGTGGCCGACAGCGGGTTCCGGCGCAAGGAACTGCTGCATTGGCTCAAGAAGAGCGAGAAGATGGATTTCGTCATCCGGCTGGAAGGGAAGCTGACGGTAGCGTTGGACGAGGCGAAGTGCCTCTTGGCGGAGGCCGGGCCATGGTGGCGCAAGCGGGTGAGGATGCAGTGGCGGGAAAGGAGCAAGCATGTGATGCTCTCGGACGTGGCGTCGCGGCGGGTCACGGTGGTGACGGAGGCGCGCAAGAAGGTCAGCTTCAACGCGCTGTGCCTGACGCCCGTTGGCGTGGAGAAGGACCCGATGTTCCTGGCGACCACGCTCACGACCGAGGGCGTGGCGGACCTGATTAGGATTGTGCGGCTTTACTCATGGCGCTGGGGCATCGAGACGTTCTTCGGGAAGTTCAAGAACGCGCTCGGCGCACGTTCATGGCGCGTGTTCTCGAGCTGGCGGGCCATCGACAACCTACTGACGGCGGCGCACATGGCCTACATGGTGCTGGCGATGTTGGCTGAGTTTGCTGAGCAAGGCAGGACAACGGCGTTGCGTAGGCTTTGGGGATGGATGGAGGAGATGCTGAGGACCCGCTTCGCCCGTCCGCCGAAGATGACGCTCGGGAGGTTCATGCGGCTGATCGCGATGGACTTCCCGAGTCCTTGCCCGGCGGGGGTAGCGGCGTGAAACCCCCGCCGTTGACGTCCCCCTCGGCGGGCTTGCCCGCCGAGGCTGGGCGGCCCCCGGGGGGCCGCACAAGCCGCTGGGGGAATAGCCCGTTAAAAGTCCGGGAACATGGAGCCGGGGCGCCGAGGCTGGCCCTCCGGGGCAGTTTCTGGTAACCTCATGGGGATGGTCGACGTCCGCCTCCAGCACTTCGTCATCGCGCGC
>JACRNU010000126.1 GCA_016234805.1 Elusimicrobiota bacterium
TCCTGGAGAAGGACCTCTTCGGCGCGCGCTTCCCCTCGCCCTGGGAGAAGATCTTCACCATGGGCGAGCGTCTGGTGCTGTGCCTCCTGTGCATGCTCCCCGGCCGGGCGTGGCTCCTGCTGGTCGCCGGGTGGCTGTGGCTGATGTATCACGCGCGCACCCGGAGGGTGTTCGACGCCACCCCGTTCAACCTGGTGGCGGGTTCGAGCGCGGCGTTGTTGGCCGGCATCGCCGGCCGGGTGCTGCTGGCCGGCTAACTCCGGAGGAAACCATGAAACCATTCGTCCTCGGCAATCTCGCCTCCCTGGGGGACATGGTCGAGGTCTCATGCCTCGGCCGCCGCGTGGTCCTGGCCGGCCGGCAGCGGGCCGGGATGAAGGCGTCCCGCCGCATCGTGGAGGAGGCCGCCGCCTCCCACGTCCCGGTCTACGGGGTGAACACCGGGTTCGGCGAGCTCTCCCGCGTCTCCATCCCGAAAGAGAAGCTGTGGCTTCTGCAGAGGAATCTCGTCCTTAGCCACGCGGCCGGGGTGGGCGAGCCCCTGCCCGAGGACGAGGCCCGCGGCCTGCTCTTCCTCAGGGCCAACGAACTCAGCCGCGGGTATTCCGGGTGCCGGCCCCAGGTCCCGGCCCTGATGGCGGAGCTTCTCAATGCCGGCGTGGCTCCCGTGGTGCCTAGCCGCGGCTCGGTGGGCGCGAGCGGCGACCTCGCGCCCATGGCGCACATGGCCCTGGCTCTCATCGGCGAGGGAGAGGTCTTCTACCGCGGCCGGCGCCATGCTTCGGCTGCGGTCCTCCGCCGGCTTGGCTTGAAACCCCTTCGCCTCGAGGCCAAAGAAGGTCTTTCTCTCCTCAACGGCACCCAGGCCATGCAGTCCGTGGGCGGGTTCGCCCTCTACCGGGCCTTCCATGTCTTCAGCGCGGTCCAGATCGCGGGCGCCATGAGCCTTGAGGCCCTGGCCGGCACGCCCGAGCCTTTGGAGCCCGCGCTCCACGTCCTCAAGCCCCACTTCGGGCAGGGCCGGGCCGCGGAACAGCTCAGGAAGCTGTTGGCAGGCAGCGAGATCCGCGAGTCCCACCGCGAGGACGATCCCAGGACGCAGGACCCCTACAGCGTGCGCTGCATGCCCCAGGTGCACGGCGCGGCCGCGGACTGCCTTTCCAACGCGGTGATGACCCTGACCACGGAGATGGGCTCGGTCACGGACAACCCCGTGGTGGCCGAGAACCGGATCATCTCAGGCGGCAACTTCCACGGTCAGGCCTTGAGCTTCGCGTTCGACCACGCGGCGTGTGCCGCGGCCAGCCTGGCCAACATCTCGGAGCGCCGCGTGTTCCAGCTCCTTTCGGGACAGGCTCCGGGCTTGAAGCCTTTCCTCGCCCGCGATCCCGGGGTGGAGTCCGGCTGGATGATCGCGCAGTACACGGCCGCGGCCCTGGTCTCGGAGAACAAGGCTCTCGCACACCCGGCGTCCTGCGATTCCGTTCCGACCTCGGCGTTCCGGGAGGATTTCGTGAGCATGGGCATGAACGCGGCCTTGAAGCTCAAGAGGATCGTGTGGAACGCGGCCCAGGTGGCGGCTATCGAGCTCCTCTGCGCGGCCCAGGGCGTTGAGGACCGGCTGCCCTTGAAGCCCGGCCGCGGCGTGGCCCGGGCACTTGAAGTCCTGCGCCGGGAGATCGCGGCCTCGGAGCGAGACGAGGTCCTCGGGCCCAGGCTCGAGGCCGCCCGCGAGCTCGTCCTCAGCGGTCGTTTCATGGAAGTGCTCTCATGAAGGCGGTGCGCGCTCCACGCGGCTCCAAGCTTTCGTGCAAGGGCTGGCACCAGGAAGCGGCCCTGCGCATGCTCATGAATAACCTCGACCCCGCTGTCGCGGAGCGGCCCTCGGACCTCGTGGTCTATGGCGGCCGCGGGAAAGCGGCGAGGAACTGGGAGTGCTTCCACGTCATCGTGCGCTCCCTGCGGAGCCTCGAGAACGACGAGACCCTGCTCGTCCAATCCGGCAAGCCCGTGGCCGTGTTCCGCACGCACGAGGCTGCCCCGCGCGTGCTCATCGCGAACTCGAACCTTGTGGGCCGCTGGGCCACCTGGGAGCACTTCGACGCGCTCGAGAAGAAGGGACTCATGATGTACGGCCAGATGACGGCCGGCTCATGGATCTACATCGGTACGCAGGGCATCCTCCAGGGCACCTACGAGACCTTCGCCGCTGCCGGCAAAAAGCACTTCGCCTCCGACCTCTCAGGCCGGCTCGTGGTGACCGCGGGCTTGGGAGGCATGGGCGGAGCCCAGCCCCTGGCCGCCACCATGAACGGCGCGGCTTTCCTGGGCGTCGAGGCCGACCCTTCGCGCATCCGGATGAGGCTGAAAACCGGCTATCTGGACTGCGCTGAGGAAGACCTTGACGCGGCTCTGGGGATGGTGCTGAAAGCAAAGAAGGAGAAGCGCTCCCTGTCGGTCGCGGTCTTGGGAAACGCAGCGGAGATCATCCCGGAACTCGCCAGAAGGCGGGTTCCGGTGGATCTGCTCACGGACCAGACCTCCGCCCATGACCCGGTCCACGGCTACATCCCCAAGGGCCTCGACGTGGAATCCGCGGCCCGCCTCCGCGCGAAGGATCCGAAGGAATACCGCAGGCGCGCCATCGCTTCCATCGCCGAGCACGTCCGCGGCATGCTCGCCTTGAAGGCCCAAGGCGCGGCGGTCTTCGACTACGGCAACAACATCCGGCCCATGGCCGTGGAAGGGGGGGTGAAGAACGCCTTCGACTTCCCAGGGTTCGTGCCCGCCTACATCAGGCCGCTCTTCTGCGAGGGCAAGGGCCCCTTCCGCTGGGCCGCGCTCTCCGGCGACCCCAAGGACATCGCGGTCACGGATGCCGCCGTGCTGGAGCTCTTTCCCAAGGATGAGGCCCTGGCCCGGTGGATCAGGCTGGCCCGCGAGCGCGTGGCCTTCCAGGGCCTGCCCGCCCGCATCTGCTGGCTGGGCATGGGGTGCCGCGCCGAGATGGGCCTGAGGATGAACGAGCTCGTGCGCAAGGGCAAGATCTCGGCTCCGATCGTGATCGGCAGGGACCACCTCGACTGCGGCTCCGTGGCCAGCCCCAACCGCGAGACCGAGTCCATGAAGGACGGCACGGACGCGGTGGCGGACTGGCCCATCCTCAACGCCCTGCTCAACACCGCCTCAGGCGCTTCCTGGGTGAGCTTCCACCACGGCGGCGGGGTGGGCATGGGATACTCCCTGCACGCGGGCCAGGTCACGGTGGCCGACGGCACCCGGGAGATGGACCGCCGCATCGAGCGCGTCCTCACCAACGACCCCGGCATCGGCGTGGTCCGCCACGCGGACGCCGGCTATCCTCAAGCCGCGGCCGCCGCCCGCCGCCACAGCATCAACATCCCGCGATAACGTCGCTGGCGGCGTCGCTACCCCGGCCTTTGGCTGAGGCTTCCCCAGAATCCTTTCCGCCCCGCAAGCATCCAAACCATAGGGGAGCCGGCGGACTCTCACGCGCAGGGAAGCCGCCGCCTCCGGCCGCAGAACCGAAAACGGGGGAGTACACGGATGACACAACACGGATTCACGCGGGTCCCGGTCACCCAGTCCCATCTCGACTGGCTGACCCAGATGGAATTCTTCGGGAAGCAGTCAGGCGGCGACCCGCGCCAGATGAAAGACGATTTCGCCGCCCTGGAACTGCTGCGGTACCCGTCCGGCCTCGCCATCATCGAGGAGAATGAGCTGACGGAGTGCATCTACATCCTGCTCGAAGGCTCCGCGGATGTCTTCCGCGGCGGCTCCAAGCTGGCCACCATCACCAGCGGAGCCGTCTTCGGCGAACTGGGCATCATAATCCGCAGGGGGAGCTCCGCTGCCGTGACGGCCGGCGAAGGCTGCCAAGCCTTCCGCCTCGGCAAAAACCTGCTCCTCAACCTCCAACGCAGGTACCCGGGACTCGTGCCGTCGCTCCTGGGCTTCGCCAAGAAGCATCTCGTCCACGCCTAGGAGCCTGTCCGAGTCCGCTGGAAGGACGGGCTTGGGGGGCGTGAGGGGCTCAGGCTCGGCTCATGCCCAGGAGTAATGAGGACTCCTAATGAGACTACCGGTCATGTCGCGATGCGGCTGCCAGGATCCTTGCGGTCCGATTCCCCTACGTGAGCCAGGAAGCCGTCGCAGGCTCCGGAAAAGGTCGCGCTATTCGGGTCGACCGAATGGACCTTCAATCGGACGTCGGCCCACTGCCGCAGGATCAGGCCTAGAGGAAGGCAGAAGAAGGGCGTGAGCGCCAAAGCCCCTGCGATGTCCGTGTTGAACAAAGGCAGATTGACCATCCATATCACGATGAGGACGCTGAGGAGGGAGCCTAGGATTAGCGTCCAGGACATGGCCGACAATACCCTTCTCAGGCGCCAGTGAAAATCACAGAGAGGGATCTGGACGTCCATATGTTCCCGCCGCAGGGCCATCGCCGACTCGCCTGTGGCAATGTCCAGGATAAAGGCCAGAGGCAAAAGAAGGCACCCAAGAGAGCCTTGGGGAGCTGCGGCAGGCGCGCTGAAAATCCTTTTGAAGGAACGGGAGCTGGGAGTTCCGCATTTGATGCAGATGTCGGGCAGGGCCGAGCCTTCCCGCACAAGGAGCAGCCCGCCGCCCAACGATTCAATGCGCGTGATTATCGCGATGGTCGCTTCCCTGAAGATCCCGGCGCAGCCGGGCTTCGCCCGGCCGTATAGCCAGCCTCGAAAAACCGGCCTTTCCCACCCAGGTTCGTTGCTCCCACAGGCCTCCGACTCATGATATCATAGGACATGCCCGGCCGGCGTGGGTTTTTCTGGGGGCGGCACTTACGATTGTCCTGACTGCGGGAAGGACCTTACATCTTCGTCACCGAGGCCATCGACGCCGGACACCGGGCGCTCATGCCCAAAGCTTCGCTCAACCGGGCACGGTAGACAAGATGCGCCTGCCGCGCCTCGCTGAAGGCCCCGAAGATGGGATCGCGCGTCGTCTGGCTGGCCCGGACGACCACGTCCATGACAAGGTGGGACAGTCGGGAAGAATCGCGGATCAACACAAAGGTGTGCTGGGTCACGCTGTAGGCTTTTGTGTCGAAGATCGCCTCTTTATGAATGACCTCGACGCTCTCAGTCGGCTTGCCTTGACTGACGGCGACAATGCACTGCCCGCCGCGCAGCTCGAAGTCGCCGACGGAATCCAGTCCCACAAGCCTGCCGTGGAGCCTCGCATCCGGCTCCAAAGAGACCCCAAAGACCTCTTTGACCATCCGCGCGTCGACCGCTGCCTCCACCGCCAGGGCGGGCTTGCCCGCCAGGATCATCCGGGGAGCGTCCTTGTTCGCCCTGGCTTCGGCCAAGAACTCCTTGACATCCAGGCTCTGCCCCGCGCCGAACCCCACGGTTCCCCAAGAGGGCACGACATGAACGACGGGCATGTCGGCGGCGAATTCCCGCGCACCGGCGTGCGAGGCGGCGAACATCACGGCTAGGAGGAGGATTTTTCTCATGTCCACAGTATAGCCGAGGCGCGCGGCCAGGCCCAGAGTCATTGGGCCCGCCGCGCCGAGACAAGCGGTCTATGCGGGAGACATGGGGCAATACGGTGTTTTAGTAACCTTTTCGGTAACCGCTCAGAAGTCTGCGGCCTTGCTCGGCGCGGATCATGACGGAGGACTCGTATAGCAAGGCGCCGCGGCCGCGGTCCGGGCAAGGAGGCCCCTATTTCAGGCGGATCCAGACCTGGCCGGCCTTGGGGCCGAGGCTCTCCCGCGAGGGCGAGATGGTGGGCGTCTGCTCCACGTTGAGCTTGCGCGCCTCGCGCTCCACGGAGGGAAGGACGAAGTCGTAGATCTCCCGGGTGGTCACCCGGCCGTCCTTGTCCGCGTCAGCCTCGCCGCGCAGGGCCTTGAGCAGGAAGTAGGTCAGCATCCCGTGCTCCGCGTCCGGGAAGTGGGTCGAGATCTGGTCTGAGCCCGTGGCAGCCAGGACCACGGTGTTCGAGCCCGCAGCCGCGGCCCTGGACTGGACCAGGGGCCGGGCGCCCTTGGCGAGCACGGACCGGCTGCCGCGGCCCGAGAAGCAGGCGTCGAGCACGACCGTGACGTCCCTGGTCGGGAGGGCGTCGAGGTAGGCGTAGAACTTCTTCAAGGGGAAGGCGGTCTCATCGGTGTAGGCAGGGTCGCCGCTGTAGGGCAGGATGAAGCCCTCGCCGGTCTCGGGGTTGGGGGCTCCGTGGCCCGCGAAGTACACCATGACGCGGCTGTCGGGCTTGACGCGGTTCTTGAGCCATTTGCCGAGGTACTTCTCGATGTCCGTGCGGTCAGCCTTGGCGTCCACGAGAAGGATCACGTTGCGGCTGTCGAAGCCCATGGACTTGGTCAGGTAGGAGGCGAAAGCGCGCGCGTCCCGGGCAGCGAAGTCCACGGGAGGGATGCCTTCCTCGCGGTAGCGCTCGATGCCGATGACCACGGCGAAAGCGTTGGGATCCATGGGGGTGGCGGTGGCTGGGGGGGAGTCCACGCTCTCCGAAGGGACCGCGGGCGCGACGGGCGCGTCCTCTCTGGTCTTGACCGTGAGGGTCGCGGAGGTCGGGGCCTCGCCCAGGGCCAGGCCCAGGGACTGCTGCTGCACGCCGAACCGGCCCGTTTCTTCGCTCAGATCCAGATAGGCCGGCAGGGTCTTGCCCTTGAACCGGGCATTGACGAAGAATTCGAACGAGGCCTTCGCGGTGTCCCCTGCCTTCAGGTCTCCCAGGTAGGAGTCTTTCTCTCCTGCCATGAAGATCTCCGGGCCGAGATGGAGCGCCGCGCGCACGGCTTTGGCCGGGCCCGAGCCGCTGTTGCGGACCTGCACCGTGACCCGGGTCACTTGGTTGGCCTTGACCACGTCTCCTCCGGCCAGGGACACGCCGGCCACCTCGAGTTTCGGGTTCCTGAAGGCCCGGACCGAGAACTCGACCTTCATGGCCTGGCTGTCGAACCCATTGGCTTCCTTGGCTTCCACGCTCAGTGAGGCGGAGCCTGAGGCCGCGTCCTGCGACGCGTTGATGGGGATATCCGTGACCGACTTCGCGCCAGAGGCCAGGGCCCCGAGGTGGAGGCGCCGCTCCACGGAGATCCCGGCCGGGCCCGAGAACTCGAGGCTGAGGGTCACCCCGTGGGCTTCTCCTGGGCCGGCATTGGAGGTCTCGACCTTGAGGGCGCCCTTCTCGCCCGCGTCGAGATAGCCGTCGCCTGAAGGCTCCTGGAAGGAGACGGTCAGGGAGAGGCTGGCCGGCAGGTTCGGCTTGGGAGCCACGAAGGTCCCTTCCGGGATGTCCCTCACTTCGTAAAGGAGGATCTTGCCGTCAAAGCCCGTGGTGGCGAGCTTGGACCCGTCGGGAGAGAAAGCGACGACGGTCACCTTGTCGGTGTGGCTGGCGAGCACGGCGCGCTCGCGGCCGGAGGCGAGATCCCAGAGCCGCGCCGTCTTGTCGCTCGAGCCCGAGGCCAGGAGTCTGCCGTCCGGCGAGAAGGAGAGGCCGTACACCCACTCCTTGTGCCCCTTCAGGGTGGCCTTGAGGCTGCCGGAAGCGGAGTCGTAGATGTGGATCGGGCCGTTCCACTGTCCGGCGGCCAAGGTGTTCCCATCAGCCGTGATCGCCAGGCTTGTAAGGTCTCCCACGGCATCCGGAGAGATCATCTGGGACACTTTGTTCCAGGTCGTGGTGTCGAAGGCATGGATGCTCGATTTCGCGGCGACAAAAAGGCGGAGGCCGTCCGGAGAGAACGCGATGCCCGACGGATGATCGAAATCCCTGAGATTGAGATCGAGCTTGCGCAGGATGCCGCCCTTCATCGCGTCCCAGACCCAGACTCGGTTGTTGAAGAGGCTCATGATGCCGACGAGGGTCCTGCCGTCAGGGGAGAAGAGGAGCGTGTCATGCGCATGATCGGGGTCTGCCGGCAGGAGCACCCAATCGGGAGTCATGCCGCTGCGGAACACCGCGACGCCGTGGGAAGAGACCATGCCAAACATCTTGTTGTGCACAAGCCTGAGCCCGATCGCCCGATTGCCGTTGGCCGAGAGAGCGATGCTGCCGGAGGGGTCGGCCGAGAAAGCCTTGGGCGCGAGCTGTCTGCCGGGGATGACGACGGCGGCGGATGAGCCGTCGAGGAAGTAGCGCTCCAAGCCGTCCTTCACCACCTCCCGACCGTCCGGGGTAAAGGCCAGGTGGAAGATCCCGGAACCGCCGTGCCTGAGCACCCTCGGCTCGCCGGAGGGCAGTCGTCCTCCTTCCCCGGAGGGGGCGGCGCCATGGGAGACGCCGGGGAGCAGGACGGATGCAAGAAGGGCGAGAAAAAGGTTGGTCATCAGAGGTCTCCTACCAGGAATCCTTGAGCGGCCCGACCGCGGCTTCCACCGCCTCGAGCACCCTGCACTCCGTCACGGCCTGGGCCATGGCGTTGTGGTCCTTGAAGAGGGGCCGGTCCTCGTCGAGGTGCTTCACGACCTTCCGGACCGCGGCAAGGGCGGCTTTCGTGCCCTTGCCGAACGCGAAGGTCCGGAAGTCCAGGCCCTGGGCCGCGGCGATGAGCTCGATGGCGAGCACCCCTCGGGCGTTGTCGAGTATCTGCTTGGCTTTGAGCGCGCCGTTCATGCCCATGCTCACGAAGTCCTCCTGGTCGGCCGCGGCCGGGATGGACTGGATGCAGGAGGGCGCGCTGAGGATGCGCTGTTCCACAATCAGGGTGTCGGCCGTGTACTGGCTGAGCATGAGGCCGGAGAACATGCCTGCTCCTTTGGTCAGGAACGCGGGCAGGCCCACGCTCAGGGCGGGGTTCAGGAGGCGGTTCAAGCGCCGCTCGGAGAGGACGCTCACCATGCACAGGCCCGCCCCCACCATGTCGAGCGGCATGCTGATCGGGGTGCCCTGGAAGTTGGCGCCTGTGAGCACGGTGTCGCTCTCATGGAGGAAGATGGGGTTGTCCGCCACGCCGTTCAACTCGATCTCGAACTGCTTGCGCGCGTAGGCCAGGCTGTCGCGGAACGCGCCGATGACCTGAGGCGTGGAGCGCATCGAGTAGGCATCCTGCACTTTCACCTTGAGCTTGCCGGTCGCGAGGTCGGACCCGGCCATGACCAGGCGGAGGTTGTCGGCCGAGGTCATCGCGCCCTTGAACCCGCGCAGCTCGTGCAGGCGGCGGTCGTAGGGCTTCGTGTTGGCCAGCAGGGACTCGAGGCTCATGGCAGCCGCGATCTCGGCCTGTTTGACCCATCGCTCCGCGTCGTGGATGAGGAGACAGCCGATGCCGGTCTGGAGATTGGAGCCGTTGATGGCGGCCAGCCCGTCGCGGGCCTTCAAGCCCGGGATAGGGATGCCGGCCCTGGCGAGCGCGGATTTCGCGGGCATGCGCAGGCCCTTGTAGAAGCACTCGCCCTCGCCGATGAGGGAGAGCGCGACCTGGCTCATGGGAGCGAGGTCCCCGCACGCGCCGACCGAGCCCTTCTCGCACACGACCGGGACCACGCCCTTATTGAGCATCGCGGCATAGGTCAGGGGGATCTCCGGCCTGCACCCGGACCGGTCCTTGGCGTGCACGTTGATGCGGCTGAGCATGGCAGCGCGGACGTGCTCGACCGGAGCGGGCTTGCCGATGCCGGCCGCGTGGTTGTAGATGAGGTACTTCTGGAACTGCTTGACCTGCTCGTCGCTCAGCACGACCTCGGAGAACTCGCCGATGCCGGTATTGACCCCGTACATGATCTCGCGGGCCTTGATCTTCTTTTCGAGCATGCCGCGGCACTTCTTGACGCGGCCCAAGGCTTGCGCCGTGAACTCGACCTTCTCTCCGCCGCGTGCGACCGCGACCACGTCTTCGATGCGAAGCCCGGAGCCGTCGACCCTGATGGGCATGGCGTGTCCGAGCGCTAGCAGGCTGCTGAAAAACCGTTGATTTTTGAGAGATGCACTTGAAATCCTCCGTTGCTCGGCATCCCGGTCTCGCTCGCCGAGGCCTGTCTACTGCCGATCACGCTTTCGATCCCCCTCACCGCTTGCCCTCA
>JACRNU010000120.1 GCA_016234805.1 Elusimicrobiota bacterium
TCAGCCCCTCGAACGACGCTGGAAGAGTGCCATCGCTCAGGGAAATGAGCGACGATGCCAGTCCCATGAGTCCCCCTTCTCGGCGCTGGGGGATATTATGTCATTTCCCGTCGGAGGACGGGCTTAAGTGACCGGCATTGCCACTAGCCTTCCTTAATGATATACCCATGCTGGTGTCAGACGTTAAGCCATAACGGCATCCGTCTCTTAACGTCTCCTGCTGGTGTCAGACGTTAAGCCATAACGGCATCCGTCTCTTAACGTCTCCTGCTGGTGTCAGACGTTAAGCCATAACGGCATCCGTCTCTTAACGTCTGACACCATCCCTGGGTACCTAAATTAGCAATCGACATTGGCGATTGACAGCTTTGAATCGCCTGTGCTATAATTAGCACTAACGAGTTGAGAGTGCTAATCCAGTCCGCCGGGAAGCACTCACAACACAGACGAACTCTGGAGGAACACTCGATGGCAGAAGCGACTCTGACGAAAGTGAAGATACACCCTCTGGGCGACCGCGTCCTGGTCAAGCCCGTGGAGGCCAAGGAGACGAAGCGCGGGGGCATCATCATCCCCGAGACCGCCAAGGAGAAGCCCCAGGAGGGCAAGATCATCGCGGTCGGCAAGGGCAAGGTCACCGAGGACGGAAAGACCCTGCCGATGGAAGTGAAGCCCGGAGACCGCATCCTGTACGGCAAGTATTCCGGCAACGAGCTCAAGATCGACGACGAGGATTACCTCATCATCCACCAGGATGACATCCTCGGCATCCTTTCCGATTCCAAGTAGGAGGCAAACAACCACATGGCAAAGCAGATCATTTACGGTCAAGAAGCGCGTACCCAACTGAAGGAAGGCATCGACAAGCTGACCGACTCGGTCCGGATGACCCTGGGACCCCGGGGCCGCTCCGTCATCCTTGAGAAGAAGTTCGGCTCGCCCCTCGTCATCGACGACGGCGTGACCATCGCCAAGGAGATCGAGCTTCAGAACCCGTTCGAGAACCTGGGCGCCCAACTCCTCAAGGAAGTCGCCTCCAAGACCAACGACATCGCCGGCGACGGCACCACCACGGCCATCGTGCTGACCAGGGCCCTGCTGTCCGAGGGCTTCAAGAACGTGACCGCGGGCGCCAACGCCAAGGCCATCGAGCGCGGCATGCACAAGGCCTCCGAGATCGTCATCAAGGAGCTCAAGAAGAACTACAAGCCCGTGAAGACCCGCGAGGAAAAGGCCCAGGTGGCCACCATCTCCGCCAACGACAAGAAGATCGGCGACCTCGTCGCCGAGGCCATGGAGAAGGTCGGGCACGAGGGCGTGATCACGGTCGAGGAAGGCAAGTCCGCCGACACGACGCTCGAGGTCGTCGAGGGCATGCAGTTCGACCGCGGGTTCATCTCCCCGTACTTCATCACGGACTCCGAGCGCATGGAGACGAACCTGGACGACCCGTACATCCTCATCACGGACAAGAAGATCTCCACCATGGGCGACCTCCTGCCGATCCTGGAGAAGGTCGTGCAGACGGGCAAGCCCTTGCTGATCATCTCAGAGGACGTCGAGGGCGAGGCCCTGGCGACCCTGGTGGTCAACAAGCTGCGCGGGACGCTCAAGGCCGCGGCCGTCAAGGCCCCGGGCTTTGGCGACAGGCGCAAGGAGATGCTCGAGGACATCGCGGTCCTGACAGGCGGCGAGGTCATCAGCGAAGAGCGCGGCATGAAGCTCGAGAAGGCCGACGTCAAGCAGCTCGGGCACGCCAAGCGCGTCGTCATCGACAAGGAGAACACCACGATCGTCAGCGGCAACGGCGACAAGGTCGAGATCAAGAAGCGGGCCGACTCCATCCGCAAGCAGATCGAGGAGACGACCTCCGACTACGACAAGGAGAAGCTGCAGGAGCGGCTGGCGAAGCTCTCCGGCGGCGTGGCGGTCATCAGCGTCGGGGCCGCGACCGAGACCGAGATGAAGGCCAAGAAATCCAAGGTCGAGGACGCCTCCCACGCGACCCGCGCGGGCGTCGAGGAAGGCATGATCCCCGGCGGCGGGGTGGCCCTCCTGCGCGCGGCACAGTGCCTCGAAAAGTTCAAGGGCGAGGACGATGACGAGACCACGGGCGGCCGTATCCTGCGGCGCGCGCTCGAGTCCCCGATCCGGCAGATCGCCGAGAACTCGGGCTACGAGGGCTCCGTGGTGGTCCAGAAGGTCCTCGCCTCCAACGAGGGCGTGGGCCTCAATGCCTCGACCGGACAGTACGTCGACCTCTACAAGGCCGGCGTGGTGGACCCCCTCAAGGTGACCCGCACGGCCCTCGAGAACGCCGTCTCCCTGGCCGGGACCATCCTGACGACCGAAGTCCTCGTCACGGACATCCCGGAGAAGAAAGAGCCTGCCATGCCCGGCCACGGGCACGGCGGCGACATGTACTAAGAACTAAGGGACTTTTCCCTTAGAGCAGTCAAGGCGGGGCCTGCCGCAAGGCAGGCCCCGCCGGCTTTTCAGGCGGCCAGGGAACCTATAAGAAAGGCGCGCCAGGTCCAGGTACTGCCGCGGCATTGGGCCCATGCCTCGGGAGGACCAAGGGGAAACCCCAGGCCTAAGCCCGAAATCCCGATCGTTGCATTTTTCCCCGGCATTTGCTACAATAGTCATTGATTGATCCTTGACAACCTGCGCGAAATTAGCTTGCGCATAGATTCGGCGGCCCGGAGGGCTGGAAAAGGCCCCGGATCCGTCAGCTTGGCTGTGGTCACAAAATACGCCAGTCTCGACGAGACCCGGGAGGTCCTGACCTCCGGACTGATCCGGGAGATCGGCGAGAGCCGCGTCCAGGATGCCTCCAGAAAAAGGGAGGCCTTGGGCGGCCTGGCAGCCTCGGTCCGGTGGCGGATGGTGGGCCACCTGCAGACCAACAAGGCGCGCGAAGCCCTGGGAGTCTTCGATACCGTGGACTCCCTGGACAGCCTCAAGCTCGCCCGCCGCCTGGATTCGGAACTGGGCGAGGCCGACCGCAAGCTGGAAGTGCTGGTCCAGGTCAAGCTCACGGAAAAGGAATCCCAATACGGGATCGTTCCAGAGGACCTGGAGCGGTTCTTGACGGATTTGAAGGCTTTCCCGCGCCTGACGGCGCGGGGACTCATGGCCATCGCTCCGGAGCTCGAACCGGCGGAAGCGGTCCGGCCGAGCTTCCGGCGCATGAGGGAACTGTTCGAAGAATCGTTCTCCGGAGTCCCGGGAGCCGTCCTCTCGATGGGGATGAGCCGGGACTTCGAGATCGCGGTGGAAGAGGGAGCGACCCTGGTGCGGATCGGGTCGTCGGTTTTTGGTCGGCATGCTCCGGCGGAACCGGAGCGTGCGGGTACAACGCAGCATAGGGAGGGAAAACATGATCGTTAAAGTTCGGGTCATCCCGAACGCTCCTGACAACGAAGTGGTCAGCCGTATCGGCAGCGTCCTCCGTGTTAAAGTGACGGCGCCGCCCAACGACGATGAGACCAACGCTGTGCTGAAGGACTACTTGGCTGAGTTCTTCGAGGTCCCGACCCGCAAAGTGAACATCCTGCGGGGCGCCAACGGCCGGGAGAAGACGGTTGAGATCATCGGCCGGACCGAAGAGCAGCTCAAACGGGTGATGGAGTCCATCCCGTAAGGCCATTCCCCGAACTGCGCCCGCGCCAGTGCCTGCTGGTGCGGGCGCAACGCTTTATCCATGATAAAACACATCATCTGGAAGAAAAACAGCCTGCGCGTCCTTGACCAGCGGCTCCTGCCGCGCCGCGTCGCCTACATCGACTGCCGGACCGCCGAGCAGGTCGCCCGAGCCATCAAGGACATGGTCCTGCGCGGAGCGCCCCTCATCGGCTGCTCCGCGGCCTACGGCATGGCCTTGGCCGCACGCAAGCGCTCGACGACTGCGCTCCAGGCAGCGGCCCGCGTGCTGGTGGCAAGCCGGCCCACCGCGGTCAACCTGGCACACGCCGTGGACGCCATGTTTCGCGCCGCCGCGGGGACCCCGCCCCAGCGCCTTCCCGCGGTCCTGGCCCGGGCCGCGGAAGCATACTTCCGTTCGGACCTCGACTACAACCGACGCATGGGCATCCTGGGCGCCCGGCTCATCAGGAAGGGCTCACGCGTGATCACTCACTGCAACGCGGGAGCCCTGGCGACCTCCGGCATCGGCACGGCCCTCGGAGTCATCCGCGAGTCCTTCCGCCAGGGCAAGATCGCCCATGTCTACGCGGACGAGACCCGCCCCTACCTCCAGGGCAGCCGGCTCACCCTCTGGGAGCTCATGGGTGAAGGCATCCCCTGCACCCTCATCACCGACAGCATGGCGGCCCACCTCATGAAGGTCTCGCGCATCGACGCCGTGATCGTGGGCTCGGACCGCATCGCGGCCAACGGCGACGTGTGCAACAAGATCGGCACCTACGGGCTGGCCATCGCGGCGCGCCACCACAAGGTCCCGTTCTATGCCGTGGCCCCGACCTCGACCATCGACCCGGCCACGCCGGACGGCTCCCGCATCCCCATCGAGGAGCGCAGCGCGGCCGAGGTCCTCGAGATCTCCGGCATCCCCATCGCGCCGAAAGGGGCGCGAGCCCGCCACTTCGGATTCGACGTGACCCCGGCGCGCCTGGTCACGGCCATCGTCACGGAGAAAGGGGTCGTCCGCCCCGTCAACGCGTCCGGGATCGCGAAAATCCTCGCTGGTATGGTAAGATAACGCATGCCCATCGAAAAAACCCTCTTCTGCGTCGTCATGACGACCTGCCCCGAGATCGAGCTGGCCAAGAAGCTGGCCCGGGGCCTGGTCGAAACCAAACTCGCGGCCTGCGCCACCGTGGTCCCCGGGTCCACCTCCTACTATGTATGGGAGGGGAAGCTCGAGGAGACCCCGGAGTGCGTCCTCATCATCAAGACGCGCTCCCGCGGCCTGCCGAGCCTCATGCGCCACATCAAGGAGAAGCACTCCTACAGCACCCCGGAGATCATCGTCCTCCCTATCGTCGACGGGGACAAATCCTACCTGGACTGGGTCGGAGCGAACACCGTCTTCTCCATGCGGTGAGAGGATGAGGCGGACTCGCCCCCCGCTCATCCTGGCATCCGCCTCCCCGCAGCGGCACGCGATCCTCAAGAGACTCGGAGTCCCTTTCCGCGTCATCCCGAGCCGCGCCTCGGAGCGCAGCGGCCTCCGCGACCCCCTCCGCCTCGTGGTCGCGCTCGCCCTGCGCAAGGCCGCGCAGGTCGCCCGCGAACACCCTCAAGCCGCGGTCCTTGGCGCGGACACCATCGTATTCTGCCGGGGCCGGGTCATCGTCAAGCCGCGCAGCCGCTCCGACTCCGAGCGCATCCTGAGGCTCCTCAACGGCTCCTGGCACCGCGTCTACACCGGGGTGGCCCTGGTGCTCGAGGGCGGCAGGCTGGCCTTCACGGAGTGCGCGGTCACCCGCGTCCGGGCCCGAAAGATGTCGGAGGTCGAGCTCATGTCCCTGGCGGGCAAGCACATGGACAAGGCCGGCGGCTACGCCGTGCAGGACCGCCGCGACCCGTTCATCCAGAGGGTGTCGGGGGACCACGACAATGTGGTGGGCCTGCCGTTGCGATCCGTCCGGAGGCTATGGAAGAGGGGTCTGGCGGCTAGGAAGAGGGCTGTTCCGCGGAAGCGCGCGGCCCATGCTTCTCGACCGCGGAAGCCAGCGGCAGGGTGAAATAGAAGCAGGAGCCCTTGGGCTTGGCGTCCTCGATCCCGATCTGCCCTCCGTGCCGATGCACCGCTTTCTGGCAGAGGGCCAGGCCCAGGCCCACGTTCCCGACGTGCCGCTTGAGGTCCTTCTGGAAGAACTTCCTGAAGATGTCGGCTCTGGCCTCGGCCGGGATGCCGGGCCCGGAATCCGAGACCTCCAGCCGCACGACCGGGCCTGACGCCGCCACCTTCATCCGGACCGTCCCGCCGGGGGGTGTGTGTTCGACCGCGTTGTGGACCAGGTTGTCGAGGACGCGCCGCAGGAGCGCGCCGTCGCCCTGCACGCGCAGCGGAAGCTCCTCCTCGGGAGCGTCGAGGTGGAGCTTCTGGCTGCGCTCAGCCACGACGAGCTGGAAATCCTTGGCGCAGGTCCTGGCGAGCTCCGCCATGTCGATGAGCGCGACCTCCTGGAGCTCCGAGACCTCCTCGAGCCGCGAGAGCTGAAGGACGTCCTCCACCATCCGGTGCAGCCGGTGGGCGGACATCTTGAGGAGTTCGAAGGTCCGGCGGTTGGGCTGGTCGAACTTCCGGCGTAAAGGCATCCCCGCCTTGACCGGCGCCGGGGCGCGGGACCGGCGCTCGACCGCGACCTGGTCCTGTGAGAGCTGGTCCTGGAGGAGGCTGATGCCCGAGTGGATGACGGTCAACGGCGTCTTGAGGTCATGGACGAGCATGGCCGAGAGCTCCGCCTTGTCGCGCTCGGCGGCGTGCCGGCGCTGGGTCTCGGCCTTCAGCGACTCTCCCATCCGGTTGAAAGCCGCCACCACCCGTTCGATCTCGTCGCCCGTGGAGGGGGTCTTGAGGGAGCGGAACCTCTCGGGATCCCGGGAAAGCGCCTCGAGCTTGGGCACGAGTCTCTCGATCTTGGTGCCGAACCAGGTGCCGATGAGCCAGGCCGCGAGCGTGGTGGCGAGGAAGGCCATGAGCCCGGAGCCGAACGCGTCGGTCTCGAGCTCCCGGAGGCGCTCCTCGAGCGCTCCGACGTCGAAGGATACCTGAACCATCCCCTGACCCCGCCGGCCGAGCTTCACCGGCGCCTCGACGTCATGAAAACCGTCCGTCACGCGGTCGATCGCCAGCCCGGCATGGGTCTGGCGCTGGGAGGTCGCCGCGCCGGAGCGCCAGACGACCCAGCGGCCGCGGACGTCCTTGACGACCACGGAGGCGATGCCCGAGCCCTGGAGCTCGCGAAGCCCCTTGCTGACCTCGCCGTAGTCCCCGGCCTGCGCCCGCGAGGTCTCGAGCAGCGCCTTGACCGCGCTCAGGGCGACCTCGGCCATCCGAGACTGTCCGGCGTACATCTCGCCGCGCGTGCTCTTGACCCGGCTGTACTGGAATCCGCCGGAGATGGCAGCGCCGAACAGGGAGAAGACGACGGCGAGCTTGAGGCTGATGCGCATCCGATTCAAGTCTACCTTAATTAAAGTATACTTTGCTCCGGAGCATGACCCCGGTGAAGGCATTCCTCGACGCGGCCGTTCGGTTCCGCTTCATCATGAAGACCCTCTTGATCCGGGGGAGGTTCTTTGCCGGCAAGGCAAGCCTGGTGGAAGCCGCGGCTTCCTCTTCCCGCTCGGAGCCCGCCCTGTTCACCGACAGCCGGGGCCGCCCGCTGCGCCAGGGGCTCCTGACGCGTGTCCTGCTCGGCACGCGGCCGCCCCTGACCGGCTCCCAGGGCTGGGACCGGTACGCGGCCGCGGTCCGCGCCGACGAGAGACTGCTCTTCCTGGAATGCTCCTGGTGCGGGCATCACTACATCCTCCGGTTCCCCGAGGGCGTCGGCTCCCATGCCGACGCCTACGAGTGCGGCTGGTTCTCGTTCCTGCGCGACGATCTCGAGGGTTCATCCTGGCTGGCCTGCGGGCACTGCGAACAAAAGGCCCGCCCCCGTGTCCAATCATCAGGCATACCATGACCGAACCCGTCTCCGAGGACCTGGCGGGAGCCAAGAACCGCCCTGCCCCTGTTCTCCAGCCCGCTCCTGGACTCGCGTCCCTGCTGGGCCAGAGCCTTGCCGCGCTCCTGCGCGGTCCGGCCGTCTTCGCTCAGGCCGCGGCAGCCGAGACCCCTCCCCTGTGGGCCATGGCAGCCAACATCCTGGTCTTCGCCGCTGCCGGGCAGGGGGCGATCCTCGTCTTGCGGTCCGCGGGCACGACCAGGACCGGGGAAGCCGTAGGCCTGGCCCTGTTCCACGCCGGCGCCGCGGCGGCCGCCCTGGCCGGAAGCTTCGTTTTCGCTCTGATCGTGGACGTCATCGCGCGGATTTCCGACAGCGACGCCGACTACCTCCGCAGCTACCAGATCGTGTCGCTCTCCTCCGGCGCGGCCGTGGCGGGAACCGCGGCCTACGCCCTGCCCGTCCTGTGGTTCATCCCGACCGCATGGGCGGCCTTCCTCATCGGGATCGGCATCCAGAAGCTGCACCGGGCCCGGCCTTACCGCGCATGGACGATCGTCGGCGTCCTGGCCGCGGCCGCGCTCGGAGGACAGTGGTTCGGCATGCTGCAGTACCGGGCCGTCATGGAGCAGACGCGGGCAGCGGGCGCGGTCATGAGCGAGATGCAGAGGTTCCGAGCGGAACTTGAGAAAGCCCTGCCAGCCCTCCAGGAGGACGGCCTTCTTCCTGTCCCACCCTCCCTGCCTACGGGCCAGCGGCTCGATGCGGTCTCGGGTGGGCAGGGAGGAGAGGTCGCGCAGCCGCCCATCGCTGCGCCCGGAAAGAACCCCTTCCTTTCCCCTGAAGCCCTGGTGCTCCCGCCGGGAGACGCGGCCCCGACGGACCAGCCGGCGCCCGCGTTCGACCCCCGGCAGAGTCAGGCGCTGATGAATTCCTCCATGGGCATAATCCGCTCCATGCTTCCCATGCTCAACAACCCCCAGCTCACCAAGAACATGTCTCCGGCCCAAGCACAGCAGTTCAGGGAGATCGTGCGCACCATCGAAGGCTTGGATCGCAACGCCGCGCAGGGGAAGACCCCGACCGACGCGGACCTCATGAAACTCCTGCAGGCCTTCATGTCCCTGCAGGCTCAGCCCATGACCCGCCCCGCGCCCGGGGCCCCGGGACCAGCCGGCGGCCAGCGGAAATCAGCGCCTCCGCGGCCGAGCCCAACGGCAAGCGAGGGGAAGCCATGAGACTCCAGGGCAAGGTCGTCCTCGTCACCGGCGCGGCCCGCAGGGTCGGGAGGTGCATCGCGTCCGCGCTCGGCGAACGCGGGGCAAGGCTCGCCCTGCACTACAACAAGTCCCGGCGCGAGGCCCTGTCGCTGGCCGCGGACATCAAAGAAGGCTTCGGCAGGGACGCAGAGGTCTTCCAAGCCGACCTCGCCGATCCTCGCGCGGCCGCGAGGCTTGCGGACGCGGTGGGCAAGCGCTTCGGCGCCATCCATGCCCTGGTCAACAACGCCTCGGTCTACGAGGTCAACCGCTTCGGCCGCACGAGCCAGAAGGACTGGGACCGCCACCTGGACGTGAATCTGCGGGCCCCGTTCTTCCTGTGCCAGGCTGCCGCGCCCTGGATGCGGGAGGCGGGGGGAGGCCGGATCGTCAACATCGGCGACTGGGCCGGCCAGCGTCCTTACACCGACCGCATCCCCTACTGCGTGTCCAAGGCCGGCCTCATCGCGCTGACCACCGCCCTGGCCAAGGAACTCGCCCCGGACATCCAGGTCAACGCCATCCTTCCCGGAGCCGTGCTCCTGCCGGACGACTATCCGCCGAGGAAGAAGGCCGCGGTCGTGGCCGCGGCTCCGCTCAAGAGGCTGGGGACCCCGCGCGACGTGGCTGAAGCCGTGGTCTTTCTCGTCGAGAACGGGGATTTCATCACCGGCGCGGCCCTCCCGGTGGATGGGGGGAGGCTCATCGCCTAAGGACCTGTCAAGCGACCATGTTCACCGTCACCAGGCTCATCCATTTCTGCTACGGCCACCGGCTGCTCGGCTATCGGGGGAAATGCCGTCACCTTCACGGCCACAACGCCGTGGCCGAGATGTCCTTCCGCCGCCGCGGCCTGGACCGCCTCGGCATGGCCCTCGACTTCGACGAGATCAAGAGGACCGTCCAACCCTGGGTCGACGCCGAGTTGGACCACCGGCTGCTCCTCAACAAGCGGGACCCGCTCGTGAAGGTCCTCCGGGACCTCGACGAGCCCGTGGTGACCCTGCACGGGAACCCCACGGCCGAGAACATCGCCAAGCTTCTCTTCGATTTCGCGGCCGGACGGCATCTGCCCGTGACCCGGGTCAGGGTCTGGGAGAGCCGGGACTCCTGCGCCGAGCACCTCCGCTGATCGGCTCAACGACCGAAGACAGCCGGATCGAGGCGGATGGACGACAGTATCCACGCGGCCTCGCGGCATCCTCGGGGAGGCTCGAGGCCCGTCCCCTGGTTTCTCGAGAGCTGGTAGGTCATGATGTAGACGTCCCGGCTGGCCCCGGGACACAAGATCCCGGTGTCGGGGCTGAAGGGCGAGGTGGCGCCGGTCCCCCGGAATCCCGAGAAGCCCCTGCACGGGAACCCGTCCACCATGGCCTGCTCATCTTTGCTCCAATCGGCGCGCACCTTGCCGTAGCTCAACGAGGTCCCTTTCCGGGCGCTCAAGAACTCCATCAGGAAGCTCCCTTCGTCGAGGTTCAGGGTCTTCTGTCCCTCGTCGAACCTGAAATTCTGGAGCCGCAGGAAATGACCCTCCGCGCCGGGAGATGCCTCCGCGACGAACGAGGGGCTGGAGAACGAGACCGAGAACCCGATCACCGCGTCCGTATACGCGGCACCGGCCGAAAGGAGCACGGCTTCGGCCGGCCCCGGGCGGCGCGTCACGAGCATATGGAGATGCCGGTTGCGATCCGGGTAGCCGAAGGGGAACGGGAGGCGGCGCAGCGGCTGGGACTTCCAGAGCGCCGCGAAGTCCCTGCCGGGCTCAGGGACGGCCTTGAGGAACGGGCCCTCGAACCGGCCGTAAGCATCCTGGACGAAGCCAGCGGCCCTGGCATGGCGCTCCGGGATGCCGGTGCTGTCCGATATCATCCAGACCATGTTCTTGAGGAGGTAATCCCTGATCAGGGAGAAAGACTCCTCCCACAGAAGGTAGCTCGCGGCCTTGGTCATGGCCGCGACCGGACCCTTGTCCTCCAGATGGCTCAGGAGGCCGGGGTTCTTTCTGAGGCTCCCGTCGCCCAGGTCCAAGGCGAAGTGACGCAGCACCCGGACCCGCCCGGCCTTGCCCGCGCCCGATGGCCGGAAAGACAGCTCCATGTTCCGGAACGATGACGGGGATCCGCGCCGCGCCTTGTCCGCGGCCGCGAGCGCCGCGGGCGTGAGGTAAGACAGCTCTCCGGAAGGAAGGAGGTCCATGTATCTCAACGACACCGGCTCATGCCCATGCGCGACAAGGGCCACGAGCGCGAAAAGAAGCTGGGCGGGCAGGCGGTCGCCGGCAGCGGCAGTCATGTCATCGGTCCTGCTGTGCCCCACCTTGAACTGGTTCTCGACGTTGCGCTCAAGGAGCGCGAAGCTCCGATCCAATCCCGCCATGTCCAACGAATCCACGGCTCTGGGATCTCCGGCGGGCTCGAGCGACATGAGCGTGTACTCGTCGACGTCCGGGAACGCGGCCAGGGCGGAAACCAGGTCGCCCCCGCCGAAGGGGTAGACCACCTTGCGGGGAAGGTCCCGGGGCCGGAGGGAAGAGAGGTATGGCTTGGCCAGGGAGAGCCAGCCTTCCCGGTAGCCGGAGACCAGGTCCTCCATCTTCCGGCAGTGCTCCAGGACCTTTTCGCCGTCGAACCGGATCGGGATCTCCCCGCCGGGAGCGCACGCGGCCAGATGGAAGAGCGACCGGGCCTGGTCGAGGAACTCGGCAGGCGCGGGCTCGGTCTCCCGGAAGGACGAAGACGGTCCCTGGCCGCCCCAGGCCGGGACCGCGAAGAACGCCAGGGCCGCGGCAGCCCCGCGCCTCCAGGCCCTAGAGCCCATCCGAACACCTAGCCATCGACCTCCATCGCTCCGGTCCTTGCCACCTCGGCGTAGAACCCCGCTCCAGCCGCGGCCTTGCGCGCCCTGGTGTGCAGCCCGAACCTGGGCCTGTAGCTGCCCCACTCATAGTTGTCGACCAGGCTCCAGTGGAAATAGCCCTGGACCTCGGCTCCCCGCTTCATGGCCGCGGCCAGGGCCGCGAGATGGTCCCGGATGAAGGCCTCCCTGCGGATGCCTGAAGCGTCCGCGATGCCGTTCTCCAGGATGATGATCGGCTTGCCGTAGTCCTGCCAGAGGGCCGTGACCACGCGCTCAAGGCCTTCGGGGTGGACTTCCCAGCCCATGTCCGTGGGCGTCCCCTCGCCGCGCCGTCCGCCAAGGAGGCGGAACACGAGGCGCCCCACCCCGCGCTCGAATTCGGCGTAGCCCGGCACCACGCGGCCCGGCAGGAAGGACAGGGGCGAGCGGTGCACGAAGATCCTCGTGTAGTAGTTGACGCCCAGGAAATCCATCCGGTCACGGGCAGCATCGATGAAGTCCCGATGCATGAACCTGTCCCAATCCCGCGCCACGGCATCGTCGCCGGGGCCCGCGGGGTCGAGCGCGGCCACGTTCTGCGCGAAGCCCACCCGGCAATCAGGCATCATCCGATGCAGGAGCCTGTAGGCTTCGTTATGGGTACCGTTCACGGCGCGGACCACGGAGGCAAGGACCTTGGGCCGCAGGAGCAGCCGCCGGCCGGGGGGGAACTGTCCCATGCCGTAGGCTCCCACGATGAAGACCATGGGCTCGTTGAAGGTCAACCAATCCGAGACCGTCTCCCTCAGCGCGCCCACGGCGCGCTCCGCGAACCTCAGGAACCGGGCCGGGACCCCGTCGTCGAGCCAGCCTTCGGGATGCTGTCGGAGCAGCCAGGCAGGCTCGGAGAAATGGTGGAGGCAGACGAACGGCCTGATCCCCTCTTCCTTGAGCCTGCGGGCCCAATCCGCGTAGCGGGCGAGCGCGCCCTCGTCGAATCGGTCCGGGGAGGGCTGGACGCGCGACCACTCCACGGAGAACCGATAGGCGTTGAGGTGGAGCGCCTTGAGGCACTTCACGTCCTCCTCGAAACGCTCCCAGGACCCGGCCGCGTCCCCCGAGGGCTCCCAGCCCTTGCGCTTCTCCCAATCCCAGAACGCGGACCCGGTATTGCTTCCTTCCACCTGATAGGCCGCGGTGGAGGCTCCCCATAGGAAGTCTTTTGGAAATGTTATAATGGCCATGCTCCGACGGGAGATTTCCGTCGAGTAATTATGGCTAATTCGCGCAAGGTTGTCATCATCGGCTCCGGCCCCGCGGCCTACACCGCCGCCATCTACGCCGTGCGCGCTGGACTCGACCCCCTCCTGTTCGGCGGGGTCATGATGGGAGGACAGCTCGCCACGACCACGGACGTCGAGAACTTCCCGGGCTTTCCCGAGCCCGTGACCGGACCGGACCTCATGGACCGCATGCGCAAGCAGTGCGAGCGCCTCGGGGTGACCATCGTGCCGGAGTTCGTCTCCAAGGTCGACCTCTCCAAACCGCCATTCTCCATCGAGACCACGGAGGGCAAGAAAGCGCTCGCCGACGCCCTCATCGTGGCCACGGGAGCGGACGCCAGGTACCTCGGCCTGCCCTCCGAGACCAGGCTGAGAGGCAAGGGCGTCTCGGCCTGCGCGACCTGCGACGGGTTCTTCTTCAAGGGCAAAGAAGTCTGCGTGATCGGCGGGGGGGACACGGCCCTCGAGGACGCCCTCTTCCTCACGAGGGTGACCGCCAAGGTCACGGTGATCCACCGCCGGGACAAGCTGCGCGCCTCCAACGCCATGCAGGAGAAGGCCCGCGGCAACCCCAAGCTCGCGTGGGTCTGGAACGCCATCATCGAAGAGATCCTCGGCGCCGACGCCGTGACCGGGGTGCGCGTCAAGGACGTCAAGACCGGCGCGTCGCGGGAACTCCCCTGCGGCGGGGTCTTCATCGCCGTCGGCCACACCCCCAACACCGCCTTCCTCGCGGGACAGCTCAAACTCGACGCGGGAGGCTACATCGAGACCGACGGCCGCTGCCGGACCTCGGTCCCCGGCGTGTTCGCGGCAGGCGACGTCATGGACCCCCACTACCGGCAGGCCGTGACTTCGGCGGGCAACGGCTGCGTCGCGGCCCTCGAGGCCGAGCGGCACCTCGCCAGCGAGGCCTGAGGTGCCCTCCTCCCCAAGCGGCCTGCCCCCCTGGCTCAAAACGCGTCTCGGCAGCGGGCCGGACTTCACACGGCTGCGCGACGCGTCCCGCAGCCGGGGACTCAACACCGTGTGCGACGGGGCGCGCTGCCCGAACATAGGCGAGTGCTGGAGCCGGGGCACCGCCACCTTCATGGTGCTCGGGTCGCGGTGCACGCGCGGCTGCCGGTTCTGCGGCGTTCCCGCGGGCCGTCCCGAAGCCGTGGACCCCGCGGAACCGCGGCGCCTGGCGGACACCCTCGCGGAGATGCGCCTCAAGTACGCCGTCATCACCATGGTCTGCAGGGACGACCTGCCGGACCAGGGCGCCCGGCACATGGCTGACTGTCTCCGGGCCGTGCGTTCCTCCTGCCCGGGAATGACGGTCGAAGCCCTGATCGGCGACTTCGGAGGCGACCGCGCCAGCCTCAAGACCGTGCTCGAGGCCGGGCCCCACGTCCTGTCCCACAACATCGAGACCGTCGAGTCCGTGAGCCTGCTCGCCCGGGACCGCAGGTGCGGCTACCGCCGCTCGCTGGATCTCCTGCGGGCCGTCCAAGCCCTGGCCCCGTCCGGCAACGCCCCGTCCATACCGACCAAATCCTCGCTCATGCTCGGCCTTGGGGAGAGCGCGGCCGAAGTGCGCCAGGCCATGACCGACCTAAGGGAAGCCGGAGTGTCCCTGCTGACGATCGGGCAGTATCTCAGGCCCACGAAGTCGGCGCGGCACCTTCCGGTCAGGGAGTTCGTCCCACCGGAGCGGTTCGACGGCTTGAAGGCCGAGGCCCTCGGGATGGGTTTCCTCCATGTCGCATCAGGACCCTTCGTCCGCAGCTCGTACAGGGTCGATGAAGGCGGAGCCGTTCTGATCAAAACAAGAACGCAGCAGGACTGAGGGGATCATGCTCTACGAATTCAGGATGCCGGACACGGGCGCCAACGAAGTCGAGCTGCTCGGTTGGGAAGTACGCGAGGGGGACACGATCAAGGTGGATGCCGTCATCTGCCGGGTCCTCTCAGGCAAGGCGGAGCTCGAAGTCCACTGCCCCCAGGCCGGCGTGCTCCTCAAGCAGGTGGCGCGCATCGGCGACCATCTACGGCCGGGCCAGCTCGTCGCCATCCTGCGGCCTGAAGGCATCCCTGCTCCGACGGAACTCCCTCCTCTTCCCCATGCCGAGGACCTGGAGAAGGATCATCCCGCATACTCAGTGCCCATGCCTGAGCCTGCCTCGCTCCCGCGGCGTCCCGAACCCGCCCTGCTCCCACAGCGTCCCGAGCCCCCGCTTCTCCCACCGCCCCCGAAGCCCGCTCCGCCAGCGCCCGCGCAGTCCGCGCCGCTTCCGCCAGTTCCCGGACCCATGACCGATCTGCCTCCCTTGCCGGTGTTCAAGAAGACCGCGGAACCGCCGCCCCCTCCGGCGAGCGGAGAGAGGATCCCGTTCGTTGGTCCCCGCAAGCGCGCCGCGGACAAGGCCAGGCAGAGCTGGAACAGCATCCCCCACGGCTACGGCCAGTGCGAAGCGGACGCCACGGCCCTGAGGGCCCTCCTGAAAGAGCTCGCCCCGGAAGCGCACAAACGGGGCTGCGAGCTCACCGAGACCTCCTTCGCCATCCGCGCCCTGGCCAAGGCGCTCCACGAGCACCCAGAGTTCAACTCCCACATGGACGAGGACGGGAAGGGCATGACCCTGAAGCGCTCCTGCGACATTGGCATCGCGCTAACGGTCGGCCACGCCATCATCGTGCCCGTCATCCGGGAGGTCCAGAAGAAGGACCTCTGGACCCTGGCCGCCGAGCTCTCCAAGCTCCCGGTCCGGGCGCGCGAACACAACATCCCCGAGGAGGAGCTCCATGGCTCCACCTTCTGCGTGACCTTCGTGCCCAACACCGCCTCCGACCTCGTCCTGCCCGTCATCCAGCAGCCCGAGACCGCGGCCCTCGGCCTGACCAGGCCGCACGAGCGCGCGGTGGTCATCGGAGGAGGCATCCATGCCCGCTGGAGGATGAACCTGGGCTTGAGCTACGACCGCAGGGCCCATGATCCGGGTCGGGCCGCGGTTTTCCTGAGCAGTCTCGCCCGAAGGCTCGAGGCGCCCAGGAGCCTGGCATGACCGAGCATAGCGAGGAAATGGTCGATTCCAAGGCCGTAGGAGGGAGACCATGACCGAGACCGACGTCCTCGTCATCGGAGCCGGCCCGGCCGGCTATGTCGGGGCCATCAAGCTCGGCAAGCTCGGCAAGAAGGTGGTCCTCGTCGAGGGGGACAAGCTCGGCGGCGAGTGCCTGAACTACGGCTGCATCCCATCCAAGGCACTCATCAACGCGGGCTGGCTTTTCCACCGGGTGTCCAAGGGCCTCCAACCCGGTGTGGTCGGAACGGTCAAAGCCGACATGGCCCGCCTTCAAGCCTGGAAGTCCGGGCTCCTCGCGTCCTTCTCCAAGAACATCGGCACCCTGGCCAAGGCCAACGGCGTGGAAGTCCTCTCCGGCAAGGCCTCTTTCATCTCGGCCAACGAAGCTCGCGTCGTCTCCGCCACAGGCCAGGAGACCGTCCGCTTCAAGAACGCCCTGGTCGCCACAGGAACGCGGCCGGCAAGCCTGCCCGGCCTTCCCTTCGACGGGACTTGGTGCCTGACCAACCGCGAGGCCCTCGACCTGCCTGCTCCGCCGCCAAGCCTCCTTGTGGTGGGCGCCGGCGCCATCGGGCTCGAGCTCGGGACCTTCTACGCCAAGCTCGGCTCCAAGGTCACGGTGGTCGAGTTCATGCCTCAGATCCTCCCTGGGATGGAGGCTGACGCGGCCGCCATCATCGCCAGAAGTCTCTCCAAGCTCGGCATCACGGTCTGGGTGGGTTCCAAGGCCAAGTCCGCTTCTCCCGCCTCGGGACCCGACGGGGTCCGCCAGGTCGCGGTCGAGACCCCGGAGGGGGAGAAGACCGTTGAAGCAGCCAAAGCCATCGTGAGCGTGGGAAGGATACCTTTCACCGAGGGCCTGGGGCTTGAGGCCGCGGGCATCAAGACCGACGCCAAGGGCCACATATCGGTGGACGCGTGCCTGCGCACCAGCGTCCCCCACATCTACGCGGCCGGAGACGCGGCCCGGCCGCCGTATCTCGCGCACAAGGCTTCGGCCGAAGCCCTGGCCGCGGCACGGTCCATCGCGGGCCAGCCGCCTGCGGACATCGGGCCCATACCCATGGCCGTGTTCACCGACCCTGAAGCCGCGTCCGTGGGCGAGTCCGAGACCCAGGCCAGAAGCCGCGGGGCGGACATCCTGGTCGGCAAGTTCCCGTTTACGGCCTGCGGCCGGGCCCAGACCATGAGGGAGACCGAGGGCTTCGTGAAGGTGGTGGCGGACAAGGCCACCCACAAGATCCTCGGCGTGTCCATGGTCGGGCCCCATGTCTCAGAGCTCATCAGCGAGGCCTGCCTGGGCTTGAAGCTCGGGGCTTCGCTCGAGGACGTGGCCCACACGGTCCACCCGCACCCGACCCTGCCCGAAGCCTTCATGGAAGCGTGCGAAGCGGCCCTGGGCCAGGCCATCCACATCCTCGGGCCCAAGACCTGACACCGACGAGGGCTCTGACCTCAGTCCCACATGCGCCTGGTGGGGACGCCGAGCGTCTTTTCGGCGACCAGGGCGGACACGCGCTTGCGCGGGATCGGCAGCACGACCAGATCGCAGCAGAGCGCGTCGAAGAGCTTGCGCAAATTGGCGAGTCGCGGCTCGAAATGCCCTTTCTCGATCAACGCCAGGTTCCCCTGAGAGACTCCCGCGCGGCCTGCCAGTTGGCGCTGCGTCATGTGCAGAGCGACGCGCAGGGTCCGGACCCATTGGCCCGGCTCAAGGCGCACGGCAGCGGGCGGCACGA
>JACRNU010000121.1 GCA_016234805.1 Elusimicrobiota bacterium
CGAGGGCCCGCTCGGCGGCGCGCTGGTTCACGGGCCCGTCCGCGACGGGGTCCGAGAAGGGAACGCCCAGTTCCACTACGTCCGCCCCGGCCTCGGCCAGGGCGTCGAGGAAACGGCCGGTCCACTCGAGCGTGGGGTCGCCGGCCGTGATGTAGGGGATGAACGCGGGCCGGCCGCGGCGGGAGTCGCGGAGGATGCCTTCCAGGTCCATCACCCGCCCCTCTTCCGGATGATCTCGATGTCCTTGTCCCCGCGGCCCGAGAGGTTCACCAGAACCGTCTTGCCGCAGCCGAGCTTGCGGCCGAGCCGAGCCGCGTAGGCGACGGCGTGGGCGCTCTCCAGGGCCGGGAGGATGCCCTCGGTCCGCGCCAGGAGGTCGAACGCCCGGAGCGCCTCCGAATCGGTAGCCGCCACATACCGGGCCCGGCCCGAGGCGGCCAGCGCCGCGTGCTCCGGCCCCACGGCCGGGTAGTCGAGGCCGGCCGAGACGCTGTGGGTCTCACCCACCTGCCCGTGAGCGTCCTGCCTGAGCAGGGTGAAGGCGCCGTGGAGGACGCCCGGCACGGCCCCCGAGCCCGCGGCGAGCCGCGCCGCGTGGCGGCCGGAACCCAGCCCTTCCCCGCCCGCCTCGACACCCACCAGGGCGACCCCCGCGTCGGCGATGAAGGCCGAGAAGAGCCCGATGGCGTTCGAGCCCCCGCCCACGCAGGCCACGGCCAGGTCCGGCAGCCTCCCCTCCGCGGCCAGGATCTGCCCGCGCGCCTCTTTGCCGATCACGCTCTGGAGCTCCCGCACGATGGTCGGGAAAGGGTGCGGGCCCAGGGCCGAGCCAAGGAGGTACTGGGTGGAGGGCGCGCTCGCCGCCCAATCCCGCAGAGCCTCGTTGACCGCGTCCTTGAGCGTGCGAAGGCCCGAACGCACGGGCACGACCTCGGCCCCCAGGAGCCGCATCCGGAAGACGTTGAGGGCCTGGCGCTCCATGTCCGTCTCGCCCATGTAGACCCGGCACTCGAGCCCCATCGCGGCCGCGGCCGTCGCCGTCGCGACGCCGTGCTGGCCGGCCCCGGTCTCGGCGATCACCCGGCGCTTGCCCATGCGGCGGGCGAGCAGGCACTGGCCCACGGTGTTGTTGATCTTGTGGGCCCCCGTGTGCGCCAAGTCCTCGCGCTTGAGGTAGATCCGAACCCCGCCGAGCTCCGCGCCCAGGCGGTCCGCCCGGGTGAGCGGCGTGGGCCGCCCCACGAAGTCCTTGAGCCAGCGGCCGAGCTCCGCCTGGGCGGCCCGGTCCGCGCGGAAGGCCCCCCAGGCCTCCTCCAGCTCCATGAGCGGCCCCATCAGGGTCTCGGGCGCGTAGCGCCCCCCGAAACCCGCGAAGCGGCCGGGAATAACTTCCCGCATCTTCATAATGTCCACTGAGACGGCATCCTATGAAACGGCATCAGCCCCCCGCTACTCGCCCCCCGCGTGGGGGCGAGTGACTGCGGCTTTCATGAAGGCCGCCATGCGGCCGCGGTCCTTGATCCCGGGCGCCGTCTCCACGCCGCTCGAGACGTCCAGGCCCCACGGCCGGGCCCGGGCCGCGGCCTCGGCCGCGTTCTCGGGAGTGAGCCCGCCGGCCAGGAGCGTGATCCTGCTGGAGGCGAGCCGCTCCGCCAGCGCCCAGTCGGCGGTCCTGCCCGCGCCCGGCCCTTCGTCCTTGGGCCGGTCCACCAGGAGGTAGGCCGCGGGGCTCTCGAGCGCGGCGGCCAGCGAGCGCTCGTCGGCCAGGACCACGGCCCTGACGCACCGCTCCGGGCCCAAGGCGCGAAGGTCGTCCTCGCCTTCCTTCCCGTGGAGCTGGATGAGGTCGAGGCCCGCGGCCAAAGCCGCGGCGGCGACCTCGCCTGCGGGCTGGTCCTGGAACACGCCAACGCTCAGGACGCCGCGAGGGAGCGCGGCGACGACCGCGCGCGCCCGCTCCACGCTCACGCGCCTCGGGCTCGACGGCGCGAAGACCAGGCCCACGGCCCAGGCCCCGAGCTCGGCGGCCGCGGCCGCGTCCTCGGGCCGCGTGATCCCGCAGAACTTGACCCTCGTCGTCATCGGGCCGCGGCCAGGAGGGCGGCCAAGGCCGCGCCGGGCCGCCCTTCTCGCAGGAGGCTGGTGCCCACGAGGAACGCGGCGAACCCGAGCCCCGCCAGCTCCACGAGTTCCTCGCGCCGGGAGAAGCCGCTCTCCGAGACCAGGGTCAGCCCCAGGCGCCGGCCCAGCGGCGCGAGCCTGCGCGAGACGTCCAGGCTGACCTCGAGGGTGGCCAGGTCGCGGTTGTTGACGCCCGCCAACGCCGCTCCGGCGCGGGCGGCGTCCTCGAGCTCCGCCTCGTCGCGCGCCTCGACGAGGGCCGCGAGCCCGAGCTTCCGGCAGGCGGCGACGAGCTCGGCCGTGCGCTCGCGGCCCAAGAGGCGCATGATCAGGAGGGCGCAGTCCGCGCCCGAAGCCCGCGCCTGCAGGAGCTGGTATTCCTCCAGGATGAAATCCTTCATGAGCAGGGGCGCGCGCACGGCCCGGCGCGCCGCGGCCAGGTGCTCGAGGCTCCCGGCGAAGAACTCCGGCTCGGTGAGGATCGAGACGGCGGCCGCGCCGTTCCGCTCGTAGTCCCGCGCCGCCCGGGCCGGATCGAGCCCTTGGCCGATCGCCCCGGCCGACGGCGAGGCGAGCTTCACCTCCGCGATCACGCGCAGCCCTTCCCCCGAGCACAGCGCCGCCATGAAATCCCGCGGCGCCGGCGTCCGGAGGGCCTCCTCGCGCAGCTCGCGCTCCGGCATGCCCTCCTTGGCCCGGGCGACGCGCTCCGCGGTCGACGCCGCGATGCGCTCGAGCATCCCGGGAGCCTTCATGCCCCGCCTCTGCAGGACTCCAGGACGGCCGCGGCTTTCCCCGAGCGCAGGGTCTCGCGCGCCGACTGAGTCCCCTCCCGGATCGAGCCCGCGAGGCCCGCCGCCCAGAGCGCGGCCCCGGCGTTCAAGACGGTCCCCTCCAGGAGGGGACCCGCCGAGCCCGCCAGCACGGCTTCGAGCGCGCGGGCGTTCTCCGCGGCGCCGGCGCCGCGCAGTCCCGCGGCCGGCACGCGCCGCACGCCCGCGTCCTCGGGCGAGAACGACTCCAGGCTCACCGCGCCTCCCTCCACCCGGCAGATACGGGCCGGGCCTGCCGGGCTCAGCTCGTCCATCCCGTCCTCGGCGCAGACGACCAGGGCCCTCTCGGCGCCCAAAGACGACAGCACCCGGCCGTAGGTCTCCAGGAGCGCGGGGTCGAAGATCCCCACGACCTGGCGCCTGACCCGTGCCGGGTTCACCAGGGGTCCCAGCAGGTTGAAGACCGTGCGCACCCCCAGGGCCTTGCGCACCGCGCCGACCTTGCCGATGACGGGGTTGTAGCGCGGGGCCAGGAGGAAGGCGAAGCCCGTCCTCTCGATGGCGGCCTCGGCGTCGGCCGGGGCGAGCTCGATGGGGACGCCGAGGGTCTCGAGGACGTCCGCGCTCCCGCAGCGGGAGCTCACGGCGCGGTTGCCGTGCTTGGCGACCGCCGCTCCGGCGCCGGCCGCGACCAGGGCCGCGGCGGTCGAGAAGTTGAAGGTGCTCAGGCCGTCGCCGCCCGTGCCGCAGGTGTCGACGAGCGGCTCGCGCTTCGGGGAGATCGCCAGGCCCTGCCGGCGGAGCTCCTCCGCGAAGCCCGTGAGCTCGTCGGCCGTCACGCCCCGGCCCGCGAGCGCCCCCAGGAAGGCCGCGACCTGGACCTCGGGCGTCTCGCCCGAGACCAGGTGCGCCATGGCCCCGGCCGCCTCCCTCCGGGAGAGGGACTTGCCGCGGCACGCCGCCTCCAGCATGCCCGCTAACCCGCCTGGGCCGGCCGTCACCTGGTCCACTCCAGGAAGTTCCTCAGGAGGCCCTTGCCCTCCGCGGTCAGCACGGACTCGGGGTGGAACTGCACGCCCTCGGCCCGCCCGCGCTCCAGGCGTATCCCCATGACCACGCCGTCCTCGGAGCGGGCGGTCACCCGGAATCCCCGGGGCAGAGTGCCCTCCTCGACCATGAGCGAGTGGTAACGCGTGGCCGTGAACGGGTTGGCCAGGCCCCGGTAGAGCCCCTTGCCGTCGTGGCGCACCGCGCTCGTCTTGCCGTGCATGAGGCGCGGGGCGCCCACCACCCGGCCGCCGAAGGCCTGGGCGAGGGCCTGGTGGCCGAGGCAGACCCCCAGGAGAGGCACGCGTCCCGCGGCCCGAGCCGCGATCTCCAGGAGCCGCCCCGCGTCCTCGGGCCGGCCGGGCCCAGGGGAAAGGACGATCCCGGCGGGCCTTCGGCGCTCGATCTCGGGGACGGTCACCGCGTCGTTGCGGCGCACGACGACCCGAGCCCCCAGCTCCGAGAGGTACTGGTAGAGGTTGTAAGTGAAGGAGTCGTAGTTGTCGATGAGGAGGATCATGCCGCCAGCCCCGCCAGCCCCCTGCGGCGAGCGGAGGACGTCTGGCGCCTTCGGGGACGGCGGTCCAGTGCCGCCAGCCTCACGGCCTCGAGCACGGCGGCAGCCTTGCTCTTGACCTCCGCGAGCTCGCGCCGGGGCGAGGAATCAGCCACCACCCCGGCCCCCGCTTGGGCACGCGCCAGGCCGCCCTTGACGAACAACGAGCGGATGGCGATGCAGGAGTCGAGATTGCCCTGGAAGTCGCAGTAGACCACGGCCCCGGCGTAGGCGCCCCGCGGCCTGGGCTCGAGGCCGGCCACGAGCTGCATGGCCCGGATCTTGGGCGCGCCGGTCACGGTCCCGGCGGGGAAGCACGCCCCGAAGGCGTCCCAGGGGGTCAGCCCCGCCTTGAGCCTGCCTGTCACGCTCGAGACCAGGTGCATGACATGGGAGTAGCGCTCCACCTCCATGAACGAGCCCACCCGCACGCTCCCGGGCCGCGCCACCCGGCCCACGTCGTTGCGGCCCAGGTCCACAAGCATCAGGTGCTCGGCGCGCTCCTTGACGCTCGCGCGCAGGCTCGCTTCCAGCCGGGCATCCTCCCGCTCGTCCCGCCCGCGGGGCCTGGTCCCGGCGATGGGACGGGTCTCCACCGTGCCGTCCTCGACGCGCACCAGCATCTCGGGCGAGGCCCCCAGGACCGTCTCGTCGCCCGAGGAGACGTAGAACATGTACGGGGAGGGGTTGAGGGAGCGCAGGGCCCGGTACACGGAGAAGGGGTGGGACCGAAGAGGGGTCTCGAACCGCTCCGACAGCACGGCCTGGAAGATGTCGCCGGCCCGGATGTGACGTTTGAGCCGCGCGACGCCGGCGAGGAAGGCCGCATCCCCCAGCATGGTCCTCGGCCTCCCGCCTCGACCGCGTCCCGGACCCTGCCGGACCGGCGGCGGCTGGCGGCACAGGACCGCCGTCCCCGGAGGCGCATGCCGTTCTCCGCCCGCCGGAGGGGGCTCCGGCCGTCCCAGCCGCTCCTCGAGCTCGTCCAGGGCGTCCGAGGCTTCCCGGAAAGCCAGGTCCGTCCGCTGCCCGTCCGGCGCGACGTTGGCGATGAGGAGGATGCGGCGCCGGGCGTGGTCGAAGGCGACCGCCCGCTGGAACACCATGAGCCGCGCTTCGTCTCCCTCCGCGGCGCGAAGGCGAGCCGTCGGCTCGAGGCGTCCGGCCAGCTCGTAGCCCACCCAGCCCACCGCGCCGCCGCAGAAGCGGGGGAGGCCGGGCTCCCTCGGCGCGCGCCAGCGGGCCAGACGCCGCCCCAGGGCCTCGAGCGGCTCCCCGGGAAGCGGCGACTCCGAGCCGTCGGGCTTCCGCAGGAGCGCGCGTCCCTCCCGGACCGCCAGGGTCTCGGCCGGCCGGGCCCCCAGAAACGAGTAGCGCGCCACGCGCTCGCCGCCCTCCACGCTCTCCAGCAGGAAGGAGCGGTCCTCGCCGCGCGCCAGGCGCAGGAAGGCGGCCACGGGGGTCAGCGTATCCGCGGCGAGCTCGCGCACGAGGGGGACCACGGTGTGGCCCCCCGCGAGCGCGGCGCGGACGTCTTTGAGCGATTTGGTCGTCCGCATCAGTCAGCGGTTCCCAAGCGAGGCGGCCGCGAGGTGCGCGGCGCCCAGAGGCACGGCGTCGTCTCCGAGCGCAGACAGCAGGACCTTGCAGTCCCGAAGTCCCTTGGCGAAGGAATGCTCGCGGGCCGATCCCATGATGTCGGGAAGGAGCCTTTCCCCCAGGGCCTCCATGAAGCCCCCGCCGAGCACCACGGCCCTCGGGTTGAAGATCGTGACGATGTTGGCGACCCCGACCCCGAGGTAATGGGCGGCCCGGGACACGGCCTTCTTGAGCTTCCTGCTCCCTTTGCGGTCCAAGAGCTGGGCGATGCGGCCGCTCGTGAGCTTGCCGCGCTTCTTGCCCAGGGCCTTTTCGATGGCGGACCTGCTGGCCAGCGCTTCCAGACACCCGCGGCGCCCGCAGCCGCACTTGGGGCCGTCCTCCGAGACCTTCATGTGGCCGAGCTCCCCGGCCACGCCCGACCAGCCGGTGACCAGCGAGCCGCCCAGCATCAGGGCTCCGCCCACGCCGGTCCCGACGAAGAGCGCGGCCAGCGGGACCTGGCGTCCCTGCAGGCCCTGGAAGGGCTTGAGCGAGCCGTACGCCCACTCGCCCACGAGCCCCGCGTTGACGTCGTTCTCCAGGACCACGGGCCGGCCCAGCAGGGACTCGAGCTTGGCTTGCGCCTTGAAGGACTCCCATCCGAGGTTCGGGGCCTGGACCACGGTCCCGGTCGCGTGCTCGACGAGCCCCGGGACCGCCACGCCCACGGCCGCGATCCCGTCCAGCGCGAGGCCGCTCCCGGAAAGCGCTTCGCGGCAGCACGCGGCGATCTGCACCGCGATGCCTGAAGGGCCGTCCTCCACCCTGGTCTTGACCTTGACCCGGGAGAGGACCTTCCCCTCCGAGACCAGGCAGGCCACGAGCTTGGTGCCGCCCAGGTCCACGGCCAAGAGCGGCGTCATATGGTTCGCCGAGCCCCCTCCACGTCCTTGGCGATCTGGGCCTTGAGGGCCGAGAGGTCCTTGAATCTGCGCTCGTCACGGATCCTGCCGAGGAAGCGCACGGACAGCTCCGAGTCGTAGAGGTCGCCGTCGAAATCGAGGAGATGGACCTCCACGATCTTGCGGCCCGCGGACTCCACGGTGGGCCTCACGCCCACGTTGCACACGCCGAGCCGCATTCCGCGGACCCGGGAGCCGGAGACCTCCACGCGGAACACGCCGCACGGGGCGTCGGACAGGGCGCCGCAGGGGCGGAGCTCGAGGTTGGCGGTCGGGAAACCCAGCTCGCGGCCCAGGCCCGCTCCCCGGACCACCGTGCCGCGCAGGTTGAGGTTCACTTGGCGGTCCTGACCGCGACCTCCTGGAGGGACTTGAGCGAGCCCTCCAGCATCGCCCTGAGATCCTTGAGGGAGAGTTTCTTGGCGTCTTCGAGCGTGAGCGCGTCCGAGAGCTTGAGGCCCGCCACGCGGTCGCGGCGCAGGGTCAGCATGGTGGCCCCGCACCCCAGGCGGCCGCCGATCTCCGTGGCCAGGGCGCGGATGTAGGTGCCGCTCGAGCAGCGGATGAAGTGCTCGAGGTCGGGGGCCTTGTAGGAGAGGGCCTCCCACTCGTCGATCCGCGAGATGCGGCGCTTGACCGGAACGGGCTGACCCTTGCGCGCGTAATCGTACAGGGCGCGGCCCTTGTGCTTGACCGCCGAGTAGGCGGGGACGGGGACGTCGATCTTGCCGATGAAGGATTCCATCAGGGCCTGGAGGGCCTTGAGGTCCAGCGGGGGGACCGGCTTCTCGGCCAGGACCTTGCCCGTGATGTCCCCGGTATCCGTTTCGACGCCGAGGCGGATGACCCCGGAATAGGCCTTGTCGAGCCCCTGCATCATGGCCTGAAGCCTCGTGCAGGGCCCGACGAGCAGGACGAGCAGGCCCGTGGCCACGGGGTCCAAGGCGCCGCAATGCCCGACCTTGGTGCCGGCGGGGAGCATCCTGCGGAAGGCTTCAGCCGCGTCATGGGAGGTCCACCCCTGGGGCTTGTCGAACAGGATCATCCCGCCGGTCATGGGTTTGCCTGCAGCGGGCACCCCCGCTCGGTCATGGCTCCTTCCCCTTCTCCTCGTCGGACAGCCGGTTGAGGATCTTATCGACCCGGTCCGCCCGTTGCGGGGTGTCGTCGAACTTGAAGACGATCTCGGGGACGACCTTGAGGGAGAGCCGCTTGGTCATCGTGTGCCGCACGAACTTGGCCGCGCGCTTGAGGGCCAGGGTCGTGGACTGCTTCTGCTCGGTCTCCCCGAAGACGGAGTAGTAGACCGTGGCGATCTTCCGGTCCTGGCTGAGCTCGACCCCGGTCACGGTCAAAAATCCCGTGAGCCCGGGGTCCTTCACGGAGCGCAGCGCGATGCTGACCTCCTCCATGAAGAGGGAGTTGAGCCGGTCGTTGCGAGTGTACATCCGCGTCCCCGGGGTCCTCTATTTCTTCTCCGCGGCGTCGCTGAGCCGGCGGGTCCGGGTCTCCGTCACGACGAACTCGAGCAGGTCGCCCTTCATGTAGGCCGGCGCGCCGTCGAGAGCCAGGCCGCACTCCATGCCCTTCTCGACCTCCTTGGCGTCGTCCTTGAAGCGCCTCAGCGAGCTCACCTTGCCCTTGTGGATCACGGCGCCGCCGCGCAGGAGCCGTCCGACGCACCCGCGGGTGACCTTGCCCTCCCGGATAATGGAGCCCGCGACCCTGCCTCCGTCCTTGACGCTGAAGACCTGCAGGACCTCCGCCTTGCCCACGACGACGTCGACGATCTCGGGCTCGAGCAGGCCTTCGAGGGCGGCCTTGACGTCCGCGATGATCTCGTAGATGATCTCGTACTTGCGGACCTCGACGCCTTCCCGTCCGGCGAGCTCTTCCGCCCGCGGCTCGACGTCCGCGTGGAAGGCCATGATGACCGCGTCCGAGGCCGAGGCCAGCAGGACATCCGACTCGGTCACGTTGCCCAACCCGCCGTGGATGGTCCGCACCCGGCACTCGGGGTTCGACAGGGTCTCGAGGGAGTCCTTGATGGCCTGCAGGGAGCCGGCCACGTCGACCTTCAGCACGATGTTGAGCTCCTTGACGGCGCGGGCCTTCACCTGGCTCTTGAGCCCCACGAGGGTCACGTGGCGCTGGTGGGCGATGGCCTGCTCGCGGGCCACGATGCCGCGGCGCTCAGCGATCTCGCGGGACTGCCGCTCGTTGGCGACCACGCTGAAGACGTCTCCCGCCTGCGGGGTCCCGATGCAGCCCAGGACCTCCGCCGGGATGGCGGGGCCGGCCGAGATGATGCGCTTGCCGTGGTCGTCGTGCAGGGCCTTGACCTTGCCGTGGGCCAGGCCCGCGACGAAGGGGTCTCCGACCTTGAGGGTCCCGGCCTGGATGAGGACCGTGGCGATCGAGCCCTTCCTCGCGTCGAGGCGCGATTCGAGGATGACGCCGTGGGCGGGCCGGTCCGGATTGGCCTTGAGCTCCATCATCATGGACTGTATGCCGATCATCTCAAGGAGCCCGTCGATGTTGATCCGCTTCTTGGCCGACACCTCCACGAAGATGGTCTTGCCGCCCCACTCTTCCGAGAGCAGCCCGTGCCCGGACAGCTCCTGGCGGATCTTCTGCGGGTTGGCGCCAGGCAGGTCGATCTTGTTGACCGCGACGATGATAGGCACGCCCGCGGCCTTGGCGTGGTCGATGGCTTCGACCGTCTGAGGCTGGACCCCGTCGACGGCCGAGACGACGAGGATGACGAGGTCCGTGACCTTGGCGCCGCGGGCGCGCATCGCGGTGAACGCGGCGTGGCCCGGGGTGTCGAGGAACACGACGTCGCCCTTGGTGGTCGGGACCCGGTAGGCTCCGATGTGCTGGGTGATCTGTCCGGACTCGCCGGCGGCCACGTTGCTGGACTTGATGGCGTCGAGCAGGCTCGTCTTGCCGTGGTCCACGTGACCCATGACGGTCACGACCGGGGGCCTGGGCTTGAGCTTCTCCGGCGGCTCCTTGATGGAAGCGACCGCGAGCTCCTCTTCCTTGTACATGGCCACCACGTCGAGTTCCCAGCCGAATTCCTGGGCCACGATGGACGCGGCCTCGCCTTCGAGCCGCTGGTTGATCGTGGCGAAGATGCCCAGGTTCATCAGCTTGGCGATGACCTCGTTGGGCTTGACGACCATCTTCTCCGCGAGCTCGCGCACGGTCACCATGGTCGAGACCTGGAGCCTCTTGAGCGCGGGCTTGGGCGCGCCCGGCTTGGCCGCCGGAGCCTCAGCGGGTCTTCCCGCGGGCCTGGCCTGGCCGTGAGGAGGCCTGACGCCGCCGGGCCTGCCCGGTCCCTGTCCGGGACGCTGGCCCGGCCTGAAATGGCCAGGACCGCCGGGGCGCGGGGGCGCGCCGGCAGGGCCGCCCGGGCGCGGAGGCGCGCCACCGGGCCGGACCGGAGGCGGCGGGGCAGGAGGAACTCCCGAAGCCCTGGGGGCCGTGGAAGCGGGGGGAAGAGGAGGCCGGACGCCTGGAGGCAGAGGGGTCTTGACCCCGGGAGGAAGAGGCAGGGGAAGCCGGACATCGGCCACAGGGGGCCTGGCACCCGAAGGAGAGCCCTTTAGGGCTCCTGGGGGAACGACCCCAGGGACGCCGGGCTTAGGCCCGGCCTGAGGCAGAGGCTTGGCCGCGGAGGCCTGCGGGGCGGCGGAAGCCGGAGCCGCCGGGGCCGGAGGGGGCGGAGGAGCCGGAGGCTTCGGAAGGCTTCCGCCCGGGGCGATGCGCGCGATCGTCGGGGACTGCGCCGCGGGGCGATTGGTCTTGCGCAAGAGGGAGAACGCCGAAACGAGGTTCCCGCTGGGGGGGGCGATGGAGCCCTCCTCCTGGGTCTCGCGCTTCTCAGCGGCCTGTTTGTGGACCGCGGGCCGGGCTTCGGCCTTCTTCGCCCTCGTCGTTCCGGATGCCGCGGGCTTCCTCGCCTTGACCGCCTTCTTCTCGGTCTTGGCTCCCTCGCCCTCGTCCGACTTCGTGACTGCCTTGACGCTCTTTTTCTTCTCTGTCATGGTCTCCCTCTCACGGCCTCGGAATCGACCATTTCCTCGCTATGCTCGGTCATGCGGTTGGTTTTGGATGATCCTTGACGTACTGCTTCGCGCTCGCGACGATCTTCGCGGCCGTCTTCTCGCCGATGCCCTCCAGCGCCGTCAGCTCCCCTGGGGCGGCCTCAGCCAGGCGACCGATGTCGTCCCAGCCGGCCGTGGAGAGGATCTCGGCGGTCTTCGGCCCGACGCCTTCGAGCTCGCCCAAGCCTCCGGCGGCCTTGGAAGTGCTCGCCTTCTCCGCGGACTTGGTCTTGACTTCGATGTGCCAGCCCGTGAGCTTGGCAGCCAGACGGATGTTCTGCCCGTCCTTGCCGATGGCCACGGCAAGCTGCTCCTCGCTCACCAGGGCTTCGGCCTTGCGCGAGGAGGCGTCGAGGATGGTCACGGACGCGACCCTCGCGGGAGCCAGGGAGTTGGCCACGTAGGTCGCCGGGTCGTCGCTGAAGGGGATGAGGTCGATGCGCTCGCCGGCGAGCTCGTTCATGATGCCGCGGATGCGCGAGCCCCGCAGCCCCACGCAGGCGCCCACCGCGTCCACCTTGGGATCCGTCGAGCGCACGGAGACCTTGGACCGGAATCCCGGGTCACGCACGACCTCCATGATCTCCACGGTCCTGTCCGCGACCTCGGGGACCTCGAGCTCGAAGAGCCGCCTCAGGAACACGGGCGCCGCCCGGGACAACACGATCTGCGGGCCCCGCTGGGCCTTGTCGACCTTGAGGATGGCGGCGCGCACCGCCTGGCCGATGTTGTAGCGCTCCCGCCGGATCTGCTCCCGCAGGGGCAGGATGGCCTCGGCCTTGTCGAGGGCGATGATGATGTTGCGCTCCATGAACCGGTGCACGGACCCGTTGACGAGCTCGCCCTCCTTGGGCTTGAACTCGGAGAACAGGCTGTCCCGCTCGACCTCGCGGCCCTTCTGGAAGAGGACCTGCTTGGCCGTCTGGGCCGCGATCCTCTTGAACTCCTCGACGGGAAGGGCGGTCTTCAACTCCTCGCCCACGGCGGCGTCCCGGCGGTGCATGCGCGCCTCGTGCAGGGACACCTCGAGCTGAGGGTCGGAGACCTTCTCCACGACCTTCTTGACGACGCAGGCCTTAAAATCGCCGGTCTCGGGGTCGAGGGACGCCTCGATGACGGCGTCCTTGCCCACGTGCTTGCGGAGCGAGCTGACCATGGCCCCCTCGATCATCTTGAGGATCTCGCCCACCGGGATCCTCTTCTCCCGCTCGATCTGCTCGAGCGCTATGATGAGTTCCGACTTGCTCATCGCGTGAGCCTCCTGTCGCTTGCCTTCCCCTTGATGTCCGCCCGCTTCAGATCTTGCGCCAACTCAGCCTCGGCATCCAACCGCGCTTCCTCGACCTCGCTCCGAGGCAGGCGCCACTCTCGCCCCTCGGCCTCGACGCGGATCTCGCCTCCGGCCAGCCCCAGCAGCTTGCCGGCCAGACGCCGGCGTCCCTCCACCGGCGCGCTCAGCACGAAGCGCACGCAGCGGCCGGCGAAGCGCTCGAAATCGCGGTCCTTCTTGAGGACGCGGTCCACTCCTGGAGACGATATCTCGAGGACGTAGGACCGGTCGATGAAGTCGGAGGCGTCGAGCGCCGCGCCGACCCTCTCCGAGAGGGCTTCGCAATCGCCGAGGGTGACCCCGCCGTCCTTGTCCACGTAGAGCCTCAGGACCCAGCGTCCGTTCTCGCGGAGGTACTCCAAATCCACGAGCTCGGCCTTCTCCTGCTCCAGGATGGCCGAAACGAGCGTTTCCGTCTTGGCGAGGTCCATAGTCTTGCCGGGGTCGGGGTGGAATAAAAAAAGCGGCCGGACTTCAGCCACTTTCCCCGAATCCCGTTATTAATTGTACTAATTTCGACGGAAGCCCACAAGAGGCCTATTTAGGCTGGGCAGCGGCTTTGCGGCCGGCCCGCTCGTGGTAGATGCGGCTGAAGTCGTTGTAGGTGGCGAACGCCAGCAGGAAGAGGAGGAAGAAGATGCCCACGCTGTTGGCCGAGTTCACCGTGGAGGGGGTGAGCTTCCTTCCGGAGAGGCCCTCCCAGAGATAGAGGACGGCATGGCCTCCGTCGAGCAGGGGGATGGGCAGGAGGTTGAAGAACCCGATGGCGACCGAGATGAGCCCGATGAGGAAGACCAGGTCCTCGAAGCCCGAGTGGGCGGCCCGGCTGACCATCTGGGCGATGCCCACGGGGCCGGCCAGGTCCGGCTTCTCCCGCTTGAGGAGCTTCGAGCCGATGGTCTGGATCGTGAAGAGCGTCAGGGACACGCATTGATTGCCGCCCTCGGTGAACGCCTCGAGCGGGCCGACCTCGCGGTACACGGGCTGGGGCATGATCCCCACCACGCCCTTGCCCGTGGATGCGTCCTTGCGCGGGACCAGCTTGACCCGAGAGACACCCGAAGGAGAGCCCTTTAGGGCACCCGCAGGAGAGCCCTTTAGGGTTCCGGCCGCCCTCTTGATGGAAAGCTCGATCTCCTTGCCGGGGCTGGCGTGGATGGCCTTGGCCAGGCCCTCCCACGTGTCCACCCTCTTGCCCGAGACCGCGGTGACCTCGTCGCCGATCATGACGCCGGCCGCATCCGCCGGAAAGCCGTTGACGAGGTTGCCGATCACGGGAAGGGTGCCGACCTCCGGGATGCCCTGGAAGAACACGACGCCCGTGAACAGCCCCCAGGCCAGGACGTAGTTCATGGCAGGACCCGCGAACACGATCATCAGCCGGCGGTTCCACTTCTGGCCGTAGTACTCATCGCGGCCGCCCGAGCACTCCTCGATGTTCTCCCCGGCCGGCTTGACGAACCCTCCCAGCGGGATCGCGTGCAGGGAGAACCGCGTCCCGAGCCTGCCGGTCCAGCCGATGAGCTCCGGGCCGAACCCGAAGGCGAAGCGCTCCACCCTCACCCCGAGCAGACGGCACACGATGAAGTGGCCGAACTCGTGGCAGATGATGACCAGACCCAGGGTCGCCACCACCGCGGCCGCCGATTGAAGGAAGGAGAGGCTCATGTGTCGCTTGCCTCCCCCACGGGGAGGCAAGCAGCCGTGGGGGCGGAGGTCGTTTTCATAAGAGTACCATATAGTAATAAACCGCGGGAGCGGCGAGAATGAACGAGTCGAACCGGTCCATGATCCCGCCGTGGCCCGGCAGGAGCGCCCCGGAATCCTTCGCGCCCACGGCGCGCTTGACCATGGACTCAGCCAGGTCCGAGAGCTGTCCGCAGACCCCGATGACCACGCCCAGGCCCGCGGCCCCGGCCGTAGAGAGCGCCCCGGGGAAGAAGGCCGCCCTCAGGGCCAGGACGGTCCCGATGGAGGCCGCGAACCCCGCGATGGCGCCCTCCCAGGTCTTCTTGGGGCTCAGGGTCTCAGCCAGTTTCCGCGACCCAAAAGTCTTGCCCACGCCGTAAGCCGCGGTGTCCATCACCCAGACCGCGGCGAACAGGGCGAAGGTGAGCCTCTCCCCGTCGGGCCTCAGGGATCGGATCAGGGCCAGGTGCGCCAGGGTCAGGCCCAGGAAGACCACCCCGAACACGGAGAGCGCCAGGCCCTCCAGGGACCGCTGGGTCCGGAACATCTCGCGGCCCACCATGAGGGCCACGGCCGCGGTCAACAGGAGCGGGATCGGCCCGTCGAACGCCAGGCCCAGGGCCAGGGCCGTGCCCCATACCACGGTATCGAGGCGCTGCGCCCGGAACCCGCCGAGGGACAGGAGCAGGCCGTACTCATAGAGAGCCAGGGCCGCCACCCCGGCGATGAAGAAGGAGAACGCCAGCCCCCCGCAATGGATGAGGAAGAGCAGCAGGGGGATCCCGATGATCCCTGTGAGGACGCGGGGAAGCAGCATCAGAGACCGCCGAACCTCCTGCGCCGCTGTGCGAAGTCGGCCAGGGCGGCCTCCAGGTGGGTCCTGCGGAAATCGGGCCAGAAGACCGGGGTCACGTGGATCTCGGCGTAGGCGCACTGCCAGAGAAGGAAATTCGAGAGCCGCATCTCGCCCGAGGTCCGGATCACGAGGTCCGGGTCGGGCAGGCCCGCGGTGTAGAGCCGGCTGGCGAGGGATTCCTCCGTCACCTCGCGCGCTCCGGAAGCGAGGAGCGAGGTCACGGCGTCCACGATCTCCTGACGGGAGCCGTAGTTCAGGGCGAGGTTGAGGTTCAGGCCCGTGTTGTCCTTGAGCTTGTCGACCGAGCGGCCGAGCTCCGCGCGCACGGGGGCCGGCAGGCCGTCGAGGCGGCCCAGGGCGCGCAGCCGCACGTTGTTGCGGTGCAGGTGGCTGGTCTCCATGTGCAGGGCCCGGGCCATGATGCTCCAGAGCTGGGTGACCTCGCTGCGGGGCCGCAGCCAGTTCTCGGTGGAGAAGGCGTAGAGGGTGAGGTACTTGATGCCGATCTCAGCCGCGTCGCGCGTGATCGCGCGCACGGAGTCCACGCCGGCCTTGTGCCCGGCCACCCGGGGCAGGCCTTTGGCCTGGGCCCAGCGGCCGTTGCCGTCCATGATGATGGCCACGTGGCGTGGGAAGGACCCCCCTCCGGCGAGCGGAGAACGCCCTGCGCCTTCGGGGACCTGGCGCCCTTGCGCCAGGCGCCCGCCGTTGCCTGAAGGCAGCAAGCGATGCGAACCCGCGGCGGCCATCGGATGATCGGAGGTCAAACCGTGACCAGCTCCTTCTCTTTGGCCGCCATCTCCTTGTCCACCGCGGCGATGTACTGGTCCGTGACCTTCTGGATCCGGGCCTCGGACGTGCGCAGCTCGTCCTGCGTGATCTCCTTGGCCTTCTCCGCCTTCTTGACCGCCTCGATGGCCTCGTGCCGGTCGCCCCGGATGGCCACGCGGTAGGCCTCGCCCTTGCCGCGCATGAGCTTCACCAGGTCCTTGCGCCGGTCCTCGGTCATGGGGGGAAGGTTCACCCGCACCACCTTGCCGTCGTTCTTGGGCATGGCGCCCAGGTCCGCCTTCTGCAGGGCCTTCTCGATGTCGCCGATGACCGAAGGGTCCCAGGGCCGGACCTCGAGGGTCCGCGCCTCGGGCACCGCAACGGCGGCGACCTGCTTCAAGGGGACGAGCTGGCCGTAGGCTTCCACCTTCACTCCCTCGAGGAGCTGGGGGGAGGCCCGGCCCGTGCGCATGGCGCCGAACTCCTGGTTGAGCTTGACGATGCGCTCCTTCATATTGGATTCCAACCGCGCGATGACGGGGTCGATCTTGCTCATGGTTGCCTCCCAGCTCACTCCGTGATGACGGTACCGACGTTGTGGCCGTTGACGGCCCGGGCGATGTTGCCCTTCACCTTCAGGTTGAAGACCACGACGGGAAGATGGTTCTCCATGCACAGGGTCAGGGCCGTGGCGTCCATCACCTTCAGCCGGTCCCGGATGGTGTCCATGAAGCGCAAGCGCGAAAACTTGCGCGCGTTCTTGTCGAGGACCGGGTCCGCGGAGTAGACGCCGTCGACCTTGGTCGCCTTGAGCAGGGCCTCGGCCTCGATCTCCACGGCGCGCAGGGCCGCGGCCGTGTCCGTGGTGAAGTAGGGATTGCCGGTGCCGCCCGCGAAGATCACGATGCGGCCCTTCTCCAAGTGGCGGATGGCGCGCCGCCGGATGTAGGCCTCGGCGACCTTGGGGATCTCGATGGCGGTCTGGACCCGGGTCGCGGCCCCCATGTGCTCGAGCGCGTCCTGTAGGGCCAGGGCGTTGATGATGGTGGCGAGCATCCCCATGTTGTCGGCCGTGACCCGGCCGATGGCCGAGCCCCGATCGGTGGCCCCGCGCCAGATGTTGCCCGCGCCGACGACCACCGCGACCTGCGCGCCCGTGGCGTGGGCGGCCTTGATCTCCGAGGCGATGGCCTTGAGCGAGCCCGAGTCGATGCCGTGGCCCGTCTCCCGGCAGAGGGATTCGCCGGAGAGCTTCAGGACGACCCGCGAATACCTTTTGGCCCTCACTCGCCTAGCGTGTAGCGGACGAATCGCCGCACCGAAACCTCGCCGCCGACCTTGGCGGAGGCCTCCTTCACGAGGCCGGCCACGGCGACCTTGCCGTCCTTGAGGGTCATCTGCTCCATGAGGCAGTGCGCCTGGAAGAAGAGCTTGTTGAGCTTGCCCTCCACGATCTTCGGGACCGCGGCCTCGGGCTTGCCCTCCTTGCGCACGACCTCCGCATGGATCTCGCGCTCGCGGTCCACGTCGGCCTGGGGGACGGAGGCCCGGTCGAGGTACTTGGCCCCAGAGCCGACGACCTGGAGCAGCAGCTCGTTGGCCAGGGTCTCGAGCGCCTCGGAACCGGCGGCCGCGTCGGAAGGGGCCTCGATCTCGATCATGGCCCCCTTCTTGGCGTCGTGGTGGATGTAGCCCGCGACGAGCGCCGGCCCGGACGGGACAAAGCGCTCGACGCGCCGCAATCCCATGTTCTCCTTGAGCTTGGCCTGGAGGGGCTCGATGAACGGGACGGCGCAGCCCTGGCAGGTCACCTCTCCCTTGGCGGCCTTGGCGGCCAGGGACTTGGCGAGCTCCGCGAACTCGGGGGTCTTGGCCACGAAATCCGTCTCGGAGTTCAGCTCCACGAGGGCGCCGGCCTTGCCGTCCCTCTCGAAAGCGATCCGCCCTTCCTTGGTCGCCCGCGCGGCGCGCTTGGCCGCGTCCGCCAGGCCTTTCTTGCGCAGCCAGACCACGGCCTCCTCGAGGTTGCCGTTGCTGGCCTCGAGAGCCTTCTTGCAGTCCATCATGCCGGCGCCGGTCTTGACGCGCAGTTCCGAGATGAGCTTGATCATGTCCATGGTCTCCCTGCCGATCAGGCTTCGGCCGGCCGCGTCCCGGCGGGCGCCGCGTCGAGCGTGCCCTCCGGAGCGGCCTCTCCCTCGGCGGGCGGGGCGGTCTCGTCCCACTGCCCCTCGACCGGCGCGCCTTCGGCCCCGGCCTCGGCCGGGACCTCGGCGGGCTGCCGCGAAGCCTCGAGGGCGGCCTTGCCCTCGAGCACGGCGTCCGCGATGATGGAGCAGAACAGCTTGATGGACCGGGCCGCGTCGTCGTTGCCCGGGATGGGATGGTCGATGAGGTCCGGGTCGCAGTCCGTGTCGCAGACCGCCACGATGGGGATCTTCGCGCGGCGCGCCTCGGACACGGCGAGGTCCTCCTCCACGGGGTCCACGACGAACATCACGTCCGGCGGGCGGGAGAGGACGCGGATGCCGGTCAGGACGCGCGTGAGCCGGGCCTTCTCCTTGACGAGCCGGGAGACTTCCTTTTTAGAGAGGACTTTAAAGATCCCGTCGGTCTCCCACTTCTCGAGCTCTTCGAGCCGCTTGACGGACTTGCGCAGGGTGACGAAGTTCGTCAGGGTCCCGCCCAGCCACTTCTCGGTCACGCAGGCCTCGCCGCACCTTGCGGCCTCGGCCTTGACGATGTCCTGAGCCTGCTTCTTGGTGCCGACGAAAAGGAAAGTCAATCCCTGCGCGGCGGCGTCCCGCACCACGGTGTAGACCTTCTTGATCTCCTTGACGGTCTTCTGCAGGTCGATGATGTGGATGCTGTTCCTCTTCCCGAAGATGTAGCGTCCCATCTTGGGGTTCCATCGGCGGGTCTGATGCCCGAAGTGCACCCCTGCCTCGAGCATCGCCTTCATTGATACGTTCACCAAGCGCGTCTCCTCCTTAGGATATCCCGGCTGTCCGGATACTGGGGAATCGGTCGGCAACGAAAAAAGATTATACTAAATCGAACCCGCGGTGGGAAGACTCGTTTTCGCGTATTCTTCCCACGCGGACCTGCGCGCCAGCATGTCCGAAAGCCCGTCCCGGACCCCCCAGAGCGGAGCGGACAGGCCGCTTCCCGTCCTCAACGGAGGCGGCACGTCCGCGCCAAGAACGCCGGGCGCGGACAGGAACGCGCGAACCTTGTCCGTGGCCAAAGACGACTCCTTGGGCCGCGGGGCGGCCGGCAAGATTCCTCCTCCGGCCGTGCCGGGGGTCACGCCCGAAGGGCGTTTGGGGTCCCCCGGCGCCTGGGTCGCCAGGTCCCCGGAGGGGGCGTACCCCACAGGCTCCAGCAGGGACTCATCAAGCCCGAACATCCTCGCGATCTCCTGGCTGAACCCGAACCTGGGCAGCCGATCCGCTCCCACCACATGGAAGATGCCCGCGGCCTTGCCGGCGCACAAGCCGGCCGTGACCTCAGCCAGGTTCTCGGCCGAGGTCGGGTTATACCTTATATCATGCGGGACCTTGAGCCTTTGGCCATGCGACAGGGCTGCCAGGACCTGCAGGACGAAGTTCTTGGGCGCCCACTGCCAGCCGTAGACCCCGGAACTGCGGATGACCAGATGCCTGCCTTCCTCAAGAACAGCCTTTTCAGCCGCGACCTTCTGCCTGCCGTATTCGTTCACAGGACAGACAGGGTCGTCTTCAGCGTAGGGACCGCGGGCGCCGTCAAATACATAATCCGAAGAGTAAAACACCATAACCGCGCCGGACTCAGCGCACAAGCGAGCCGCCGCGGCTGGGGCAGCGACATTCACCGTGGCAGTCTCCTCCGGATAGGTCTCGCAGAAATCCACATGCGGGTTCGCGGCAGGCACAGCCACGACCGTGGGCTTGAACTCGCGGAGCACCGCGGCCAGCCTGCCCTCCTGGGTGAAGTCGAGAGGGATGAAAGGCCCGCCAGGCCTGCAGCGCCGGTCCGCGCCCAGGACCGGCACCCCGCGCCGCTCCCATGAGCGGACAAGGGCGTTGCCGATGAGCCCGGTCGCGCCGATGACCAGGACGCGCTCCGGGAGGCTCATGACGGATTATAGGAAATTAAGGCATGCGCGGCAAAAACTGTTGACATCCTGAAAATCAATGATTATAATCCCTTCGTGCCGATTCCCATTTGATGGGATTCAGCTTTGAAACAAGAAGAAAAGGAGCCGAGCATGTCATCGAGACTCATCATCGCGGCAGCGTTGATGCTGGCCGCATTGCCTGCCAAGGCGGAATGGCAGCCCAACCTCAAGCTGGGCAGCATGGAACTGCACCCCTTCTACGAGGGCAAGGCGAGCTACGACGACAACATCTACCGCGTCTCCCCGGACAAGCAGGACGGCACGCGCTCGGGCTGCACCGTGGTCGTGGGCGCCACCAACGCCAACACCTGCAGCGGCGGCAAGCGCGGGTCGTGGTTCATGACCGACGACCTCGGCATCAAGGTCATGCTCCCCATCGGCGAGATGCACAAGATATCAGCCGGCTACGACGCCAAGTTCACCCACTACGACAGGCAGGCCGCGGCGAACAAGGCCATTCACCAGGCAGCGGACTTCGAGTACCTCTTCAAGGGCTCGGTCTTGAGCGCCCGGGCTTGGGATAATTACGTCAAGACCCAGGACCCGCCCTTCAACCCGAACAGCACCGGCAGGGCGACCGGCAACATCACCACCGGCGGCGAACTGGTCAACCGCGAACACCGCTGGAGCAACGCCGCCGGCCTCTACCTCGAGTACGCGCTGGGCGATAAGTTCTTCTTCGGCGCGGACGCGTCCGATGCTCGCCAGAAGTACCGCAGCCCGGCGCTCGCGGCCATCCTCGACAACTCCGTGCAGACCTATGGGTTCAAGACCGGCTACAAGATCCTCCCCAAGACCAGGATCTTCGGCGCCCTGCACCGCAGCATGACCCACTACTCGGCCGGCCGCAAAGGCGTCAACCACAAGGACTGGCTCGCGGACTTCGGAGCGGAAGGCGAGTTCACGGCCAAGCTCAAAGGCCGCGTCCAGACCGGGTTCTCCTTCCGCCACTACGACGTGGACGGGACGGCCGTACCGTCGACCGTCACCACGAACTGGACCGCCGCGGTGGGCCTGAACTACAAGCCCTTCTCGCGCACCACCATCGACCTCTCCGCCACCCGCGGCCTGTCCGAGGCCACGGGCGTCCGGTTCTCCATCACCAACACCGTGGCGCTTTCCGCGGCGCAGGAGATCGGCAAGCTCACCGCCAAGGTCAATGGCAGCGTGACCATCGACAAGTACTCGGACAGCCAGACCACCCCGAGCACCAACAACCCCGCCACTCTGCTCCCCAGCGGCATGACAGCGAGCCGCCGCGACGACTCCTACGCCGCGGGGCTCGGCTTCAACTACAAGTTCACGAAGTGGCTGTCCGCTTCCGCTGACTACACGCACATGCGGCGGCACTCCATCTTCACCTGGGAGTACAACTACAAGGCCAACGTCACGTCCTTTGGCCTCAAAGCGGCCTTCTAAGACGCAAGCCGACATCAGCAAGAAGGCGCCATGGACATAGCCCATGGCGCCTTCTTGCTGAGAGGAGAGACATGAGCAAGAAAGCCTTCATCACGGGCGTGACAGGCCAAGACGGCGCGTACCTGGCCGAACTCCTCCTCAAGAAGGGCTACGAGGTCCACGGCCTCAAACGTCGCTCATCTTCCTTTAATACCGGCCGCATCGACCACCTCTACCAGGACCCTCACGAGAAAGGCGCGCGCTTTCACCTGCACTACGGGGACATGACGGACACCACAGGGCTTCAGCGGCTGATGGGGGAGATCCTCCCTGACGAGGTCTACAACCTCGCGGCCCAGAGCCACGTGGCCGTGAGCTTCGAGGAGCCCGAGTACACGGCCAATGCCGACGCCCTGGGCGCCCTGCGGCTCCTGGAAGCCATCCGCATCCTGGGTCTCTCGAAGAAGACCCGCTTCTACCAGGCCTCCACTTCGGAGCTCTTCGGCAACGTTGGCCATAGCCCGCAGAAAGAAGGCACCCCGTTCTGGCCGCGGTCACCCTATGGGGTCGCCAAGATCTACGCCTATTGGATCACGGTCAACTACCGCGAAGCCTACGGCATCTTCGCGTGCAACGGCATCCTCTTCAACCACGAATCTCCGGTGAGGGGCGAGACTTTCGTGACCCGAAAGATCACCATGGGCCTCTCCCGCATCAAACTGGGACTGCAGGACAAGCTCTACCTGGGCAACCTCGATGCCAAGCGCGACTGGGGCCATGCCAAGGACTTCGTGGAAATGCAGTGGCTCATGCTCCAGCAGAAAAAGCCCCGGGACTTCGTCATCGCCACAGGTGTCCAGCACTCGGTCCGCGAGTTCGTGGAAGCCGCGGCCTCCGAGCTCGACCTCCCCCTGCGCTGGAAGGGCAAGGGGCTCGCCGAGAAGGGCGTGCACGCCAAAACAGGCCGGCCCCTCGTGGCCGTTGACCCCAGATATTTCCGACCCACCGAGGTCGAGTCCCTCCTAGGAGACTCGAGCTTAGCGCGCAAGGAGCTCGGGTGGAAGCCCAAGGTCGGGTTCAAGGAACTCGTCAAAGAGATGGTGGCCTCAGACCTCCAGCTCGCCAAGCAGGAGCTTCTCCTCAAGCGCGAGGGCTTCCGCACCCGCAGGTACGGCGACTAGCAGCCTGCTAGTCTGATTTACCGGGAATCCCGACCAATGCATGGTATACATGGTAGAAAGTCATGTTCCCATAACTCGGGCTTGAAAGAACAAACCATACCTGCTATAGTTTAGTGCTGAACAGTTAAGAGCAATTGAATTACTCATAATAGCTTTGAGCTGAACCATGGGTTTAATTCTGTTGCAATCTAGATAGTCTGGGGCATCATAATATACTCCAAGTAAACCAAAATGAACAAACTACCGAAGTCGCGGACGAAGCTCAGCGCGCTCTTGGCAAGTTGGCCGAAAGGAATGGTGGCAGTGCATCCCTGGTTGCAGCAGCATGGGATCCCGAGGCTTCTCGCCAGCGCCTATCATAGGTCAGGCTGGGTGCACAGGATAGAGCGCGGCGCCTACGCCCGGCTGGAAGACAAGGTTGACTGGACCGGCGGTCTTCATGCGGTGCAGTACCAATTAGACTTGCCGGTCAACTTGGGAGGCAAGAGAGCCCTTGAGTTCCAGGGGTACGGCCATTTCGCACGGATGCGCGAAGGAGGGACGATGCGCCTCTACGGTCCTCGCGGGACGCGTTTGCCGACATGGTTCCGCCGGCACGACTGGTGCGTAAAGCTCGTCTTCACGGGATCGGACCTGTTCGTGGACAAGATGGACAAAGGGCTGACGGAACGACCCGCGGGAGATTTCCCGATACGGCTGTCGGCGCCGGAACGGGCGATGCTCGAATTCCTGGAAGATGTTCCCCGGCGGGAATCCTTCGAGGAAGCCCGGCTGTTGATGGAAGGGCTCACGACGCTGCGCCCCGATCTGGTGCAGGAACTTCTCGAAGCATGCCGGTCGGTCAAGGCGAAGCGGCTCTTCCTGTTCCTCGCGGAAGAATCCGGCCATCCGTGGGTCAAGGAGCTCGACGCCGCTCGGCTTGACCTCGGGAAAGGCAAGCGGTCTATCGTGAAGGGCGGCAGACTGGACGCGAAATATCAGATAACCGTCGAACCTCATCCCGACCGGATGACGGTCCACGAAAGCCCATGAAGGAAGAATTCCTCGATCGGGTCCGCCTGATGCTGCGCGCGCTGCCGCATGTGGCGCGCGAGGAGTGCTTCGCCCTGAAAGGCGGCACCGCGCTGAACTTCTTCCTGTGGGACATGCCCAGGCTTTCGGTGGACATCGACCTGACCTATCTTCCCGTCGAGCCGCGGGAAGAATCGCTCCGCAAGATCAGCCAAGCCCTGCTCCGCATCAAGCAGGCCGTCAGCCGTGCCCTGCCCCAGGCCAGCGTGCACGAGAGCCGGACCGGGGCTCTTCGGCGGCAAGATCTGCGCCGCCCTCGACCGACAGCACCCGCGCGACCTCTTCGACGTCAAGCCTCTCCTCGACGGCCCAGGACTGACCGCGGAGACCAGGAAGGGGTTTTTGGTCCATCTACTCAGCCACGACCGGCCGATGCACGAGGTCATAGACCCCACCCGCAAGGACGTGCGAGCAGCGTTTGAAGCCGAGTTCAGGGAAATGACCGATGAAACGGCAGCGTACGAAGACCTCGTCGATGCCAGGGAACGGCTGATCGCTCAGCTCAAGGCGGACCTGACCGTATCCGAGAAGCACTTCCTGCTTTCGGTAAAAGAAGGCATGCCTGATTGGCCGCTGCTCGGCCTCGACGGCGTAGAAAGGCTGCCGGCGGTTCAGTGGAAGCTCAAGAACATCGGAAAGATGGCTCCCGGGAAGAGGATAGAGCAGTTCGGCAAGCTGCGCGAGAAGTTGGGTCTCTGACTAAGAGGCCGAGCCGATTGGTTGAGCAGGCAGTTCGCGCCTATTATTGATATAATCTTTAAGATGCCGGTCCAGAAAACACTCCCCATCCTCATCCTTTCTCTGGTCATGACCGCCTGCTCAGGCGTCAGCTTCAACATCCCCAGGCCCGAACCCGACCCGGCCCGAGCCGGCCCTGCTTTCGCGGGCGAGACCAGGCCAGGCCCGGGCGCCATGCCCCAGGCTTCCATCGTCCCTCCAACCCAGACTCCAGCGGCTGCTGAAGCCAAGACCCAGGAACCGCCTGTCAAGAAAGCCGGCGCTCCCAACACCAAGGAAGACCTCGCCATCCAGGCAGCCCTGGCCAAGGTCCGCTCCGGCAAGGCCGGGTACAAGGTCCGGCCAGGCGACCTCATCGAGATCAGCATCTTCCAGGAGAAGGACCTCGACCGCAAACTGCGCGTCGGGCCGGA
>JACRNU010000122.1 GCA_016234805.1 Elusimicrobiota bacterium
ACGATGGTGGTCCCGGCCTTGCCCGCGAGCGTGGCTTCGAAGAGGTCGGTCTTGGTGATGTAGGCCGCGGTCCCGCCGTCCCGCACGAACCTGATGGCTGCCCCGATCTTGGGCCCCATGCTCCCGGCAGGGAACGGGCAGGGCTTGCGGTTGAAGAGCTCTTCAGCCTCCTTCAAGGTGAGTTTTCGGAGGTCCACCTGGTCGGGCTTCTGGTAGTTGAGCTTGGCTCCGTCTTCTCCCGTGAAGATGGTCAAAGACACCCGGAGGTCCTCCCCGCGGGCTTTGGCTCTCTTCTTCAACTCCGCGCCGAGCAGGGCGGACGCGAGGTCCTTGTCGATGACCGCGTCCACGCCGGAGTAGATCTTGAGCGGTCCCTTGGCCTTGGGGCCCGGGGTGAAGCGGATGCCGTAGCGGGTCTCATAGCTCCCGTCCGCGGCCTTTTCGGAGAGCGACACCGGGATGCCTCCTCCTCCCACCGTGACCGGGATCATGCCTCCCCGCAGCAGGAGGTCCACGGCTTCGATCTCCAGGATGGCGATGGGCGCGGGCGAGGGCACGACCCGGCGCCAGACCTCCTTGCCCTTGTCGTCTTTCTTGTAGAGCTTGACCGCCCAGCCCTCCTTCTGCCGCCGCCCCTCCGCTTCCTCGCGGGTCAAAGACGGCCCGATGAACTTGGAGGGGTCCTTGAAGTCCGGGTCAGACTTGTCCACGAGCACGCGGGTGACGACCGCGGTCACGGCCTTCTCTATGCCGCGGGTCTTGAGCTCGCTCTCGAGCTGGGTGAGCATGAAGCCCATGGCTCCCTGGGTGTCCGCCCCGCATACGTCGAGGGGCAGGGAGGGCAGGATGGGCCTGGAGTACTCGGCGCGGAGCAGGATGTTCCCGACCTGCGGCCCGTTGCCGTGGGTGAGGACGAAGAGGTCGTCGGGTCTTCCCGCGATGATGTCTCCCACGAGGCGGCAGGTGTCCGCGGTGCGCTGCCACTGCATGCCGATGTCCACCACCACGGGCTTTCCCGTCCTGGGGTCCGTGAGCCCGACCGGCGAGACCTCGTTGCCGCCGAACGCGAAGATATGCAGCCGCTGAGTCAAGGCCTTCCGCCCATGGTGAGGGCTTCGATGGCCTTCACGGTGTGCAGCCGGTTCTCTGCCTGGTCGAAGACCACGCTCTGCGGCCCGTCGATGACCGCGTCCTCGACCTCGGCCCCGCGGTCCGCGGGCAGGGGATGCATGTAGATGGCGTTCTTCCTGCCGAGCTTCATGCGCTTCTCGGTGCAGACCCAGTTCTTGTACTTGTTGATGAGGTCCATGCCGACCTTCTTGCGGTCGGCCTCGGCTACGCCCTGGTCCTGGAGGTGCTGGTGGCAGCCCCAGGACTTGGGGTAGAGCACGTGCGCGCCCTTGAAGGCCTCGTCCATGTTGTGGGTGATGTTGAACTTGGACCCGGACTCCTTGGCGTATTTCTTGGCCGCCTCGACCGTCCGGGGGATGAGGTTGAACTCCTTGGGGTAGGCCAGGGTCACGTCGATGCCGAAGCGCGGCATCAGGGTGATGAGGCCCTGCGGCACCGACAGGGGCCGGGCGTAGGCCGGGGCGTAGGTCCAGGCGATGACGAACTTCATGCCTTTAAGGTTGTGCCCGAACTTCTCACGGATGGTCATGAGGTCCGCGATGGACTGGCAGGGATGGTCCACGTCGCACTGCAGGTTGATGACCGGGATGCTCGCGTGCTCCGCCACCTCGCGGATGTACTTGTTGCCCACGCCGTAGAAGCAGTTGCGGATGGCGATGCCGTGCCCGTAGCGGGAGAGGACCTTGCCCGTGTCCTTGGGCGTCTCTCCGTGGGAGATCTGCATCTTGTCCGGGGTGAGGTCGTGCGCGTGGCCGCCGAGCTGTGTCATGCCCGCCTCGGTCGAGTTGCGCGTGCGGGTGGACTGCTCGAAGAACATCATGAAGAGCGTCTTGTCCTGGAGGAGCCGGTGGGGTTCCCCCAGCGCGAACCTGGACTTCAAGTCCCAGGAGGTCTGGAGCACGGTCTCGAGCTCCTCCGTGGTCCAGTCCACCGTCTCGATCCAGTCCTTGCCTCTCAGCATCGATTGCATGTCGTTTCCCCCGGTTTGATTGGTCGTCAGGTCAGGTGCTGCGGAAGGCTGGCGTAGAAGACCGCGGCCTTCAAAAGGTGCTCCACCGGCATGACTTCGTTGACGGTGTGCGCGTGGACCTCGTTGGCGGGCCCGAACCCCACGGTCGGGATGCCCAGGCGGCCCGCGCTGGCGACCCCGTTGGTGGAGAAGGTCCACTTGTCCACCACGGGCTTGCGGCCCAGCGCGGTCGCGGCTGCCTTGACCGCGGCTTTCACCAGGCGGTGGTTCTCCGGCAGGACCCATGTGGGGAAGAACTTCTCCTGCCCGACCTTCAGGCCCGTCCAGCAGGTCGCCTCGTACTGCAGGACCGAGACCTTCCCCTTGGCCCGGCGAACCGCGGGAAGGCGCTCGATCTCGCGCACCGCGCCCTTCCAGGTCTCGCCCGCGGTCAGCCTGCGGTCGAGGTAGATCGTGCACTCGTCAGGCACGGCATTGAGCGAGGGAGTCTTGCACTCGATGCTCGTCACGCACACCGTGCCCTGGCCGAGAAACTTGTCTTTCTTGAGCCGCTTCCTGAGGGCTTCCACCTCGGCTACGATGGGCGCCATCTTGGCCACGGCGTTGTCCCCGCGCTCGGGCGCGGAGCCGTGGCAGGAGCGGCCCTTGGTGACCACCTTCATCTCCATGCGGCCCCGGTGGCCGCGGTAGACCTTGAGGTCCGTGGGCTCGGTGATGACCACGAAATCGGGCTTGCAGCCTTCCTTGTTGATGAGGTGAAGGAGGGGCAAGCCGTCGCAGTCCTCCTCGAGGCAGGAGCCCACGACCCAGAGGGTGTAATCCCCTTCCATGTCGAGTTCCTTGATGAGCTTTCCCGCGTAGACCATGGAGGCCATGGAAAGCTTCTGGTCCGTGGCGCCGCGGCCGTAGATGGCCTTTCCGTCGAACTTGCCTTTGAAGGGGTCCCACTTCCAGGCCGTGCGGTCGCCGATGCCCACGGTGTCGATGTGGGCGTCCATCATGATCTTGGTCTTCCCGCGGCCGATGCGGCCGATGATGTTGCCCATCCGGTCGACCTTGACCTCGTCGAACCCGACCTTGCGCATCTCCGCGGCGATGACCTTGACGAGCCTGCCTTCCTGTCCCGAGAAGCTCGGGGTGGCCACGATGCGGCGGGCGAAATCCACGATCGCGGGGCGGTGTCTGAGCACGGCTTTGCGGAGGGTCTTGGCGTCGGGCATGGGGGTCTCCGGATTCCTTTGGTCTGCTTTGCCGATTCTACATTTTGCGCCTCGGCTCCGCAAATGCCCGCGATGCGGCTCGGATTCATGTCTCCGGCGCCAGTGCCAGACACCAAAAAGATTCAGAGCTCTCCCCGGGGAGAGCTCCGCAGTCTGCCGCCAGGGTCGAGACGGTCGCGATGGCCCGCGGCGCCTGAAGGGTCAGTCCTTGCTGCCCGGGGGCTCGGCGTGGATGACCACGCTCCCGAGCTCCGGCACGGCCGCGCGCAGGTGCTTCTCGAGCCGCACCGTGAGGTCGTGGGCGTCTCCGATGTTGGTGTCCGCGTCGAGCGAGCAGTGAAGGGTCAGCGAGATCTGGCCGTTGAAGGAGCGCACCGCGAGGTCGTGGGCGTTGAAGGTCGTCTTCTCGACGCCCTGGAAGGCCAGGAGCGCGGCTAGGACTCGGCGCTCGGAACCAGGGTCGTTGGCCACGGGGCACGGGCAGATCCCGCAAGGCTCGAGGTGCGTGACCACGCTGGAGACTCCCGGCAGGCCGGCGCGGAGCTCGGCTTCGAACCTGCTGGCCAGGTCGTGGGCCTCGGTGAGGCTCATCGCTCCCGAAACCTCGAGGTGCAGTTCGACCGTCCTGCCGTCTTTCTCGTCGCAGATGCGCAGGCTGTGGGCTCCCAGGCCATGGCGGGCAGCGACCACCCGGGCCAGGGTCAGCGGGTCGGATTTTTCCGCGCAGGGCTCGACATGGACCACCACGTCGGCCCCAGGCACGGCTGCGCGCACGGACTTCTCGACCTCGTCGGAGATGTCGTGGGCGCGTTCCACGCCCGCGTCGTGGGCCACGCCCACGATCACGTCCACGAACACGGCCGGCCCGCTCTTGCGGGCGCGCACCTGGCGGACCTCGGTGACGCCCGGGACCCGGGAGGCGGCCTCGATCTTGTCTTTCAGATCCCCGGAGGCGGTGTCCAGGAGGTCTTCGATGGATTTAGTGGCCAGCTTCCAGCACACTCCCACCACGATGATCGCGACCCCGAGGGCCGCGACCGCGTCCGCCTTGGCCAGCCAGGGCAGGGCGAGCCGCTCCGAGGCGAGCACGCCGAAGAGCCCGACCAGGACCACCGAAGAGGACCATATGTCGGTCGAGAAATGCACGGAGTCGGCCTCCAGGGCCTGGCTCCGGTGCTTTCGGGCCGCGGCCATGAGCGCGCGCGACCGCGAGTAGTCCACCACGATGGAGAAGGCAACTACCGCGAAAGACCAGAAGTTGACCGTGACATGGGCTTCCTTGAAGAAGAGGCGCGCCACGGACTCCCAGACGATCCAGACGCAGGTGACGAGGAGGAGGACGGTCTCGAACAGGGCGGAGAGGTTCTCGATCTTGCCGTGGCCGTAGGTATGCCTGTCGTCGGCGGGCTTGCCCGCGACCGAGACCGCCCACAGGGTCACGGCCGCGGCCACCAGGTCGAGGCCCGAATGCGCGGCCTCGGAGAGGATGCCGATGCTGTTGGTCCAGGAGCCGACCCCGATCTTGGCGCCTGTCAGGGCCACGGCCGCGATGACCGAGGAAAGGGCGACGGCCTTCTTTTCCCGGTCGGCCGCGGGATCGGTGGAGCCCATGGCTGCCCTCGGGTTACTGAGGCTGAGGCCGCGCGTCTTGCCGCTGCGGCTCGGCGTCCGGCGCAGGGACCTCGTCCCGCTTGCACCGCACGACCACGCGGTTGATGAAGCTCGTTGTGGTCTTGCTGGCCGAGCCCCCGATGTGGGTCCAGGACCCGAAGGCCGAGCCGGACTTGGCGCCCTGGGGGATCTGCTCCTCCTTGACGAGGTAGTAGCCCCCGGGGCAGGCCCGGAGCGCCTTGCGGTAGCAGGAGGACATGGGCTGGTCCGTGCATTCGATGAAGTACTCGGGCTCCCCGTCCGTGCCGTAGCGCAGGGTCGAGGAAACGCCGGAGCAGGCTGTCAGGGACAGGACCCACGCCAGGGCGCCGAGCATCATGGCGGGTCCGCTGATGTTCATGTTCCGAAGAATCTACTAAGAATTGCAGGGACAGTCCATCGTCTTCGCGGCTCTTAGAGCGCTGCTCCGGCGACTGCGCGGGGCTGCCTGACGCGTCGGCGCGGCGCCAGGCGCGCAAGGCTTGAGTCGAGGGCCTGCCTGACCTGCGGGTCGCGGGAGCCGAACAGCAGGGATTTCTGGAAGGCTTCCACCGCCTGCCGGTAGTCGCCCTTGCTCTGGCAGATGAAGCCCAGCATCCCGTGGAGTTCGGCGTCCTCCGCGTTCATGCGCAGGGCCAGCTTGGCCTCTTGGTAGGACCGCTCCAGCCGCCCCAGCTGGAAAAGCGCTATGGCGAACTGCTTGCGCGCGTAAGGAAGGAAGGGGTCCGCCTCCACGGCGCGGGAGAACCAGAGGATGCCCGACTCGGGGTCTCCAGCCATGAACTCCACGGCGCCGAAGTCCGCCATGAGCCAGGCGGGATGCGGGGAGCGGGGCAGGGCCTCGCTGAGGATCCCGCGGGCCTTGGCGAAGTCCCCGGATTCGGATGCGGCGGCCGCGGCCTCCTGGCTGCGGGATTCCGAACGGATGCGGGACTGGACCTCCAGCACCTTGGCCGGAGAAGGTCCCCTTCCGAGGCTGGCCGCGCCGAAGAGGACGGGATCGTACCAGGCCAGGCGGAACGGCGTGGCGCCCGGGCCCGAGGCCGGGGTCTCCCTGACCTTGAACACCCGGAAGAAGAGGTTCTGGTGGACCAGTTCGAAGAGCCTCAGCCGTTCGGGGAAGAATTGGAAGGAGAGCGCCGCGGAGCCGGGCGGCAGGACCAGCCGGTCGGCCATGTAGCGGGGGGAGTCCGGCGAGGTGTCGAGGATGAAATCGGTCTGGTAGAGAAAATACTTGGCTCCATAGCGCCGCGCCATGGCGTGCAGCGCCTGTTCCGGGCCGTAGAGGCCGTCGAGGAACTCCTTGACCTTGCCCCGCATCCGCGAGTCCTCGAACTTGGGGTGGAGCAGGATCGGCCGGTCCGCGTAGGTCAGGATCATGGGCGAAGTCTGGAATGCGGCCAGAACAGGGTCGTCGGGGTCGGTGGCGCGCCTGAACCAGTCGATGGCGTCCCGCATTTCCGAGCGGCCCATGAGCCTGGTCTTGCCCTCCCGGAACGGAGCGACGCTCTTGAGCCACTCCTTGTCGGGCGTGACCTTGTCCCAGGCGTAGGTCTGCCAGCATCCCAGGAGCAGGGTCGCCAGCAGGCCCGCCCTGGCCAGCATCGGGTGGGAACGCCGGATGGCGTCGAAGCACAGGGCCGGCAGGGCCGCGGCGAAGAATACGAGGACCGCGGAGAGGCGGTCCACGAGCAGGTAGAGCCCGCAGGAGAACAGGCCCAGCAGGAGGAGGAGGTCGCGGGGGAAGGAGGCCGCGCAATACCGGTAGGCTCCGAGGGAACCGGGCCTATCCGCGACGGTCCCCCCGGCCCGGACCAGCCCCCAGCAGGCTAGGACCAGGGCCGCCGGGGCGAACAGCCAGACCGCGGCCCCGGGAGACGGGGACTCGAAGGCCTCGAGCCACAGGGAGCGGCCGTCGAACGTCAGCAGGGAAGGGTCCGCGGGCTTGGAAAGGAGGAACCGGAGCTTGTTCGCGATCAGCTGGTGGACATGGCCGTACATCCCGTTTCCGACATCGAGCCAGCCCAAAGCCAGCAGGCCCGCGCCCGTCAGCGCCAGGTACGCGGCGAGCAGCCTCGAACGCGCCGTCTTGGGGAAGAGGGCCGAGATGCCGGCGCAGGCCGAGAAGGAGTAGATGGACACGGCCAGCCATGAGGCAGGGATCATCCTGGCGAGAAGGGATGGGAAGGCCAGCCCGGCAGCGACGATCATGGCTCCGACCGCCAGCAGGGAGCCCTTGAGCCTCGTCCCCAGCGCCGCGTCCTCGGGAGCCAGGGTCACGGCGTAGGCGGAGGTCAGGAACATGAACCCGAAGACCAGGAAGGAAGAGAAGTGCCAGGACAGCAGGCTCAGGACCAGCAGCAACCCCGCGGCCGCGGCGTGGATCCCGGCGGAGCGGGCTCGGGCCACGGCCCGGCTGAAGAGCGCCAGACCCAGGAAGAACATGGGCAGGGAGAAGCTCTCGTATTCGAACGAGCCGACCACGCGCATGGATGAGGCGGGATTGAAGACATAGAAGACCGCGGCCGCCAGCGCCGGAGGGGAGGACCCGCACGCCAGCCGGACGAGGAGGAAGACGGCGAACAGGGAGAGAGAGGAGACCGCTGACAGGAAGAGCACGGCAAAGAGGTGCGGTGGAACGTCCCGGGGAGCGGCATTCCGGTGCAGCCACCCTGCCAGGGGTTCCATCAGGACCGTCATGCCGCGGTCGAGAACCAACCCCTCCGGGTATTGCGCCCGGGTGTCCACCTTGGGCAAAGGCAAGCCTTGGGCCGCCATCCTCGCGTAGCGGTACTGGAAGGCGCTCTCCGTCCAAAAGTAGCCGGTCTCGTCCTTCGAGTCGAACGGCAGGTGGCTCGGCGAGTCGACGACCGAGCCGCGGACCTTGATGCCCACGGAGAGGACGTAGAGGAGGACGAGCAGGGCCGCTGCGAGGCCTTCTCTCCACCGGCCGGGCGCCGCGACGGGCGCGAGCGGGGTCCGGCGGGGGTCGTTCATCTGAGTGGTGATAGCGTAATAATACGGTAATTGTAGAGTACTGATACTATAACAGATAAGTAGAAATACGGTAAGACCCAGGCGGGCGGTCGGGATGGACGCGCGGCCGGGAGCCTAGCGGTCCGGGGTCCGGCCGGGGCGCGGGGACTTCGCGGGCTTGGGAGGGGAAGGAGGAGCGTCGAGTTCCCGCTTCACGAAGAGGATGGCTGTCCGGTCCGAGTAGACCGGCTTCCAGTCCGCTTCGCGGATGAGGAGGTGGGCCAGCATGGAGGTCGGCTGGATGAGCACGACCTCGATGGCATGCTTCTTGAGGAGGTCCTGCCACCCGGGCCTGCCCTCGTTGAGGGAGCGGTAGTCCTTGTCGATGAGGTCCCAGTAGGGCTCGAGCCTGCCGTCGATGAAGACCTTGGTGCCTGGGGAGAGCTTGTAGATGAGATAGCCTCCCCAGGCATAGGTGTGGAAGAGCCTGCGCCCGGCATAGCGCTCTTCGATCATTTCCACGGCCGCCTTGGGATAGCCCCGCTCCCACCCGGCCGCGGGGTCGGGTAACGCCAGGACGCGCCACCGGTGAAGCACGACCCAACCGAACGAGAGCAGGCTCACGACGGCCGCGGCAGCCAGGGTCCGCTCGACCCAGGGTTTGTGCTCGACCGCGCGGCCGCGGCGACCCAGGGTCGCGGCCGCGGCGAACAGGAAGAGCGGGATGAGCTTCCGGCCGCGCACGGCTTCGGCGAGCAGGCCCAGGGTCAGCAGATGCCAGGGAAAGCGCGTCCTGAGGGTCCCGATTCCGACCCAGGCCAGGCAGGCGATCATGAACAGCCAGGACACGGCGGGCGGCTCGGTGAAATCCACGGGCTTCCATTCCAGGATCATGGAGCGGCCCGGCGGGGACCGGAACATGAACCAGATGGGATAGACGAAGGCCGTGACTCCGCTCGGGTGGACGCAGCACGCCGCGGTCCCCGCTGCCAGGGGCGCCAGGGACATGGGCCTGCGGTCGCGCCAGAAGTCGAGGCCGCACACCGCGGCCAGCACGGCCCAGCCCGCCATGAAGCCTCCATGGATGTTGGCCCAGGGCAGGAGGCTGGCGGCCATGGCCCACGGAGCCCAGGGAGCGCCTTCCTCCCAGCGGCGGGTCCAATAGAGGAAGGCGCTGAAGAAGAGGAAGGTGTAGTAGTGGATGCGGACCGAATAGAACCCGCCGAGGCCGACGGCGGTCAGGGCCAGGAGGAACAGGCGGGTCCCGAAGGACGCTCCCTCCATGGTCAGCCAGAGCAGGATGAGGGCCGCGGTGACCAGGAGCGTGTGGAACGCCACCAGGCCGTTGTAGCCCGCGGCGCGGAACACGAGGTGGATGACGGTCTGGCCGAGCCATTCCGTGGCCACCATGGGCCGGCCCGCGGCCGTGAAGGAGAGGTCCTCGGAAAGAGGGATGCGGCCCTGGGTCACGATGCGCTCGCCTTCCACGAGGTGGAAGAAGAGGTCGTTGTCCACGTCCTGGAAGGATTTGACCGCGATGAGCCCGGCCAGGAGCGCGAACACCAGGGCCACGGTCCGCGGCCGCTCCAGGGTCACGCAAGAATCCTTGCCAGCTTGCGCAGGCCCAGCAGGTATCCGGCCGGACCCTTGCCCGTGACCTGGCCCATGCAGACTTCGGCAGTGACGGACACGCGGCGCCAGGGTTCGCGCTTCGAGATGTCGGTGAGGTGGACTTCCACCGCGGGCAGGGCCACGGAGGCCAAGCCGTCGCGCAGAGCGTAGGAATAGTGGCTGTAGGCTCCGGGGTTGATGAGGATCCCATGGGCCCATTTACGAAGGCGATGGAGGAGGTCGAGAAGCTCTCCTTCGCCGTTTCTCTGGAAGATGCGGCAGGCGAGGTTCAGGCGGCGGGACTCACGCATGATGGAGTCATTGACCTCGACGAGGGTCTTGCGGCCGTAGAGGGCCGGCTCGCGCTCGCCCAGGAGGTTGAGGTTCGGCCCGTGCAGGACCAGGATGTTCCGCCGCTTCTTCACCATGCTCCCTCCTTCTTCCCGGGCCTCATGAGCTCGGCGACCGCCGAAGCCAGTTCCCTGAGGCCGACGCCGGTGACCCGGACCGGCTCTCCGATGTCCTTGAGCAGGACAAAGACGCTCCTGGAGCCGCGCCGCTTCTTGTCCCTGCCCACGCTCGCCGCGAATCTCTTCCAATCAAGGTCACACGGCCAGGGAGGGGGAGAAAGCCTGGCCAGCAGGTTCCGGGCCAGGTCCCTGTCCCCGGCCTGCTTGAGCCAGCCGCGCCGCTCCGAGAGGCTCACGGCCAGGGCCATGCCCCAAGCCACGGCCTCTCCGTGCCGGAACCGGCCATAGCCTGCCGCGGCCTCGAGCCCGTGCCCCGCGGTGTGGCCGAAGTTGAGGAGCTCCCGCCGGCCCTTCAAGTCCCGCTCGTCCGCTGAGACCACGCGGGCCTTGAGCTCCACGCTTCGCCGCAGAGCCCAGGACAGGGAGGCCGGATCCCGGGCGAGGATGCCCGGCCAGCGGTCCCTCAGCCCGCGTGCGAAGGACCGGTCGAACACGAGCGCCATCTTCACGATCTCGGCCAGGCCGGACAAGAGGTCGCGCTCCGGCAGGCTCTCAAGGAGGCTCGTGTCAGAGGCCACGAGGATGGGCTGGTGGAACGCGCCCACCGCGTTCTTGGCCAGGGGGAGGTTCACCCCGGTCTTGCCGCCCACGCTGCTGTCCGCTTGGGCGAGCAGGGTCGTGGGCACGTGGACCAGGGGAAGGCCGCGCTGGAAGGTCGCGGCCGCGAATCCCGCGGCGTCTCCCACCGAGCCTCCTCCGAACGCGACCACCGGGGTCCTGCGCTCCACGTCGTTGGCCAGGAAGAAATCGTAGAGGCTGAGCAGGCTCTTGAAGGACTTGGCCTTCTCGCCCGCGGGGAGGCTCCGGAAGAGGATATCCCACCCGTCTTCGCGGAACGCGGTCGCGAGCTTCTTGGCCGCGCCTCCGGTGACCGAGCCGGGGAACCCGCGAAACGGGTCGGCGAGGCGCTCGTCCGCGACCAGGACGCAGCGCCGCCGGGCCGAGCGCTCGACCAAGGGCCTGAGCAGCCGAGGCAGCCTGCCGAGCCAACTGTTTCCGATGAGGACCGGGTAGGAACTGCCGGGAGTCCTGACCGTGACGCGCTGGAGGGGAGCGGCCGGGGAAGCCGCCGGGTGGACGGGCCTGAGGCGGGGTCCGAGGAGGAGGGCGACCGCGTCCGCGACTTTCTCCGGAGAGCCGGCGTCCGCGGCCACGCTCAGGTGCGCGGCCTTCCGATAAAGGGGCAGCCTGCGTTCGAAAATGCGGCCGGCCTGGTCCATGAGAGGGCGCTTGGCAGAGCCGCCGTCTTTTCCAGCGCGGCGGCGCAGGACCGGCAGGGGCGCGTCGAGGAAGACTACGGTCCCCGAGCGCCTCATGACCCTGATGTTCGCGGAGCGCGTGACTGCCCCGCCTCCCACGGACACGACCGCGCCGGTCCGCGCCGCCCGGCGGGCAGCGGCAGCGACCGCCTTTTGCTCGATCCTCCGGAAAGCCTCCTCTCCGTCGGCCTTCAGGAAGCGGGCCACGGAGCGGCGCACCACGGCCGCGACCAGGGCGTCGGTGTCGATGAAATCGCGGCCGAGCCCGCGGGCCAGGACCCTGCCCACGCTGGTCTTGCCGCTGGCCATGAAGCCCAGCAGGAAGATCCCCTTCGCCAAAGCCTTTCCTGAGGGCGTTTCAGCCTTTGAGAGACGCTTCATAATGGGAGCGCAGTTCCTTGATGGAGTCTCCTCCGAGCTTGAGCAGGAAGGCGTCGGCCAGCTCCAGGGCTGCCAGGGATTCCGCGATCACCCCGGCAGCGGGCACGGCGCAGACATCCGAGCGGATGACCGGGGCCGGAGCTGCCCTGCGCTTCCTGAGGTCCACGGAGACCAGGGGCTTGGCGAGGCTCGCGAGCGGCTTCATGGCCGCGCGCAGGACCAGGGCCTCGCCGTTGGTGGTGCCGCCTTCCAGGCCTCCGGCCCGGTTGGTCTTGCGCGTCAGCCTTGAGCGGGACTTGTCCCAGAAGAGGGCGTCGTGGACCTCGGAGCCGCGCAGTCCCGCGTCTCCCCAGCCCGAGCCGATCTCCATGGCCTTGATGCCGTTCAAGGCCATGAGGGCCGCGCCAAGGTCGCCGTCGAGCCTGCGGTCCCAGTGCACATGGCTTCCGAGGCCCGGGGGCAGGCCCCAGACCCGGACCTCGAACACGCCGCCGACCGTGTCCCCGGCCGCTTTGGCCGCGTCGATGGCTCCGGTCATGCGGCGGCCGGCTCCAGGGTCGAGGCACCGGACCGGGGACGCGTCCACCAGCCGCTCCCAGCGCGCCGGGGACAGGCCCGAGGGGTCGGTGCCGTCGGTCTCGCCTCCGATGGAGACCACGCGGCTCGACACCCGCGCCCCGAACTCGGCCAGAAGGAGGCGCGCGGGGACGGCGAGCGCCACGCGCATGGCGGTCTCGCGGGCGCTGGCGCGCTCGAGCGTGTCGCGCAGGTCCGCGTGCCCGTACTTGAGGGAGCCTGCCAGGTCCGCGTGCCCCGGCCGCGGCACGGTCAGGACCGGCATGTCCTTCTGCCGGTCCTTGTTCGGGATGAGGAGCGCCAGGGGCGAGCCCAGGGTCCGGCCGCCGCGCACCCCGGCGAGGATCTGGGCCCGGTCGGTCTCGATGCTCATCCTGGCTCCGCGGCCGTAGCCGGCTTGGCGGCGTGCGAGCTGCCGGTCGATGTCTTCGGCCGAGACCTTGAGGCCCGCGGGCAGGCCCTCGATGATGCCGCAAAGCGCGGGGCCGTGCGACTCGCCCGCGGTCAGGAGACGGAACACTCTCATGGGATCTTCCTCAACTCCTCCAGGACTCCCCGGACGACTCGGTCCGGGACCTCTTCGTCGAACCAGATGCGCCAGGTCAGGGCAGCCTGACCCACCAGCATGTCCAGCCCTCCCAAGACCTTTGCCCCGGCTGCCTCGGCCTCGGTCATGAACCGCGTCTTGGCCGGCCGATAGGCCAGGTCGTAGGCCCAGCACCCGGGCTTGAGCCTCAGCCCTTGCGGCAGGAGTCCCTCCTCTCCCGCGGAGGTGGCGTTGACCAGCAGGTCCGCCCCCTCGACCCGGGCCTTGAGCCCGGCCGGGTCCGCCTCCGCGGTCAAGCCTCCGAACCGTTCCGCGAGAGCTTCGGCCTTGGCCGGGGTCCTGCCTGCCACGAACAACTCGGCGATCAGCGAGCGCTTCAAGGCCTCGCACACCGCCGCGGCCGCTCCTCCTGCCCCGAAAACGAGCGCGGTCCTTCCCTTCAGGCCCACTCCGGAGGCCCTCAGCGGGGCCAGGAAGCCTTGGACGTCCGTATTGTACCCCATAGCGAAGCCATCTCGGAAATGGACCACGTTCACGGCCCCGACCGCGGCAGCCCATGGGTCCAGCCGGTCCGCCATGCCCGCGATCGCGGCTTTGTGCGGGGCCGTGACGTTCCAGCCGAGCCAGGCCAGTTTGCGGGCGCGGCGGAAAGCAGGGAGCAGGCCATCGGCAGGGATGTCGACCGCCCTGTACCGGATGCTCCGGCCCAGGGCTTCGGAGAACCTGCGGAAGACCTCAGGGGAGAGCGAGTCCTTCACCGGCGAGCCGATCACCGCGGCCCAGGCTGTCCTCATGGGTTCGTCACCAGGCCAGATTGTATCATGCTACGATATCCCCGTGGGACATGAGGCCCGGAGCCTGACGAGACCATGATAGCGCGTTCGCTTCCGGCCATGTTCTGCGGATTGCTTCTGGCCGCCCACTTCCTTCGGGGGGGACATCTCCTGGTCTCGGTGGCCTGCCTGGGGGTCCCTTGGCTGCTCCTGACCGAAC
>JACRNU010000010.1 GCA_016234805.1 Elusimicrobiota bacterium
GGCAATCCTCGCCTCCGCGGTCCTGGCGGCCGGCTGTTCCGAGACCATGCAGGTCAAGACTCGCGGCGACGACGCCCTCCTCTATGCCGACGTGCCGCCGCCCTCATCGAGCTCCACCCTCGACCTTTCCATCGCCGCCACGGCCGCGCCGAATCCATTCGCGGAGGAGAGCCCGCCGAAGATGTTCGCCAACCTCCTGCGGAAGCCGGGGATCTTCAAGACCGTGGTTCCGATCGAGTCGCTCGAGGCTCCCTGGAGCGGAGACATCGTCGCCTCACTGGCTTGGGGAAACTTCAACACCGGAGAACTGACCGTTTACTCCGCCTACACCAGAGAGGAACTGTTCTCGGCCACGCTGTCCTGCGGCTTCAAGGGACTAGTGGCCTATCCCGACTGCCTGTCGAAGAAGGCCAGCGGCCTCATCTATCAAGCGTTCTCGGGCACCCCGCGCCATGCCCAGATCCTCAAGCAGCGTGAGGCGGCGCTCGCCAAGAAGAAGGAGGAACCTCCCGCATCCTTGCCGCAGCAGCAGACGACGTCGCCCGCTCCCATGACCGCCCCCGCCGCTCCTGCGGGCCTGTCGAAGGAGGAACTCCAGCAGATGATGGCCGAGGCCGTCAAAGCCGCGGCCAAGCCCTCCGCTCCAACGGCCCAGCCTTCCGTCTCCTCCGACGTCGACACCCCTTCCTACCGGAATCCGGAGAACGCGGACAACTTCGCCGTCGTGGTCGGCGTGGAGAATTACAACGGCTTGCCGGATGCGCAATTCGCGGAGCGCGATGCCAAAGCCGTCTACGAGCACCTCATCGCTCTGGGTTATCCGCAGCGCAACATCGCGCTCCTGACCGGGGCGCGGGCGACGCGCACCGGGCTGGTCAAGAACCTGGAGGCCTGGCTCCCCCAGAACGTCAACGAACGCTCCACGGTCTTCTTCTACTATTCCGGCCACGGAGCGCCCGACCCGGCGGCCGGCACGGCCTTCCTGGTGCCCGCCGACGGGGACCCGCAGTATCTCGAGGAGACCTCCTACCCGGTCAAGCGCGTCTATGAGAAGCTGGGCGCCCTAAAGGCGAAGCGTGTCCTCGTTGCCATGGATTCCTGCTTCTCCGGGAGCGGCGGACGCTCCGTGCTGGCCAAGGGAACCCGCCCGCTCGTCGGCAAGATCGACCTCGGCAGCGTCGGCGGGAAGGTCGTCTCCTTGACCGCTTCCGCGGCGAGCCAGATCTCCGGCACCGCCGAAGAACAGGGGCACGGCCTCTTCACCTACTTCTTCCTGCGCGGCCTCAATGGCGACGCCAAGGACGCGGCGGGGAGCGTGACGGTCAAGTCCCTCTTCGGCTACCTCTCGCCGCGGGTCCAGGACGTGGCAAAACGCGGAAACCGCGACCAGACGCCCCAACTGCTGCCCTTCGTCCTTCCCGACGGCGGCGACGTCAGGCTCCGATAGCCCCGCCTGAAGACCCCCGAGGTCGACGGCCCGCGACCCGGTGCTTGGCGCCTTTGATCTTCCGGGCCCGAGTGCGGCCCGCATCACCTTCCACCAGAAGGTCCTTCCCGGGCCTGCCCAAGGATTTGATGGCCGCTTCCCGGATGAGGGCTCCTGAGCGGGTGAACCGGTCTTCCCTGTAGGCGAGGGCCACGGGGAGGTGCGTCTTGGTGTAGGCCGCGCCCTTGCCGGCTTGGTGTTGGGAGAGCCGCGCCTCCACGTCCTTGGCGATGCCGGTGTAGTAGGAGCCGTCTCCGCAGCGCAGGATGTACACGGACCACTCCCGCGGCCCCGCATCAGCCACGAGGCCTTCGAGCATCCTTCGGTATTTCTTCTTGAAAGTCATGGCTTAGCGGCTCCGGCAGGCCTCCACGCACGCCTTTGCGAAGGGCCCCAGCGCCTCCGGCTTCTGGGCCAGGAAGAGCGAGGGTTCCACCAGCTCGAGTTCCATGAGCGCCAAGCTCCCATCGGGCATCCGGACCACGTCCACCCTGGCGTAGAGCAGGTCCTGCCTGAAGGATTCAATCACGGCCCGGCCGAAGGCCTCCTCGTCCGCGGACACGGGCACGGCCACGGACACGGCTTCGTGGGCTCCGGAGAAGCGCGGGGCCTTGCGCACCCCGTGCGTGAAGGCCCCTGCGATCCACACCAGGGCCCGCTCCCCGGACTCCTCCACGGAGGCTAGGTAGGGCTGGACCATCATATCCCGCTGCTCCAGCGCTTCCCGCAAGAACGTCTCCCCCTCCTCCAGCCGCGGGCCCGAGAACCGCTTCGTGGCAAAAGAAGCCGCGCCCACCCGCGGCTTGACCACAACATCGTCCCATCCCTTTCCCGCGGCTGTTTCCGCCAGCCCGGCCGGAGCGCCGCGGCCCAGGAACACGGTGGGCACGACCGGGATGCCGCGCTCCTCCAAGTCCTTCAAATAGGATTTATCGGTGTTCCACAACACCACCTCGAGCGGGTTGCTCAGCATGGTCGCGGCCGAGACCCTGCGGGCCCAGTCGAGGAACTCCCGGTGGTGATGGACGTAGTTCCAGGTGGACCTGATGACGCACAGGTCGAACTCCCGGTAGTCCGCTGGGTCCTCCCAGGCCACGACACGGGCTTGGGCGCCCGCGTCCCGAAGCGCGGCGAGGAGGAGGTCCTGGTCCGGGTCGGGTTCGGGAAGGGTCCGACAAGAAGCCAGCGCGATCCGCACGGCCAAATGGTATCATAGCGCGCCATGACAGGACCTCTGTTTCCGACGAGAAGGCTGGTCTTCCTGGCCGCCTGGCTCGCGCTCGCCCCAGCCCTCTCCAGCGCCGCCGCGGCGCCGGCGCGTTTCACCCTCTACAACTCCGAGGTCCTCGATGCCGCGTCCTTCCTCAACGCGGTCTCGGACAACCCCAGATTCAACGAGCCCTGGGCCGACCTGCGCAAGGAGTGGCTGCCGAAGTTCAAGACGGACCCGGCTGCTGAAGCCGCCTTGAAGCGCTGGTCCGGCCGCGGCATCCAACTCGCGTATCTTCTCTCCTCCCTGCCGGAAAACGATCTCGAGCCCCTGCTCAAGCGCTTCGAGGATCCAAAGCCGCTCCTGGCCGAGATCCGACGCAAGATTGATGAACCGGCCTACGCCCCGGTCCTGGCAGACCTGGAAGCCCATCACGCCGAGGTCCGGACTCTCCTCTCCTTCCTCCACAAGAACGGCTTCTCCGCCATGCGGCGAGAGCGCTACGACACGCTGCTCAAGGAGAACCAGCTCAGCCTCGAACCCGTGCTCAAGCGCTTCGACGCGGAACGCTTCGCGGACCTCCTCGAGGCCTTCTCCGGCCGGAAGATCCCGGACCGGGAGATGAGGATCGCGGTGCTCGTCTTCGCCAGCCCCATGAGCTTCCAGCTCAATGGGTTCAACGTGGGCTGGGCCACCCAGAGGGGATCCCTGGACTGGCTGCTCGCGCACGAGTTCATGCACAAGTTCAACCCGTCCAGGGAGAACCTCGAGGCGCAGAAGAGGCTGGCCGGCAACGACCCCTTCTATAAGGAAGCCTGGGACCGGGTCTATGGGGAATTCCACGAAGGCAAAGAAGAGGAGTTCGTGGACGCAGCCGCGCGGCACGGTCTGGAAGCGCTGGGCCTGGCTTCCCGGGTGCGCAGCCTGCGCTCCATGAAGCTGCTCTACTTCTCCCCGAAGACCGGCAAGGGCGGGGTCCCCCTGGCCGCGGTCCTCTACGAGGCCCTGGCCGCCGACGGTGGCCTCCCAAAAGGCTTTGACTACAACCGCCTCATCTCTGCCGCGTTCTCCTTCGGAAGCCTCAAGGCCGGCGCCGTGGAATCCGCTTTCCGCAAGGCCATCAAGCCCGTGTCCGGCATGGCGGGCATGGTCATCAAGGAAGACCCGGCCGGCGCCAGGGTGGACAAGGTCTTCGACGGCTTTCCGGCCAAAGAATCGGGGATCAAGGCCGGAGACCTTCTGATCGAGGTCAACGCCGCGAAGCTCTCGGGCAAGGACCTCGACTCCATGCTCGACGCCGTGGCCGGCGAGTCGGGGGCCCGGGTGGAGGTCGTGGTTCACGGCCTCCTGCGCGACCGGAAGACCGTCCTGACCCTCAAGTAGCCGCTCAGCGGCGGCGGCGATAGAGCCGGGCCATGCGGGCCCGGCCCCAGTTCAAGTCCTTGAAGGTCTTGGGCCGCGGCGGGGTCAGTGTGGGCGGCACGGTGTAGGGGAACCCGGGCAGCATGGCGCGCGGGAAGACGATCCCGATGTAGCGCTCTATGGCGGTCAGGTAGGGCTGCTCATCCGGAGCCATCAGGGTGATGGCGTCGCCCACGCCGTAGGCCCGGGCCGTGCGGCCCACGCGGTGGATGTAGTCCTCCGGGTGCTGGGGCAGGTCGTAGTTGACGACGTGGCTGATCTCCTTCACGTCGATGCCGCGGGCCGCGATGTCGGTCGCGACCAGGATGCGGGTCTTGCCCGAGCGGAAGCCCTCCATGGCCGCGTTGCGCTGAACCTGGGTGCGGTCCGCGTGCAGGACCCCGACCGAAAAACCCTCGGATTTCAGCCTGCTCGCGAGCCGGTCGGCCCCGTGCTTGGTCCTGGAGAACACGAGGCCCGAGCGGACCTGGGTGGACTCGAGCAGGGCGATGAGGAGCTGGGTCTTCTGCGTCTGCATGATCGGGTAGACGACCTGGCTGATGCCCTCGGCCACGGAGGTGGGCCGGGACACCTGGATCCGCACGGGGTCGCGCAGGGCGAAGGCCGCCACCCTCTCGACGTCTGCGCCGAGCGTGGCGGAGAACATCATGGTCTGCCGCTGGGCCGGCAGGCGGCCGATGATGTCGCGGATGTCCGGCAGGAAGCCCATGTCCAGCATGCGGTCCGCTTCATCGAGCACCAGCAGCTCCAGACGGTCGAGCCGCACGCTCTTCTGCCACAGATGGTCGAGCAGCCGGCCCGGGGTCGCGACCAGGACCTGCGCGCCCTCGGAGAAGGATCTCCTCTGGTCGCCGTAGCCCACGCCGCCGATGATCACGCCAGTCTTGAAATGGGTGAACTGACCCAGGGCGTGGAACTCCTTATCGACCTGGAGCGCAAGCTCCCGCGTCGGGCCGATCACCAGCACGTGAACCCCGTGCAGGTTCCTCCCTGCCAGCCGCTGGAGCGCGGGCAGGGCGAAGGCCGCGGTCTTGCCGCTGCCGGTCTGGGCGCAGCCCATGATGTCCTTGCCCGTGAGGGCCAGCGGGATGGTCTCGATCTGGATCGGCGTGGGCGCGGTGAAGCCCATGGCGTTGACCCCGCGCACGAGGTCGTGATGAAGGCCCAACTGAGTGAACGGCATCTTTCCTCCCGACAGGATCCGCCAAGATGGGGACGCGAGTCTTTTCAGTCATTATACCAGTTTCCGCCAGGACTCCCGAGATGGTATCATAGGGGCTCGGGAAGGAGCGCCATGACCGACCACCGACCAGAAGACCAGCAGGACGAGACCGAGGATTTCGCGCAGCTGTTCGAATCCAGCTTCAAGGCGCCCGAGAAGTTCACGCCCGGGCAGATGATCGAGGCCGTGGTGGTCAAGATCACGCCGGAATGGATCTTCCTCGACGTCGGCAGGAAGGGCGAGGGCTATCTCGACCGCAAGGAACTCTCCGACGCCTCCGGCGCCGTCACGGTCCAGGAGGGAGCCAAGGTCCGCGCCTACTACCTGCCGTCGAAGGGCCATGACATGCATTTCACGACCCGCATCGGCTCGGGCTCCGTGGGACAGAACCAGCTCCACCAGGCGTTCAAGAGCGGCATCCCGGTGGAGGGCACGGTCGCCAAGGAGGTCAAGGGCGGTTTCGAGGTCAAGATCAGCGGCAGCGCGCGCGCCTTCTGCCCCTTCTCGCAGATGGGCCTGCGCCGAGAGGACGACCGCGCCGCGGTCATCGGGCAATCCTTCACCTTCAAGATCACCGAGTGCGGGGACCGCAATGTCGTGATCTCCCGCAAGGCCATCCTCGAGGTCGAGCGCCAGAACCAGGCCGCGGCCATGCGGGAGTCCCTCAAGGAGGGGATGCGGGTCCAGGGCACCGTCACCTCCATCCAGAAGTTCGGCGCTTTCATGGACATCGGCGGGGTCGAGGGCCTCATCCCGGTCTCCGAGATCGCCTGGGCCCGGGTCGAGAAGGTCGAGGACAAGCTCTCGGTCGGCCAGAAGGTCGAGGTCGTCATCAAGAGGCTGGACTGGGCGAACAACAAGGTCTCCTTCAGCTTGAAGGACGCCCTGCCCGACCCCTGGCAGCGCGCCGCCGAGCTCTGGCCCCTGGGCTCCTATCACTTCGGCAAGGTCTCGCGCCTGGCGCCCTTCGGCGCCTTCGTCTCCATGGGCGAGGGCGTCGACGGCCTCATCCACATCTCCAAGCTCGGCGCGGGCCGCCGCGTCGGCCACCCCCGCGAGGTCCTCAAGGAGGGCCAGGCCGTGGAAGTGCGCGTGGAGGCCGTGGACACGGAGAGCAAGAAGCTCTCCCTGTCCCTGGCCGATATCAGCCGCGCGCAGGAAGAGGAAGCCGAGTCGCTCAAGGCCTACCAGTCCCGGCCTGAGAACTCCTCCGAGGGGCTGGGCACGCTCGGTGACATCTTCAAGGGACAGCAGGACCCGACCGGGGAGGATTCATGAAGACCGCGCTTCTCGCAACAGCTCTCGCCCTTGCCTGTGCCGCGGCTTTCGCCGAGATGGTCGTCACCACCAAAGATGGCCGCGTCCTCCGCGTCCCGGTCGACAGCCCCGACATCGCCCGCATCGAATTCACAACTCTCAAAGCCCCTTCCGCGGCCAGACGGCTCGGCGCCAAGACCGTGGACTACGGCCCCTGCGACTCTGACTTCGCCAGGATCTCGGACGACCTCGTGGTCGATGTAGGGATGGGAGCCTGCAAGTGGGGCTTCGGCTACGCCGGAATCGAGCTGGAGGGCATCCAGCATGTCCGCATCGAGCTCCTCTCGACCTCCGCTTCCTTCAAGAGCTACGACGGCAATGCCTTCGCGGGCTTCACCGCGGACTACCGCACGCCCTCGGGCTGGACCCGCGTCCAACTCGGCATCGGCCCCAACGAGCGGGGACGCTTCGGGGACAGCTACTATCCCGACATCAAGCCGGCCAACTTCAAGTTCGTGGACCTCGGGGCTAAGGCATCCTATGACCTCGACCTCAAAACCTGGGCCCCCCAGGGATGGGACGGCAAGGTCGTGGTCGGCGCGGGCATCCAGAACGCTGGAGAGAACAACAGTCTCATGGCCCGGCTCATCCTCCGCTAGCAGGCTGCTGAAAAACCCTAGGGCCGGATGACCACCATCTTCAGGTTCGTCATCTCCTCAGCGGCGAACCGCACGCCTTCCCGGCCGATGCCGCTCTGCTTGTTGCCGCCGTAGGGCATGTGGTCCACGCGGAAGATGGGCGTGTCGTTGATGATGACTCCGCCGAAGTCTAGCTTCTCGATGGCCCGCAGGGCCTTGGGGATGTTCCTCGTGTAGATGCCCGCCTGGAGCCCGTAGATGGTGTCGGCCAGCTGGCCGAGCGCGTCCTCGAAGTCCTTGTAGGTCGTGATCGTGACCAGGGGCGCGAAGGACTCGTCGCAGACCACCTTCATGTCCGGTTTGACGCCGCCGATCACGGTGGGCTCGAGCACCGCGCCCCGGCGCGAGCCTCCGGCGAGCACCTTGGCCCCGGCCTCCACGGCCTCCTTGACCCAGGCCTCGGCGCGGACGGCCTCGCTCTCGCTGATCATCGGGCCCACGTCGCAGTCCTTATCGGTCGGGTTGCCCACCTTAAGCCTCGAGACGGCCTTGAGGAACTTCTCAATGAAAGGGGCCGCGATGGAGTCGTGGACGTAGATCCTCTGCAGGCTGATGCATATCTGCCCGGAGTTGGCGAACGCGCTCATCACGCAGCGGTCGACCGCGCTCTCCCAGTCCGAGTCCGGCTCGATGATGACGCCGCCGTTGTTGCCCAGTTCCATGGTGATCTTCTTCAAGCCCGCCATCTTCGTAATGAGCGTGCCCACGCCGGGACTGCCCGTGAAGGTGACCATGGCGGGCCGCGGGTCCGTCACGAGCCAGGCGCCCACCGTCGATCCCCCGCCGATGACGATCTCCAGGGCGCCGTCCGGCAGGCCCGACTCGCGCAGGATGTTCTGCAGGTTGATGGCGGTCAGGGGCGTGGTGGTCGCGGGCTTGAGGACCACGGAGTTGCCCACGGCCAGAGCCGGCGCCACCTTGTGCGCGACCAGGTTGAGCGGGAAGTTGAACGGCGAGATGGCGGCCACCACGCCGATGGGGGTGCGGATGTAGAAGCCGAGCCGGCCCTCGCCCGCGGTCGAAGCATCCAGGGGGATGGTCTCCCCATGCAGGTGCTTGGCTTCTTCGGCCGCGAACTTGAAGGTCTCGGCCGCGCGGTCGACCTCGATGAGCGAGTACTTCCAGGCCTTGCCCGCCTCGCGGCTGAGGGTCAGGGCCAGCTCCTCGCGGCGCTGGGTGAGCAGCAGGGACGCAGCCTCCAGGACCTTGGCGCGCCGGTGGGCGGGCCATTTCGAATAGGAAGCGAAAGCCTGCTGGGCCCTGGTGATGGCCCGTTCCACATCCTCCTTCGAGGATTCTAGGACCTGGGCGATGCTCTCTCCGGTGTACTTGTCCAGGACGGCGATCTCGTTCGGGGCGGTCTTGGCGGTCATGCTGATCCTCCTTTGGCTGGCGACCGGCCAGGGCCGGTCGTCCTCGCAGGGCGGTTGTTCTCCTTTCCCGGAGGGGGCGCGCGGCGCCCGGACTCCAGCTCCTGCAAGCCCGCCTCCATCACGCCGAGTCCCTCTTCGAGCTGTTCCCTGGTGATGACCAGGGGAGGCAGCAGACGGATGACATTGGCGTAGGTCCCGGCCGTGAGCACGAGGACTCCGTGCTCCCAGCAGTACTTCGCCACCTGGCCGGCGGCCTCACGCCAGGGCTCCCTGGAGGAGCGGTCGCGTACGAACTCGATGGCCCGCATGGGGCCCAGGCCCCGGGCATCGCCCACGCAGGGGAAGCGCTTGAGCCAGTCCGCCATGCGGCGCTCGATGATCTTGCCGAGCGCCCGGGCATGGTCGAGCAGTGTGCCGTCCCTGAAAGCCTTGAGCACGGCCAGGGCAGCGGCGCAGGCCACGGGGTTGCCGCCGTAGGTCCCGCCCACGCCTCCCTCGACGGCCGCGTCCATGATGTCCGCCCTGCCGACCACGGCCGCGATGGGAAGGCCGCCGCCCAAGCCCTTGGCCAGGGTCATGAGGTCCGGCGCGATGCCGGCTTGCTCGCACGCGAACAGGGTGCCGGTGCGGCCGAACCCGGTCTGTATCTCGTCAGCCACGAGCACGATGCCGTGCTGTGTGCAGTACTCCCTGAGCCGCTTGAGGAGTGCCCGGCCAACGATAGGCGTAGGGGAAGGGCGCGCGAAAGACCTCGGGGCAGAACGGGCCGAAGCCCAGCTTGTAGGGCTTCACCTTGGAGGTGAGCGTCATGGCCATGTAGGTGCGGCCGTGGAACCCGTGGTCGAAGCAAACCACGGCCTGCCTACCGGTGAAGACCCTGGCGAGCTTGACCGCGTTCTCCACAGCCTCGGCCCCGCTGTTGACCAGGAGGGCCTTCTTGGGAAGGTCTCCGGGAACGACCTCGCAGAGCCCCTCGGCGAGCTCGACATAGCCTTCGTAGGGCGTGACGTTGAAGCCCGCGTGCAGGCAGCGCTCCGCCGCCTCCGCGACCGCCTTCACCACCGCGTCCGCGGCATGGCCCACATTGACCACCCCGATGCCGGCCGCGAAGTCGAGGAACTCGTTGCTATCCACGTCTTCCACCACCGCGCCCTTGGCCCGGGCGAGGAAGATCGGCGTGGCATGGAATGGGCCGCGGGCCACGGCCTTGGCGCGCCGCTCCATGAGCTTCCTGCTCTTGGGTCCAGGTATCGCGGTCTTGAGCTTGATCATCATGGTTTCCTTCCTAGTACCAGCCGATGGGGTTCTCGTCGAGGTTGATGTTGACCTGCTTGGTCTCGAGGTACGCCTCGATGCCGTAGAGGCCGAGCTCCCGGCCCATGCCGCTGGCCTTGTACCCGCCCCACGGGAGCTCGTTGAAGGTGGGATGGTAGATATTGACCCAGGTGATGCCGGCTCGCAGGCGCGAGATCACCCGCAAGGAGCGGGTCACGTCTTTGGTCCACACCGCAGCCGCCAGGCCGTACTCCGTGTCATTGGCCATGGCCACGGCCTCGTCTTCGGTATCGAAGGGGATGACCGCGAGCACGGGCCCGAATATCTCCTCGCGCGCGATGCGCATGGAGGGCTTGACCCCGTCGAAGATCGTGGGCTCTAGGAAGAATCCCTTGGCGAAGGCTCGTCCCGCGGGCCGCTTTCCTCCGCAAAGGAGCTTGGCCCCTTCCTTGACCCCGATCTTGATGTAGGCCTCGACCTTGTCGCGGTGCGCGGCCGAGACGAGCGGCCCCATCTTCACTCCAGGCTCGAGCCCGTGACCGAGCTTGATGCGTGGGATCTTCTTGAGCATGCCCTCCACCAGGCGCTTATGCATGGAGCGCTCCACCAGCAGGCGCGACCCGGCCGAGCACACCTCTCCCTGGTTGGCGAAGGCGCCGAACAGCGCCCCGTCCACGGCGCATTCGAGGTCGGCGTCTCCGAACACGATGTTGGGGTGGGCCGGGGCCGGTCACGATGTTGACCACGCCCGCGGGGACCCCGGCCTCGGACAGGATGCGTCCGAGCTCGAGCGCGGTCAAGGGGGTCAGTTCCGAGGGCTTGAGCACCGCGGTGTTGCCGGCCGCCAGGGCAGGGGAGAGCTTCCAGGCCGCCATGAGGAGCGGGTAATTCCAGGGGATGATCTGCCCGCACACGCCCACGGGCTCGCGCACCACGAAGCTGAGAGAATTGGCGGGCACCTGCATGGTCTCGCCGTGGATCTTGGTGGCCAGGCCGCCGTAGAACTCGAAGCAGTTGGCCGCGTCCGCCACGTCGAACTCGGCCTCGGCCAAAGGCTTGCCGCAGTTGCGGGTCTCGAGCTCGGCCAGCTTCTTGGCTTCCACCCGGATGCCTTCAGCCGCGCGAAAAAGGAGCTTGCCCCGGTCCTGGGCGGTGGCCTTGCGCCAGGGACCGTTGTCGAACGCCGCGCGCGCGGCGTCAATGGCGGCCTCGGCGTCCTCCCGGCTTGCCTCAGCCACCTCGGCCACGGCAAGACCATTGGCCGGATCGCGGATCTCGCGGGTCGCGCCCGAGCGCGCCGGGACCCATTTGCCGTTGATGAACATGCCGTACTTCTTCATGGTCGTTCTCTCCTTTATGACGCTCCGGGACACAGGTACATGCCTACGAGGATCATCCCGATGCAAACCCACTGCAGGCGCGACACCCTCTCCTTGAGCGCCATTGCGGCAAAACCCAGGGTCACCAGGGGATAGGCGCCGGTCAGAGGGGTCACGATGGAGACCGGGCCGTGCTTGGTCGCGAGGATGACCCCGAGGTCGCCTCCAGCCATCATGCCCATGGGCGCAAACGAGCGCATCCACTCAAGGCCGCTGTGGCCGCCCCCGCGGCCCTTGAGAAACCCGAACACTCCCAGGGTCAGGCATCCGCCCACTGTATTGAACAGGGCGAGGTTCACTTCGCTGGCGCCAGGAAGCCCGTACGAGTATTTGACGATGGTTTGCGCCGCGCCCCAGAGCACGAGCGCTGTCGCGGCCAGCGGTATCCAACGCCTGTCCGTGATCTTAGCATCCGGATCCGGCGGGGCATAGGAAAGCCCCAGGCACCCGGCGATGACCAGGGCCACGCCGAAATACTGGGCAGGCATGAGGGTCTCTTTAAGGAAAACCCTGGCAAAGAGCACGGTAAGGGCCGGATACGCGGCTGAGAGCGTGCCCACGATGGTGATGGGGCCTGCCACGATGGACTGAAAGTACAGGATCCACCCAGCGCCGTCGAGGATGTAGGCCAGGACCCCGGCCAGCATGAAGGACCGCGCCTCGGGCGCGAAGGGGTCGGGATGCCCGTTGGTGAAGAAGAAGCCCAGGTTCACGATCGCCTTGGCCACCACGAAGTAAAGGCAGAACCGCGCCGGCGGGACCTCGGAGATCCACATCTTGACCAGTCCCTGGCCGATGCCGTAAAGGAAGAGCGCTCCCAGCGCAGGCGTCAGCCAGACCCATGGGCTCATCTCTCCATCCCCTTTCCCTTGAACCGGTCCTAGTTATAACCTATTTTATGCTGATGAAACGATCTCGCGTCCTCATCGACGGAGCCTGGACCGACGCCCGGTCGCGGCGCACCATCCTGATCCGCAACCCTGCCACGCTCGCGCCCCTCGGCTCGGTCCCTGACTGCGGCTCAGAGGACGTGAACGACGCGGTCGAGGCCGCGAGCCGGGCCCAGCGGGATTGGTGGAAGACGCCCGGCGTGGAGAAGGGCAAGCTCCTGCGCGAAGTCGGAGCGCGGGTGCGCAGGAAGGAGCATGAGCTCTCACGCCTGATCGCCCTTGAGACCGGCAAGCCCTTGTGCGAGGCCGTGGACTGCATCGACTGGGTCGCGGCGTGCTTCGAGTACTACGCCGAGGTCGGACGCAGTTCCTGGGGCCTGTCGCTCCCTCCAGTGGCTCGCCATCAGGTCAATTTTACAATTAAGGAGCCCTATGGGGTCGTGGCTGCCATCGCGCCCTTCAACTTCCCCCTCCTGCTCATGTGCTGGAAGGTCGCGCCTGCCCTGGCCGCGGGAAACACCCTGGTGTGCAAGCCCCCGCACCAGAACCCACTCTCGAGCCTGCTCATGGCCAAGTGCTACGACATCCTCCCCCCCGGCACGGTCAATGTGGTCACAGGCGGACCCGCGACCGGCAAGGCTTTGGTCGGACATCCCAAGGTGGACCTTATCGCCTTCACCGGCTCGACCGAGACCGGCCGGGCCATAGCGTCCCAGGCAGGCCGGGACCTCAAGAAGGTGAACCTCGAGCTCGGCGGCATCGACCCTTTCATCGTGTTCCCGGACGCGGACCTCGAGGTCGCGGTCCGCGGCGTGGCCTGGGCGCGGCTGCTCAACGCGGGCCAGGTCTGCACCTCATCCAAGCGCGTCATCCTGGTCGAGCCCATCGCCGAAGAGTTCACCCGCAGGCTTCTCGCATTCGTGAAGACCTTGCGCGTGGGCGACCCCATGCAGCACGACACGGATATCGGCTCCCTCATCACTGCCGAGGCTGCCCTCAAAGTCGAGCGCCAGGTTGCCAAAGCCGTGTCCCAGGGAGCCAGGCTCCTCCTTGGCGGCAAACGGATGAAGCTCAAAGGCCTGAAGGGCCACTTCTTCGAACCCACCATCCTCACCGATGTGCGCCACGGCTCCTGCGCGACCAAAGAAGAGATCTTCGGGCCCGTGCTCGCCCTCACCGTGGCCAAGGACAGCGACGAGGCCATCCGCATGGCTGATGACTCAGCTTACGGCCTCGGCGCCTGCATCTACACCAAGGACCTCGAGACCTCCATGCGGGCCATGGAGAACATCAAGGCCGGCACCTTCTGGATCAACGACCCCCTGACCGACAACGACGCGGGCCCCTTCGGCGGCATGCGCCACTCGGGCATCGGCCGCGAGCTCGGGATCGAGGGCTTGGACGCCTTCCGCGAGCCCAAGCACGTGCACCTCGACTACGTCATGGAGGCCAAGGCATACTGGTATCCTTACAAAAATCGGTGATTTACTGGTGTCAGGCACCTAGACAAGGTCAGATGCCTGAGTCTGGTGCCAGACACCGTAAGGGGCAATCTATGAGATACGTCGTCATCGGCGGAGCGGGGGCGATGGGCCGCATCACGGTCAAAGACCTGGTCGAGACCTGCCCCAGAGGCGACGAGATCCTGGTCGCTGACTACGATTTCGCCAAAGCCAAGGCCCTGGCCGCTTCCCACAAAAATCGCAAAGTCATCCCTGTGCGGGTGAACGTGAAGGACCACGCTGAAGCGGTACGGGCACTGAAAGGCGCGACCGTGCTCCTCAACTGCGCTCAGTACCAGCTCAACCTTGATGTCATGCAAGTCGCCCTGGCCTTGAAATGCCACTACGTGGACTTGGGCGGCCTCTTCCACATGACCCGCCAGCAACTAAAACTCCACAGCAGGTTCAAGAAAATCGACCGCACCGCGGTCGTGGGCATGGGCGCGGCTCCGGGAATCACCAACATCATGGCCCGCCTTGGAGCGGACCAGCTCGATTCCGTGACCGAGATCCACTGCAGGGTCGGGTCCATGGACAAGACCCGCTACGAGGGCGCGCCTGCCCTGGCCGTGTCCTATTCTCTCAAGACCATCCTCGAAGAGTTCTCCATGCGGCCGGCCTTCTTCACCAAAGGCAGGATGACCTTCGTAGACCCCATGTCCGGCGCTGACCCCCACCGCTTCCCCTCGCCCGTGGGCGTGCGCCGGCCCATGCACACCATCCACTCCGAGGTGGCCACCCTGCCCTATTCATTCAAGGGAGTGCGCGAGGCGAGCTTCAAGATCGCCTTTGATCCCGAGTTCGTGGACCGCGTGCGCTTCCTGCGCGACCTTGGGCTTGCCTCGCACGATGGCATGGAAGTCCCCTCAGCGGACGGTCATGGCATCGTGAAAGTCGCGCCCATTGATGTGGCCAACAAGGTGGCCATGTCTCAAAAGCCCGCCAGACAGGCCGGCCCGCTTCGCCAGTACGAAGTCGTGCGCACGGTGATCAAAGGCAGGAAGAACGGCAGGAAAGCCACCGTTGTGGTGGACTGCCGCACAGCCGGCATGCCTTCCTGGGGCATCGGACTCGACATCGACACCGGCTCGCCTCCTGCCGTGGCCGCCCAGATGCTCGCTTCCGGCGAGATCACCGAGACCGGCGCCATCCCTCCCGAGAAAGCGGTCCCGCCCGAGCCCTTCTTCAAGCGCTTGAAGCGGCGCGGGATGACGGTACGGGTTTCGATGAAGTCCGGCTGGGGCTTCGCGGTCTAGCCCGAGGTCCGAATCCGAGAGATTTCGACGGGACAGACGACCACTGGCTCGTCTTGTAGTGCTGTCCGAGGAAATGTCCGGTTGGCGCGGACTTTGGAGACAGATCCCTGCAGTCTGCCATTGAAGTCTCATATAATATCTGCTATTGCAGATAATTTATCTATTAATAAATCTGCTTTTGCATATTATAATTAAGATAGAACATTGTCATGACACAAAAAAACGACCGTCTCTCCATTTCCAAAGGCTGGGTCATCAACCGCCTCTCCAAGTGGGCTTCTCAAGCCCCTGAAGGGACCGCGGACCTTGCGCCGCACCATATGACCCGGCTCGTTCGGGAGCGCCTGGGCATGACTCAGGCGCAACTCGCCAAGCGCTGCGGGCTTCCCCAATCCCACATAGCCAAGATCGAAAGCGGGACGGTGGACCTCCAGATCGGGACTTTGCAGCGCATCTTCCGCGCCCTCTCGTGCCGGCTGGTGCTGGCCCCGAAGCCCGACAAGGACCTCGACGAGTTGGTGCGCGAGCAGGCTCGCAAAGTCGCGCTCCAGCGCGTTCGCCGCCTGACTGGGACCATGGCGATGGAGGATCAGCGCCCGGAGGAGGGCATGCTGGAGGAGCTAGTCCGAGCCGAGACCGAGAAGCTCCTGCGCAAACGTTCTTCAGCGATCTGGGAGACCGAGTGAGGTTCGACGTCCCCGAAGGTGCCACGCCGATCGAGGACACCACGGACCTCATCCCGGACGAGGTCGTCACCTACCGGGACCTCTGCGCGGTCGAGGCAGAGAACATCCTTGAGGCCGCGGACCGCCATCTATCTGCGTTCGCAGAGGTACCCCCTGCCCTCCTGGCCGGGAGACGACCTGGCTGCCGCGGGAGAGATACGTGTGCGCTACCTTGCCGCGCTCAGGGACGCCGATCAGGGCGACTTCGGTCCCTTGACGGGCTTCACCAAGGGGCTTTTGCCCAGCAGGCAGCCACGGGACCGCTAACGCAGGTCCGCTGACCTGTCCGCAGGCACGTCGAAGCGCGACAGGATGGCCGCGTTGGCCGCGTCAGCCGCCGCGGCGTCCAGGACGATGCGGGTGCCGGGCTGTTCGTCGCCCGCGTGGTAGTCGATCTCGATGACGTGCCGGGACCCTAGCGGCGCGGCCAGGGCAGGGGCAACATCCTTCATGCCGGATATCTCCCGGCCGTTGATCCGCTCCACCACGGCCTTGCGGAGGTTGTGGTAGCCGATGTTCACGTCATGGGGAAGGACCTGGTTGATGAAGACCACCTCGCGGCGCTTCTCGCTCGGCAATTGATCCGCCGAGTAGTGCCGGAAACGAGGGGCTTGGTCCTTCGATTCCCAGAGGTTCATGTAGTTGACGCTGAGCGGCATGAACACCAACCCCCCATAGACGAGGTAGGTCGGCCGCTTGTCGTAATCAGGGCCGGGCACCAGCTCCTTGAAGGGCTGGAGCTTGAGCCGGACCTTGAGCGGCCTGCCCGCGCGCAGCAGGCCCAAGGCGACCTCCTCGCCCATCTGATGCAGGTTGGCGAGGTGGGAGAACTCCAGGCGCTCGTCCTTGCGGAAGTGGAAGGTGCCGTCGCACAAGACCGGCACGCCGTCCAGCGACTGGATGACGTCTCCCTCGGCCAGCACTTCCCAGGCCGGGGAACCGTACGCCACGCGGGACACCAGCACCCCATCCGCGCCAGGCGCAAGCCCGGCCAGAGCGCGCAAAGCCGGGCTCTCCGTCTTCTGGTAGAACACGCCCAATGCGGGAACGCCGTCGTAGCGGCCGTCCTTCACATCGGCCAGGAAGCGCTCGATGAGGGTGATGGGCACGATGTAGCCGATGTTCTCGGCGCCGGATCCGCTGTAGGATTGGAAGGAGATGCCGATCATCCGCCCATCCTTGAACACCGGCCCGCCGGAATTGCCCGGATTGATGGCCGCGTCGGTCTGGATCAGGAGGAGGCTCCTTTCAGAGTGGGTGTAGGTGTTCACTTCCAGCCTGGAGACCACCCCCTCGGTGATCGAGAGCTGCTCGCCGCCCGTGGGAAACCCGTAAGCGGCTACTTTATCGCGCTGGTAAGGCAGGCCGCCGAACCGAGCCGGAGTCGTGCCCTTGAAGAACTGCGGGTCCTCCACCGAGACCAGCGCGACTTCGGAGTCGTGGGCGACGTACTCCACCCTTGCCGTGTACTTCATGGCGTCCCCGGCCTTTCTCACCTGAATGAAGACCTGGTTGGCCACCACATGGGCGTTGGTAAGGATCCGGTTTCCCGCGATGATGACGCCGGAGCCGCTCAGATTCGTCTGGTAGCCCTGCTTCCATGGCTCGTAGTAATCGGATTCCTTGACGACCGTGAAGAACTGCACGACCGAGCTCTTCACGGCATCCTCGCCCACGGCGGCGAATGCGGGCGGCGCGGACAGCAGCAGCAGGGCGGCGATCCAATTCATATAGGCTCAGGGCTTGCTTTTCAGCTGTTTTGCGATCTTCCCGGCGACATCCTGGCCGGACTTCACGGTGCCGTCCGCATGGCTCGAGTAGATGTAGTCCCCTGCCAGGTAAAGGCCCACGTTCTCAGTCCTGAGCGAAGCGTGCAGGCTGTCGAGCGGCGAGCGTCCCGGCCCCCAGCCAGGCGTGGCCGCCGGGTGATAGCCGTAGAAGTGCGTTTCCTTCACAAAGCCTGAGAAGCCGAGCCATATCTTGTCGAGTTCCGCCAGAAGTCTCTGGCGGGTCTTGTCCCTGGACTCCAGGTAGGACCTGGTGTAGTCCCCGTGGACGAGGAGGGTGAAGACCATCTCAGTCTGGGAGGCGGCGGGCTTCTCAAGGAAACCGTAAACCACTCCCAACGGGCCGCGGGTGAGCACCGGGAACGGGATATTGCCGTCCACCAGGAGCTTCTCCGCGGCCTTGGCGTCGATGATGAAGTGGACCACCGTGTACATGCCGGGGATCAGGGAATCCACGGCCTTCCACTGATCTTCAGTCAGTCCCGGCTCGAACTGGATGGCATGCAGGACATGGAAGGGCACGGCCACCACCGCCTTCTCGGCCCGCAGGGAGCGCATGACGCCGTCCTTCTTGTAGTGCACCACGACCTCGGTGCCGCCGTCGGCGTTCTTCGTCCGCACGATCCGTGTGACCAGGGCTCCCCGGGTCTTGGGGCCCTTGAGGCTGTCCACGAAGGATTCGACGATCTTCTGGTTGCCGCCTACCACGTGGCGGCACTGCTCGCTGCCGTGCATGAAGATGCTCAATTGCTGGAGGCCGTAGACCGCGCTGATGCTGCTCCAATCGGTGGCGACCTCGCACTCCACTCCCATGCGGATGAACTCGCTGACAGCCGGAGAGAGGTTGGCCGAACCCACCCACTGGGCGAACGAGAGCTTCTGGATCTCGGCCAGCCTCGGGGTGAGGCCCTTGGCCTCGGATTCGTCGTAGAGCTCCTCGGCCTTCTTGAGCCACTTGCGGTAGTCCTTGATCTCCCGAGGCGTGAACATGGTGGCGAAGAACTTGTCAACGGAAGGCTGAACGTAGGGGTAATACTTCCCGTTCATGACCACGCTGGAGTAGGGCTCCTCCGGACCGGACAACGGGATGTTGAACTTCTTGACGTACGCCAGGAGCGTGTTCGAGTCCCATATCTCGTGCATCCCGTACTCGGATCGCAGGCCATTGGCGTACTCCACGGTGGCCACCCTGCCGCCCCAGCGGTCCCCGGCCTCAAGGACATGGGCCGCGATGCCCTTGTTCTGCAGCTCGTAGGCCGCCACGAGCCCGGCCAGGCCGCCACCCACCACCACGACCCGGGCTTCGCCTTCAGCCGGGGCTGCCGCGGAGACCTCGATAAGCCCGCACGCGGCTGCCGCAGCGCAAAGAACGGCGAGAATCAATGCCTTGAGGTGTTTCATGACGAAGATGATACCAATTCGAGTTGACAATGGCGGCTCTGGAGCGGCATCTCCGTCCTGCCGCGACGAGCGCGGCAGCGGCCGCTTGTGCCTATAATCACATTGAAACGGCCGGGTTTCCCGACTAAACTCCTTGGGTTGGTTCCCGGGCACATATTAGTATTGCTGATCCATCATCTTTCCCCGTATATTTCATAACAGCAAGAAGGGGGCATGTCCATGGGAACACGGGACCGGGCACCCGCCGTTTCGGGATTCACGCTTATCGAGCTGATGATCGTGGTCGCCATCATCGGCATCCTGGCCGCGATCGCGATACCCAAGTTCGCGGACCTCCTCCGGAAATCCCAGGACGGGGCGACCAAGGGCAACCTGGGGAACATCCGCTCGGTACTGTCCATCTACTACGCCGACACCGAAGGAAACTTCCCCAGCGACGACCTCGCCTGCCTCACGGTCAACGCCAAGTACATCGCGGCCATACCCGCGGCCAGATCCCCGTCGTACCACCCGGAGAAGAGCGGGGTCTGCGTGGGCCAATTATCGGGCACGGACAGCAACTGCAGGACAGGATTGGGCGCCCCTGCGGCTTGGGATGGCCAAGTCAATGGGATGCTGTGGATCTACTGGGAGACGGACACGCCCCCCATGATGGGCCCGGTCCGCCGCAAGGACGACTTCTGGCTGGGCTGCACGCACACGGACACGAAGGGCACGACCTGGATGAGCTACTGATTTGACTACTCGAAAATAGGCGGCTTGGCGGCCGCTGCGGGTAGGTTCGTGCCGCCCAAGACCCGGCCCAGCCGTTACGGCCGGGCCACAGCTATCCGAGGAAAAACTCCAAACGCATCCCATAGAGGAGATTCCAGCGCTTCAACCAGATGACAGCCGTTAAGACGAGGAGCGCGAAGATGATCGCCCCTCGGACCTTGGCCCGCCAGCGGGTCCCCAGGACAAAGCAGGCGAGCGCGGGCGGCCAGAGGAGCCCGATTTCCCACACGAACGACGGGAAGCCCCAGCTGAACAACCCTGCCCAGCCGGGCGCGACCGGGATGGGTCGCTGGGGGAAGAAGAAGCGATGCTTGGTGAAAGGAAAGAGGATCGCGCTGCCCAAGCCGCCGTCCGTGGCCATATCCAAGAGCCCGTGCGACAGCGCCGCAGCGCAGAAGACGAGCCACTCCCGCCTGCCCGCCTGCGGGAACTCGCGCCGCACCAGCCAATAGGCGAGGGAGGCCAGGATGAGCGCGAACGCGGCGGAG
>JACRNU010000011.1 GCA_016234805.1 Elusimicrobiota bacterium
AAGGCCGTGGACTCCATCGCGTCCGTCCCGGGCGCGGAAACAGACTCGTCCCTGCGCCGCATCGCTGATTCCAACCCCCAAGGCGGCGCCTCGGACTACGAGGTCCACCGCCAGGCTTTGCGCGCCCTGGCAGGCCGCGGCGTAATCCTGAGCCTGAGGCCCGTGAGCCCGGGCCATGCCCAGCAGATCCTCGCCAAGCTCTCGCAGAACAAGCCTTCTCTCGCCATCTTCGACTACGACGACACGCTCGCCCCCTGGGCCAAGCCCATCGCTCCTGAGACCGCCGAGGCTCTGAAGGCCGCGGCTGACGCCGGGGTCCAGCCCGTGATCCTCACGGACCGGCCGGACGCTTCCGAGAACCCCAAGGAAACCACCATCCTGCAGTCCATCTCCGGCATGACGCCTGAGCAGAAGGCGGTCATGGGGATCGTGTCCTCCAAGGGCACCCGGGCCCTTGCCTACGACGCCAAGTCCCAAGCCCGGCTCGTGCGCGACGTGGCTATCGCCTGGGAGCAGGCCGAGGGCGAGTCCATCAAGGCAGCCGGGCAGGCCGTGAAGGAAAAGTACGGCAGCGTGATCTTCAACGGCAGGGAGGAGGAGCTTTCCAAGGATTCCTATTTCCGGCCCCTGCCCGTGGGCACCGCGGAGACTGACGTCAAGGCCGCGGCCCAGCTCATGCAGGACGAGCTCAAGAAGCGGGGCATGGACGTCGAAGTGATCGGCCGCATGGCCAAGGACCCGGCCCTTCCTCCTTACATCTCGCTCTCCAAGGTGGACAAGGCCATCGGCGTGTCCTGGCTCAGGACCCATCTCGGGTACATCGGCAGGCTGCGCGACCTCGCGGCCATGGGGATCAAAGGCAGGCTCTTCGACAAGCTCGCGGGCTTTCTGGGCCGGTTCGGCGGAAGGGAACTCCCGGTCTCCAAGCTGCTCATCGTGGGCGACCAGTTCTTCGGCTCCAGGGTGACGGACCGCAACATGCTCAAGGCGGCCCAAGGGGCGCTCACCATCTCGGTCGGCGCCAAGGCCGACCCCAGGCTCGACAACATCTTCGTGTGGCCCACGGAGGGCGGTCCGGCCTCCACCGAGATCTTGAAGGGCATGGCCGCCACCCCTCCCTCGGACTTCAACAAGAAGGCCGTCAAGGCGCTCTTCATCTCGCGGACCTTCTCCATCGCGAGCTTCATCCTGACCTCCATCGCCTACCCCTTTCTCGCCGCGCCTGCCGTGGGCTGGGCCACCTACGGAGTCCTCATGGCCCTGGGCCCCTTGGCCGCCATCGCCACAGGCCCCTTGAACGGGAATCTCGCGGACAAGCTCTCGGCCCGCAACTCCATGGTCATCAACATGGTGGTGCGCGCGGTCCTGACCCTGATGCTCCCCGCTTTCGCTTATTTCGGCATCCTCAACTTCTGGACCCTGCTCCTCTCCTCCATCGCCAACGGCTGGGTGCTCTCAGCCATCATGACCACGGAGAACGCCTACATAAGGAGGCTGGCAGGCAAGCACCAGGGCACGGTCATGGCCCTGGGCTCGGTGCACTATGTGTCCATGCAGGCCGTGCTGGGCCTCATCCTCGGCATCGGCTCGGTCATCGACAAGTGGAACCCGATGATCGCGTTCCTCATCTCAGCCGCGGTGCACGGCCTGCTCCTGGCGCCCTATCTATGGTTCTCCATGCCCAATGACACGCCGCCGACTAACGCGGCCCCCGGGACCCCGCAGACGCTCAAGTCCCGGGTCAAGGCCTGGCTCGACCAGGTCCGCCTTGGCGGCAAGCCCGCTCTCAAGGCCCTTGTCCCTGAGTTCCTCCGCAAGCACTGGAAGGAAGCCCTCATCTTCGGAGCTTCGATCGCGGCCTATTCTTTCCTGCACTCGCCCATCCCCATCGCCCTGGCCCTCTTCTACTGGGTCTGGAACACGGACACGGTGCGCGCTGTCCGGCGGGGCGACACCCGCGAGGTCTCGGAAAGGGAGAAGGAGATATCCCTGACCCTCAAGGAGAACGCGTCGGCTGACGCGGTGGACCGCGCTGAGATCGAGCGTCTCAAAACCGAGAAGGCCGCGGGTTGGGAAGCCCGGGTGGCGGAGCTCGAAGGCGTCCTGGCCAAGCGCGGAGAGCAGACCAAAGCCCTCCAGACCGAGGCCAAGCGCTGGACCCTGCGCCAGTTCTCGACCATCCTGTTCTCGTCGCTCCAGGCCGCGGTCACCTACCCCTTCCAGAACTTCGCCCTGCCCCTCATGGCCGTGACCCTGGTGGGCCAGGCAGGCAAGGCCATGCTCCTGGGCAAGCTCACCGGCGCGCTGTTCTTCGGCACCCTCATCGCCAACTCCTCCCAGGTCAAGCTCCCTGACATCCGCATCCCCCTGATCGGCAAGTTCCCGGCCCAGCGCCTCATCCAGGCAGGGGTCCTGGCCTTGGCCGCGACCTGGGTCTACACCGGCCTGATACCGGGCAGCATCCTGGCCGCGGCCGGAGCCGTGGCCATCGCGGCAGGGCTCATGTGGCTGGCCAACCACATCACCCAGAAAGGGTGGATCAAGTTCCTGGGCCTGGGCCTCCTGGCCGTGTGGCTGCCGTTCCTCGTGTGGACCATGCCGGGCCTCATCCCCTTCATGAGCGTGCAGACCGCGCTCTTTTTGACCATGCTCATCTACGGCATGTTCAGCGGGCCGGCCATCGTGTCCTTCAACACCTACATGCAGACCGCCTCCAAGAAGACGGACCTCGGCAAGGTGTTCGGGACCTCGGGCTCCTTCATCAACACCTCGACCTCCATGGGCTACGGCCTGCTCTCGCTCGGAGCCGGGATGATGACCACGGCCTTTCCCGCGCTCCTGGTGCCCATCGGCATCGCTTATGGATTGGCGGCGCTGGCGTTCTGGAACGCGCCCAAGCGCATGCCCGGACTGCCCGAGAACAGCCTGCAGAAGCCGGAAAAACCGTGACCCGCGGAGGTTAAGACAGGAGCCTTCGGGCAGCCTGCTGGAGAGCCTCCATGTCGAAGGGCTTCACGAGATAGGGGAGCTTGGTCCTGGACAGGAACTCCAGGACCTTCGGGTTGAAGATGTCGCCCGTGACGAAGAGGAAGGCCGGCAGGGCCTCCCCGGAGCGGCGCGAGAGCTCCGAAAAGATGTCCGTGCCCTTCACGTCCTCCATCTCGATGTCGGTGATGACGAGGTCGTAGGAACCGCACGACGCCAGCCTCAGCGCCTCGGCCCCGCCGTGCGCCGCGTCCACGGCGCCGCCGTCCTCGCGCATGACCCTGGCCATGAGGTCCGCGAAGTCCGCCTCGTCGTCCGCGACCAGGATTCGCTTGCCCGGCACGGGCGGCAGGGACTCCGGCTCCAGCGGCAGCGAGAGCCTGGCCAGCTCTTCCTCGTCCGCGGCCGGGAGCTCGACTACGAAGGCCGTCCCCTTCCCATCCTCCGTCTCGAAGCGGATGTCCCCTCCGTGCGCCTGGACGATCTGACGGCAGATGGCCAGCCCCAGGCCCGTGCCCTTGCCGGGCTCCTTGGTGGTGAAGAACGGCTCGAACACCCTCGCCCGATGCTCCGCGGGAATGCCCGGCCCATTGTCCTCCACGACGATCCTGACTTTGCCGGCAACGGGCAAGGGCCCGCCGTCCTCGGAGGGCGGCCGTGCGCCTTTCCCGGAGGGGGCCTGGCCCAAGGGGGCCAGGTCCCCGGAGGGCGGCCGTTCTCCTCTCCCGGAGGGGGCGGCGCTCGTTGCCACGCGCAGCCTTCTGACCCCCCGGTGAAGCGGAACGGCGGACATGGCGTCGCATGCGTTGTTGACCAGGTTCACCAGGACCTGCGCGACCTGCTGGAAGTCGCCGACCACGTCCGGCAGGTCCGGGGAGAGCTCCAGAGCCAGGACCACGTCCTCGGTCTTGGAGAGGCGGTACTGCAAAAGGTCCAGGGCGGCTTGGACGGCGTCGTTGACTCGGACCCTGGACCGGCCCTCCCCGCTGCGGCGCACGAACACCAGCAGGTTGTCCACCACCTTCCTGCAGCGGTACGCGTTCCTGTTGACGCGCTCCAGGTCCTCGCGCAGGGCCGGCGGGCAGTCTCCGAACAGGGCCGCCTGGGCGAACCCTACCACGGCAGCCAGCGGGTTCTTGATCTCGTGGGCCACGGCAGAGATGAGCTGGCCCATGGCGGAGAGCTTCTCGGCCTGCACGAGCTGGGCCTGGAGCTCCATGGTCTGCCTGCGGTTCTCGACCAGCCGCTCGCCCATCTCGTTGAAGGAGGCGCAGAGCAGGCCCAGCTCGTCGGCGCCGACGCATTTGATGCGGTAGCCGAGGTCTCCCCCGCCGATGCGGCGGGCCGCCTCGACCAAGGCCGCCACGGGCCGGGTCACGCCGCGCACGAGGAAGAGGAGGATGACAGTCAGCAGAGCCAGGCCCGCCAGGGAGGTGAGCAGGGCGGCGTTGCGCATATCCTTGAGCGGGCCCAGGAAATCATCGAGCGGCGCCTCGGCCACGACCGTCCAGGGAAGCCGCCGGAGAGCGCTGGCTGACCTGAGCATGACGCCCCCGACCTCGGAGCCGGCCGCGCCCCCGAGCCTGCGTCCCTCCGGCGTCAGGATGTGGGCCCCTCCCCTCCTTCCGATCGAGTTGGCTTTCAGGACCGTGAGCAGTTCGGCCAGGTCGTAGCCCATGACGAATACCCCGCGGAGCTTGCCGGACTCGTCCCGGATCGGCCGGCCGTAGTAGACCACAGGGCCGATCCCCTCCAGATCCTCGATCGAAGACGCCCGCCAACCGCCCGGAGGCAGGGCCCGGACCTTGGAAAAGAAGTCCGTCAGACTCGCTCCTCGCGCGGCCGCGCCGGAGCGCTCGACGCGGCACACCTCCCGTCCCCGGTCGTCGAGGTAGAGGATGCGGACGTAAGCCCCGCTCCTTGCGGAGAAGTTGCGCAGGAACTTCTCCAGCTCACCGCGGTATATCCCGGCCTCGTTGAGGAGCCCGAAGTCTCGGTTGTGGTGGTAGTCCAGGATGAGCGGCGTCTCCGACACGGTGAAGAGGTCCGAGTAGCGGTGGCCGAGCAAGTCGTCCACCGTGCCGGCCGCGCGGCGGGACAGGATGCCGATCTCCCTATCGATCGCGGCCAGCAGCTCCGAACGGGCACTGGCGTACTGCACCCACACGATGAGGTTGACCACCAGGAAGGTAAGGGGCAGGATCGCCAGGACCAGCTTCCCGTAAAGGCTCTTGGGCTGTCCGGGTCTCATGGCGCGGGAAGGCAGATTCTACCATTGATTTGTCCTACCGAGACTCAGCAGAACGACATCGGGCCGTTCCAAATCTAGGGGTTCACCGAATGCATACTTATCGGGATATTGACGATCAACGAATAGGCCTTGCGAACCAACGGTTATCACATTATAATATCCATATACAGATATTTATATCCATGCATTGATATGACCAGAGAAACCAAAGCCCTACGCACGGAGATAGGTTCCCGCGTCCGCAAATTGCGCCAGGAACGCCGTTGGTCGCAGACGCGACTGGCCGCCTTGCTTGGCATCTCCCAGAACTACCTCTCCTTGCTTGAGCGTGGCCTCGGCTCATTCACCGCTGAACAGTTGCTCACCATACTGAAGCACTTCAACGTTCCCATAGACGACTTCTCCCCAAAGAAGACTCCGGCCGAGGTCGAAGGCCAGATACAGAACGCGCTTGCCCGCCAAGGAGCAACCCATCTCCTTGAAAGCGAACTGATCCCTTCGGAACGGCTCAAGCAGGCCATTGACGCGATCCGCGAAGCCCTGGTTTCCGCGGAGTCCGCCCGCCACATTACCGCGGTCGCGCCGATCTTAGTCAACCACGCGGGGCAGATCAACCTGACCAAGCTGCGCAACGAACTGGCAGAGCTCGGGCTTGAGAACCGCCTGGGCTGGGTCATCGACAACACGCTCGCAGCGCTGAAGCTGGAGTCCTCGCAGGTTCTGCCAAGGGAGTGGCGCCTAAGGTATCGCCGGGCAGGGATCGTCATCGGGCTTTTCTTCCGCCCTTGGGAAGCATTCTCCAGACCGGCAGGCGACCCTCTCCAGCCTCCAGCGTACGACGTGCTCGATCCCGAGATCACCAGCGAGGAGACCTTGAAGCAGGTCGAGGAAGAGCTCGCCCCGATTGCGAAGCACTGGCGCATAGCCACCACGATCGAGGTCGATGATTTCGTCAAGGCACTGAGGTCCGCCCGTGGCGCTGATTAGAGAGTTCCTCGCCGAGATCGATGCGCAGTGGAAGCCGGTCGGTGGCGAGCCCATCACCCTCCAGGTCATAGGCTCCGCCGCTCTGATGCTCCGGTGCGACTACGAACGGGGGACGAAGGATGGAGACATCTTAGAGTCCAAGGAACTCCCCCCTGTCGTCAAGGCGCAGCTCATGGCGCTTGCGGATAAGGGAACGGCCATCCACGCGCAATTCCGGCTTTACATCGACATCGTCCGGAGCGCGATCCTATTCGTTCCACAACGACTCATCTTCCACCCGGTCCCGGACATGCGTCTCAAGAACTTCTCGATTGAGGCGCTGGACGCGGTTGATGTCGTTGTCAGCAAACTCAAGCGCTTCAACGCCAACGACATGGGCGACATTCGGGCGATGGCGGACAGACGCTTGCTCGACCACAAGAAGCTTGTCGCTCGCTTCGAGGCGGCCATCGACATGTTTTCCACGGATGCCCGGTCCGAGGAGTTCCCCCGCTACATCAACAACCTCCGCATCGTCGAGAGGGACAGCCTCATCGGCGCGCGAGAACGACATCGGGCCGTTCCGGGTCGAGGCCCGGCGAGAACACGTCGAGGATGACGACGCCGCGGGAACCCGCCCGGAAACGATGGACCGTACCCGCAGGCAGGAACATGCAATCTCCCTTCCTGAACGAGACGCGCCTCCCCCCGTCAGCCCGGCTAGGTTTCCACCGGGGCGACGTCGGGCCGGTCGAGATCGAAAGCCGGCATGAAGATGACCAGCGCCCGCACTCCCTTCTTCCCCGCTACGAACCGGTGCGCGACGCCCCTCGGCATGAAGGCGAAACTCCCTTCCCTCAGCAAGCAGGTCTTGCGGCCGATGTCGGCGCGAGCGCTTCCGCCCAGGACGTAGAGGAACTCGACCGTTCTCCTGTGGACCACGGCCGGATGCGAAGTCCGCGGCCGCATGGTCAGATGCCAAATCGAGGCCGACGCCCGACCCGTGGACCTTCGGCCCCTGCACCGCAGGAGGGTCTTGATCCGCAACGGTCCCATTCCCGTCACGGGAAGACGACGAACCCTCCCGACCTCAGCGCAAAGACGCCGCATGGGACACCGGAGCCGCAAGATGGAAGTACGGCATGCCCGTGATGGAAGGCACGAATTTTACGGCGCGGCTCACCCCATAGGTCTTGAGCCGCTGGAACGTAAACAGGCTCAGAGCCTCCTCATAGACGTAGCGGTCCAACTCGGCGCCGATCCGTTGCTGCTCCATGGAGTCAAGCGTCTCTGCCATGGCCTGGAGGCGTCCATCGAAGGTCTTGTCCTTGAGGATGCTGTAGGGCGACGCCGAGGACAGGAAAATAGACTGTATGAAAAAGGAATGGGACATCGGGTCCGGGCACCCTCCGAAGGTGAAGTCCCACCCGCCCTTCTGGATGTCGCGGATCACGTTCGCGTCATTGGTCTCGTGGATGTCGAGCAGAACGCCCGCCTTCTCCAACTGCCTGGCGATGATCTTCATGGTCCTCATGCCTTGGGCTTTCACGACCACCTTGAGCCGAAGCCCGTCGCCATAGCCCGCCTCGCGCAGGAGTCTGCGCGCTTTCCCAAGATCGTAGGAATAGGGCTTGAGTTCCCGATTGTGCCCGATTTCCCCCTCCATGGTCAGGCTCGCCAGGAGCCTGCCGTTCCCCAGCACATCATAACGTATCAACTGCTCCTTGTCGATTGCGTGGTTGATCGCCTGCCGCACTCGCTGGTCCGCCATCGGCCCGGCCTGGCCGTTGACGCTGGCGGCAGCGGTGTAGAAGCTCACCTTCTTCACCACCTTGGCGGTCCCGCTCTTCATCACCCTGAGGGTGGCGGTGCCCGGCAGTTCCGTCACCAGATCGACCTCTCCCTGGAGCAGGGCTTCGACCTGCTCTTCGCTGGGCAGGAACTTGAACACCAGCCCCTGGAACTTGGGATGGCCCTTGAGCCAGTAGTCCTCGTTGGCCTCAAGGACGATCCGCCGGTTCTCCAGGTCCCGCCTGACGAACCTGAAGGGTCCGGTGCCCACCGGATGCTCGGCAAGAGAGGCCTCCCTTCCATCGGCGCGGGCAGGAGGCACGATGAGGACGAAGCCTGCCATGCGGTTGAGCAGGAGGCCGTCCGGGACGCGGGTGAAGACCTCCACGGTCTCGGGATCCACGACCTCGGCTTTCTCCACGGTGGTGATGAAGCCCAGTCCCGGGAACCCGGTGGCGGGGTCCGTGATCCTTCGGATGGACTGGCGGACCGCCTCCGCGTCCAAGGGCGTCCCGTCGTGGAACCGGACTCCGGGCCTGAGGTGGAACCGCATCCTGAGCGGCCCGACCCTCTCCCACGAGACCGCCAGCGCGGGTTCCACGCGTCCCTCCGGGTCGAACCGCACCAGCCCCTCGTAGACCTGCTGGAGGAGGGTGTGGCTCTTCTCCGAGAACTGCCGGTGCGGGTCGAGGGTCGCGGGCGCGACCACGTCGTCGCACACGACGAGCTCATGCCGGGGGGAAGCGGACCGGGCCTCGCCCGCGGAGGACGCGGCGGCCAGAGCCAGTCCGAAGATCGCGGCGGTCACGGTCTGCTCCCGACCACGGCGCGGGTGGCGTTGGCTAGGCCGGCGCAGACGGGGAAGCTCCGGATGGAGCCGAAGCCCGCCTCTCTCATCCAGCGCCGGTACTCGTCAAGGCCGTAAGCGCGGCCTTGGCGCGTGTAAACGAGCATGTGGACGGAGAAGAGGGCTCCGTAGAGCGGCCGGGTGCGGTCCCGGGAGAGCATGAAGTCGTGGATCACCAGCCTGCCTCCGGGGCGCAGGGCGTCGAAAGCGCGGGTCACGAGCCTGCGGTTGCCGGCCTCACCCTCATCGTGCGTGATGTGGGACATCAACACGAGGTCGAAAGCCTCATGGCCGAAGGGGGTCTTGTGGTAATCCCCGGCCTTAAGCTCGATCCTGCGGCGGCTGGCGCAGCCGGACAGGAGCCGCCGGGCGAGCTTGAGCACCGGCGGAAGGTCCAGCAGGGTGACGCGAAGCCCCGGCTGTTGCTCGGCCAGTGCCCTGGCGAAAGCCCCGGGTCCGCCCCCGACATCGAGCGCGTCCCGCGCGCCCGAGAGCGGCAGGGACCCGGCCAATTCCCGGGCCGGCCGCCGCGCGATCTCGGCCATGCCGAGGATGTAGTCCCTCGAGAACTCCGGGTCTTGCGCCAGCAAGCGCCGCAGGGACCGGGGAGGGACGCCGGTCCGCACGATCTCGGGCAGGCGTGCCCACGCCGGAGCCAGGAGCTCTTGGTAGCGCAGGTTGCTGAGCACTCCCCCGGGCGAACCGCTCCTGAGGAAACTGCCGCTCACCCGTGAATTGGCGTACCGCCCCCCTCTTTTTCGCGCGAACCCGAGGCCGGCCAGGGCGTCCAGGAGGATCCCGGGCGCCCGGGCGTCGGTCCCGAGCCGTTCCGCGACGGCAACGGCGGGCAGGGGACCCCGGGCCAGCGCGTCGAACACGCCCAAGCCGCACGCGGTGGTCAGGACCCGGGCCGCCCGGCCGCTCTCGACCAGCCGGACCATGTCCGCGACGCAGCGTCCTGACCCTCCGGCTCGCGGACTCATGGCCGGGGCTTGACCCCGACCACGGCCGTGGAGGGATGCAGGCTCTGCCGGGCGATGGGCATGGAGACGACGCGGCCCAGGCCCGCGGCCCGCATCCAGCCGGCGTAGTCCTTGACGGTGTAGACCGCGCCCTTGCCGGTGAAGAGCAGGAGGTGCAGGCCCAGCAGGGCCGGGAACCTGGGCCCGGTCCTATCCTCGTTGACGACGAAGTCGTGGATCACGAGCCTGCCTCCCGGCTTGAGGGCCCGGACGGCCTTGGCCACGAGCCTCCGGTTGGTCTTCTCGTCCTCGACGTGGGTCACGTTCGAGAGGAGGGCCAAGTCGAATTCCCCATCCCCGAGGCTTTCCGTCAGGTAATCAGCCGGCCTGAAGCTCAGGCGCCGGCCGTGCCGGTGAGCCTTGAGGAGTCCGCGGGTGACTTTCAAGGTACTCGGCAGGTCCAGGAGCACCACCGATAGGCGTGGGGCGCGCTCCACAAAGGCGGCGGAATAGGTCCCGGCTCCGCAGCCGATGTCGAGGGCGCGTGTGACCCCGGTCCAGTCCAGGCGCCGGGCAAGGTCCCGGGCCGGCTCGCGGGCCACGTCGCCCATGGCCTTGACGTAGTCCGGCGTGAAGAAGCCCTGCTGGATCCAGTCCAGGAGAGTGCGGCGCGGCTTGCCGGTCTTGAGCACGAACCTCAGGTCCGACCACGCGTCCCAGGTCAGCTCCTGGTACCTGAGATTGCTTCCCATGTAGTCGGGGCTCGAGTCCACCAGGAACCGGGACGCCAGGCGGCTGTTGCGGTAGGCTCCATTCGACTTGGAGAGGAAGCCCAATGCGGCCAGGGCGTCGAGCAGCACGGTCAGCGCCCTGCGGTCGAGCCCGAGGCCCCGGCCGAGCAAGGACGGCGTGTCCTTGCCCCGTGCGATATGCGAGAAAAGGTCGTAATGGAGGGCGACCAGCAGGGGCTTGGAACTGCGATAAGCCAGGACGACCTCGGCCAGCTTGTTGAAGTCAAGGGCGTACGATGTGAGCATGCTGCTCCTCCTCTCTCTGCAAAGTCCGGACCCTGCCTCCCATGGGCGGAGGCGACTGCATGTCCATGGCCGCATCGATGACTGCGGGCGCGCCCAGGCGCAGGGCGCTGCGCACGGCTTGGCCCAGTTCGCCGGGACGGCTCACGCTGAACGAGCGGGCGCCCATGGCCGTTCCGAGCTTGGCCGCGTCGATGGGCTCGTTGTAGAGCGAGCCCGGATACGGGGAGCCGAACTGCATCTTGCTGCCGTGATAGATCATGCCCAGGCCCCCGTTGTTGGCCACGACCCATAGGACGGGCACGCCGTGCTCGACCGCGGTGTGGACCTCCATGCCGTTCATCGCGAAAGCCCCGTCGCCGACCAGGGCGACCACGGCCTTGCCCGGACGTGCCAGGGCGCCTCCGATGCCGGCCGCGACCGCGTAGCCCATGGAGGCCAGGCCCATGTTGACGAAGAAGGAGCCCTCCCGGTACACCGGGAAATGCCTGGCCGCCCAGGTCCTGATGGTGCCGTTGTCCACGAACAGGAGCGCGTCCCGGGGAAGGGCCTCCCTCAACTCGGCCAGGAGGAGGTCCGGCCTGTAGCGCCCCTGTTCCGCCTCCGGCCCGGGGACGGGCGACAGAGGAGCCCCGCGGCCTTGGCTGCAGGCGGGGAGCTCCCTGGCCGGTCCGCGGCCGCGCGTTCCCGAGTCCCTCTCGATCTGAAAGAGGAGCTCGACGAGCACCGCATTGGCGTCGCCGATGAGTCCCACGGTCACGGGGAAGTTCCTGCCCAGCTGATCCGGGTCGATGTCCGCCTGCAGGAGCGCTTCCTTGCGGCCCAGGCGCTCGTCCCAACCGCAGGTCGAGTCCTCGCCCAGGGAGCTTCCGACCACGAGCAGGCAGTCCGTTTCCGGGCCCAGGATGAACTCCCGGGTCTCGGGCGAGCCCGAGTAGCCGAACACGCCCAGGGAAAGGGGATGGTCCTCGGGCAAGGCGCCCTTGGCTTTCAAGGTGGTCGCGACCGGAGCGCCGAGACGCTCGGCCAGGCGCCTCAAGGCAGGCCAAGCCGCGGAGATGTTCACACCGCTGCCGGCCAGGATGGCGGGCCGCCGAGCGGCCAAGAGGCGGCGGGAGGCCTCGCGTACCGAGGGCCGGTCGAAGAGCTCGGCCGCGAACCTATAGCAAGGCGGGGGCACGAGCTCGTCCGGGACTTGGCGTGCGGCGAAATCGAGCGGAAGGTTGACGTGCACCGGCCCGGGACAGCCGCTCGTCATGACGCGCAGGGCGGTGCGCAGGGTCGCGGCCAGACGGTCGGGGTGGTGGACCATGGCGCTCCACTTGGTCACCGGCCGGTAGAGGCTCACGATGTCGACGCCCTCCTGGCTGCTCTCCTGGAAGGCGCCCCTGCCGAACTGGTGGGTGGGGACCTGGGCGGTGAGCAGGAGGAGCGGGACATGGTCGGCGTAGGCGACCGCGACCCCGGTCAGGGCGTTGGTCGCGCCCGGGCCCGTGGTCGTGCAGCACACGCCGAACTTGCCCGAGGCGCGCGCGTAGCCGTCGGCCATGAAGGCCGCGCCTTCCTCGTGCTTGGCCAGGACCGGACGGATGCTCTCGGACTGGGCGAGCGCGGCGTAGAAGGGCATGATCGGCCCGCCCGGGATGCCGAACACGAACCGCACGCCCTCGGCCTCGAGGTACCTCAGGAGAAGCTGGGACGCGAGCAAATCACTCCCTCGCGGCCTGGCTCGATCCCACGCCGGCCAGCTCGGACGCCTTGGCCAGGAGGGCGGAAAGGTCCAGCGGCTTGGCGAAGAAAGCGTCGATCCCGCGCTCCCGGAGCTTGGCCTCGGTCAAGGAGAGCCTCTTGCCCGTGATCGCGATGACCTTGACTCCCCGGGTCTCGGGCTTGGACCTCAGGATGGAGCACACCTCCAGCCCGTCCATCTTTGGCAGCACGATGTCCAGGACGACCAGGTCCGGCGGGGATTGGCCGATGCGTATGAGGGCCGAGACCCCGTTGTGGCAGACCTCGGTCTGGAAGAGCTCCGGGTGCCGGGCGAAAGCCTTCTCGATCATCCGGGTCACCTCCACATCGTCGTCCACGACGAGGACCCGCTTGGGCCCGGGACGCAGCTCCTCGGGGACCGGGATGCGGAACTCCGCGAGGAAGGCCGCGAGGTCCTCCCTCAGGACGCGGTGATGTCCGCCCGGGGTCGAATAAGACTTGAGCTTGCCGGCGTCGATCCAGTGGATGACGCTGGAAGGGTAGACGTCGCAGAACTTGGCTATCTCGTAGGTGGTGTAGGTTTTCGGAGGCATTGCATGTATGCTATGATTGCTATGTTTACTGATATTACTATTATTACAATGTTGAGGTCAAGGGCTGTCTCGCGGGCGCGGGGGCTGAGGCGTCCATGATCCGTCAGCGCGTGCTCGTCGTGGAGGACGATGATGAGATGCGCCGCTTCTACGGCGTGTTCTTCGAGCGGCTTTACCCGGTCGAGTTCCTCGCCCACGTGACCGCCAACGGTGAAGAAGCGCTCGACGCCCTCTCAAGCCAGGCCCTCGACCTGGCGGTCCTGGACTCCAGGCTCCCCGGCCTCTCCGGCATGGACCTGGTCCAGGCCATCCGCGCCCACCCCAAGACCCGGTGCATGGGAGTCATCATGGTCTCGGCTCTCTCCTCGCCCCAGTCCGTGGTCGAGGCCCTGGAATCCGGCGCGGACGACCACCTGGCCAAGCCCTTTGACGAGAGGGTCCTGCTGGCGCGTCTGCGAAGCCTCTCCCGCCGCAAGACTCTGGCCGCCGGCTCGTCCGAGATCCTCCGCTGGGGAGGCCTCGCGCTCGACTGCCGGGCCGACCAGCTCCTCATCGAGGGCCGGGCAGCGCATCTCAAGCGCAAGGAGATGGACCTCCTAAGGATCTTCATGGAGAGACCAGGCCGCATCCGCGAGCCCTCCTTCCTGTGGGACGCGGTCTGGGGCTACGAGCACGACGCCTGGCAGCACATCCTGATGGTCACCCTCTCTTCTTTAAGGAAGAAGCTGGGCCCCAAGTGGGGGCCGCGCCTCCAGGCCCACTCCAGAACTCGGGGGAGGTTTCCAGGTACCGCGCCAAAAGAATCGCGGTCTCGGCCGAAACCCCTCTCTTCCCCCGGACCAGGGTGTTGACCCGCTGGACCGGTATGTGGCGGCTGCGCGAATTGAGGTTCCGTTGAGGTTGAGGAGCTATCATTAGGGCAACCATGAAGAAGAAGGTCCTGGTCGCAGACGACGACGCGGCCGTGCGAGGCGTCATCCGCCGTGCCCTCCGGGATCTCGACTGCGTCGTCATCGAGGCCGCGGACGGCTCCGAGGTCCTCGGGATCGTCGAGAAGCTGCGGCCCGCGGTGGTGCTCCTCGACATCCACATGCCGGAGCTCGACGGCATCGCGGTCGTAGACGACATCTCCCACGCGCATCCCGACGTGCGGGTCATCGTGGTGAGCGGAGACGCCACGGAAAAGCGCGCCAGGCTCGCCATGGAGCGGGGGGCCAGGGACTTCGTGGCCAAACCCATCGACCTCGACTACCTGCGCAGGACCGTGGAGGCCAACCTCCTGGCCTCGGGTTAAGGGCCTGACCATGTCGGCTTCGCCCAGGCTCGTTTCCCGGCTGGCCGAAAGGCTCTTCCCCTTGAGGGAGCCTCGGGCGCTCGCGTCCGCGTGCCTGCTGCTGGCCCTGGTCAGCCCGCTCGCAGGGCTCTCGGGCTACGCATGCTGGAGCCGGTATGAGCAAGGCAAGGCCGCGGCCGTACAGGCCCTTCAGGACAAGGCCAGGCTCTCCAGCCTGGTCGTGGCCGAGAGGCTCGACAAATGGACGACCGTCGGCCGCTCCCTGGCCGCCCGCCCCGCCATGGCCAAGGCCGCGGCAGGCAAAGACTGGGCCGGAGCCATGCGTCTCTTGAGATCGACGCCCGAGGATTTCCCGGACATCGAAAGCCTCTTCCTCTGCGACCCGGCAGGCACACTGCATGAGAACCAACCGCCCTTGCCAGGGGTCCAAGGCCGCAACTTCGCCTTCAGAGACTGGTACACGGGAGTCAGCTATGGATGGCGGACCTTCGTCTCCCCGGCCTATCTCAGGGCGGACCTTCCCCAGGTCAATGTGGTGGCCGTGGCCGAGCCTATCCGCCACCAAGGCCGGGTCGTGGGCATCCTGGTCCTGCGCATCCTGCTTGAGACCATCGGCGACTGGGCCAAGGAACTGCGCGGCGGCACGGGCTTGTCCATCCTGATCGTGGACCAGAAAGGGCAGGTCCTGTTCCACCCGGATGTCCCAGCCCAGGGCCCGATCCAGGAGTGGAGCTCGACAACAGTGATCGCAAGCCTCCTCAGAGGAGAGCGCGGCTGGCGGGGCGACAAGACCGCGACGGACAAGACCGGCCAACTGGAGGCCTACGAGCCCGTGCCAGGCTACGGCTGGGGCGTGGTCGTGGCCAGACCGGCGGAAGAGGCTTTCCGGCCCGCACACGACGCGGCCCTATTCCTTGCCCTGGCGTGCGGCCTGGCAACCGCGCTCACCGCGGCCGGCTCCTGGCTGGTCCTGCGCCTGGTGGCCGAGCGCATGGCCATGACCGAGGAACTCCAGGCAGCCAACAAGGAGCTCGAGACCTTCTCCTACTCGGTCTCCCACGACCTGCGCGCCCCCCTGCGCGCCATCGAGGGATTCTCCAAGATCCTCCTTGAGGACCACGCGGAGAGGCTCGACCAAGAGGGGAAAAGGGTCCTGGCCGTGGTCCAGGTCGGCGTCCTCAAGATGGCCCGGCTCATCGACGACCTCCTGGCCTTCTCGCGCCTGGGCCGCCAAGCCATGTCCAAGGCTTCGGTGGACATGACAGGCCTGGCAGGCTCCGTGTTGCGCGATCTTATGGACGGCGGTCCCGGCCCGCCCCTCCAGGGTCAAGCCCCCACGGCCGAGGTCAGGCCCATGCCGCCCGCCTGGGGCGACGCGGCCCTCATGAGGCAGGTCTACGCCAATCTCATCTCCAACGCCTTGAAGTTCAGCCGCAAGGCGCAGGCCCCTCGGGTCGAGGTCGGCTCGCGCCAAGAGGGCGCGCAGACCGTGTACTTCGTCAGGGACAATGGCGCGGGGTTCGACATGAGGTACGCGGACAAGCTCTTCGGCGTGTTCCAGCGCCTGCACGGGCAAGACGAGTTCGAGGGAACCGGGGTGGGCCTGGCCGTGGTCCACCGGATCGTGACCCGCCACGGAGGCAGGGTGAGGGCGCAAGGCAAAGTCGGGGAGGGGGCAGAGTTCGCCTTCATCCTCCCCGGGGAGGAGTCATGAGCGAAGTCAAGGACGTGGACATCCTCCTGGTCGAGGACAACCATGAGGACGCGGAATTGGCCGTGCGGGAACTGCGCAAGCAGAAGCTGGCGAACAGGCTCTTCCTTGTTAAGGACGGGGCAGAGGCCCTGGACTTCATCTTCGGCGGGGGAGCCTTCCCGGAGAGGAAGGCGGAGAACGGTCCCAAGGTGGTGCTACTGGACCTCAAGCTCCCCAAGGTCGACGGCATCGAGGTCCTGCGGCGAATCAAGTCCGACGAGCGCACGAAGAGCACTCCGGTCGTGGTCCTGACTTCGTCCCGAGAGGAGAAGGACGTGGTCGAGAGCTACCGGCTCGGCGTGAACAGCTACATCGTCAAGCCCGTGGACTTCGAGAAGTTCGGCCGCGCGGTCGCGGACTTGGGCCTCTATTGGCTGGTGCTCAACCAGCCTCCAGGCTGAGGACACATGGCACGCAAGATCCGGGTGCTCATCGTCGAGGACTGCGACGAGGACGCGGCCTTGGAGCTGCGCGAGCTCGAGAAGCACGGGTTCGAGCCGGAGCATGAGCGCGTGTGGACCTCCGAGGGCCTCGCGGCCGCCCTGGCCAAGGGAGGCTGGGACCTCATCCTCTCGGATTACCGCATGCTGGGGTTCTCGGGCATGGACGCCCTAAGAATGGCCAGCGCCTCTTTGCCGGCCGCGCCCTTCATCCTCATCTCCGGGACCATGGGCGAGGACCTGGCCGTGGAGAGCCTCAAAGCGGGCGCGGCTGATTATATCCTGAAGGATCGGCCCGCGCGCCTGGGGCCCGCGGTCGAGCGGGCGCTCAAGGCTGCGGCGGAGAAGGAAGCCCTACGGGAGAGCGAGGAGAGGTTCAAGATGGTCTTCTCCAACGCGGCCATCGGCATCTGTCTCTTCGCGCCCGATGGGCGCATCCTGGACGCCAACGACTCCCTATGCCGGCTACTGGGCTGCGCACGGCCGGAGCTCCTGGAGAAGAGCTTTCCGGATATCACGGCGCAGGCCGGCGTGGAGGACTGCCGCCGCTGCATGACGCGGATGCTCGCCGGGGAGGTCTCCAGCGACGGGCCGTGCGAACGCCTCCTTGGCCGGGGCAAAGCCGAGGTCCACGCCGAGGTCACCTGCGCCCTGCTCAGGAGCTCGACCGGCCGGCCGCTCTACTTCATCGCCGAGGTGCGCAACCTCACGATTGAGAAACGCGCCGCGGCCGAGAAGGCGCTCCTCGAGAGACAGCTCGCCCAGGCCCAGAAGCTTGAGGCCATCGGCCGCCTGGCCGGGGGCGTGGCCCACGACTTCAACAACCTGCTCACCGCCATCTCGGGCTTCAGCGGCTTCCTCCTGGAGAGCCTGCCGAAGGGCGACCCGAGGCGGGAGGACGTGCTGGAGATCCGGCTGGCCGGCGAACGCGCTGCCGCGCTCACGCGCCAGCTCCTGGCCTTCAGCCGCCTCCGGGCCGTCGAGCCCCGCGTGATGGATTTGAACGACGCCGTGCGCGAGGTCTTGAAGATGCTAAGCCGGGTCATCGGCGAGGACGTGGAGATTGAAACGGCGCTCTTGCCCGGCCCGGCGCCCGTCCTGGCGGACCCGAACCATATCCACCAAGTCCTGCTCAACCTCGCGGTCAACGCGCGCGACGCCATGCCCACCGGCGGCCGCCTGCGCATCGAGACCCGTGTGGTCAGCCTCGATGAAGCCGCGGCCAAGGCGCGTCCGTACGCTCGTCCGGGCCCGTACTTGGCGCTGGAGGTCTCGGACACGGGCACGGGCATGGACCAGGCGGTGCTCTCGCACATCTTCGAGGCGTTCTTCACGACCAAAGCCGAGGGCCAGGGAACGGGGCTGGGCCTCTCCACGATCTACGGGATCGTCCGCCAGTGCGGAGGCTTCATCTCGGTCGAAAGCGCTCCGGGGACAGGCTCCAAGTTCACCGTGCACCTGCCTCTGGTCGACCGCGAGGCTCCCGCCAAGGAGCCCGCTCCAGGCGCCTCCCCGCCCCTTGCCAGGGGCGAGGCCGTGCTGGTCGCTGAGGACGATGAATTCGTGCGCAGGTTCGCGGTCAGGGCCCTCAAGAGCCTGGGCTACCGGGTCTTCGATGCCGGCTCGCCGGAGGAGGCCCTCAAGCTCGGCGTGAAGGAAGACGTCCAACTCCTGCTCTCGGACCTGGTCATGCCGGGCATGACCGGACTCGAGCTGGCCCGCAGGCTCGGCGAGCGCAAGCCCCTGGTCAAGACGCTCTTCATGTCCGGCTTCTCGATAGAATCCCCCATCCCCGACGGAGCCCCGCCCGAGGATACCCTCCTCAAGAAGCCCCTTTCCATCGAGTCCCTGGCCAAGGCCGTGCGCGGAGCCCTGGACCCGGGCTGACGCACCTTACGGCCAGGGCAGGTCGCGCAGAAGGCCCTCGACCGCGGCATGGGCCTGGGCCTTCATCGTGTCCGGGTAGGTGGCGCGGAACTTGATGAAGAAGCCCTTGTGGCTGAAGAGCCACAGCTCCGACTGGGAGGTCAGCTTGACGCCTCCGAGGTCGTCTTCGAAGGTGAACAGGGCCTTCCTGCCCTGGCCGCGCGCTCCATTGGGGGCGGACGCGAGGGTCTCGTCAGAGATGGTCTCGACCTTCTGGTGCGCGGCGCCGACCTCGCCTTTGCAGCCGGCGTACTGGCCGGAGAGCCCGGCTTCCCCGCCGGGGTCGGGGTACACGTAGACGGTCACGGCCAGGCCCATGAGCTTGGTGTGGTTGTAGCCCACGGACACGTCGAGCCCACCCTCATCGTACTGCGTGGGGCTCACGCCGACATAGTCTCCCACGGCCTGGGGAAAGCGGAAGCCCGAGCGCCGGTGGACGATGACCTGGTCGCTCTCTCCCTGGATGAAGGCCGGCTCCTTCGCGGTCTTCCGACCTCCAGCCAGCAGTCCTTTCAGCCGATCCAAGATACCCATACGCCTCCGAAGCGTCCCGAACTTCCACACGGCGTAGGTTCGGGATGTCCCGCCAATGGTATCAAATACAGGAGGATCGGGCCCGGACAGGGGCGCAGGACCGTGGAGGCCGACCTCCTGGCCTCGGCCTGACGAAATTCCGCGGGACTTCAGGCTTCCTTAATGAGCCGTTAAGCGGGAAGGGGTATCCTATCGGCAGGAGGACGCCCATGAATCCCTTTCAAGAGACGGGACGGGTCCTGGTGGTGGACGACGACCCACAGATGCTGCGCTTCTGCCGCAAATCCCTGGAGCATCCGGGCGTGGAGGTGGCCACGGTCAGCTCTCCCCAGGAGGCGCTTGAACGCCTTCGCCAGGGACCTTTCGACTTGGTCCTCTCCGACATCCGCATGGCCTCCCCGGACGCCGGGGTGGCCCTGGCCGAGGACATCCACAACCGCTGGCCGGAGACCGACATCATCATGATGACCGGCGAGCCCGGCATGGACACCGCCATCCCCTCCATCCAGGCCCGTTCAGCGGACTACCTGGTCAAGCCCTTGTCGTCGAAAAGCCTCGATGTCGCGGCAAGCAGGGTCTTGGGCATGCGGCGCCTAGCCAAGGAGCTCGATGCGGAAAGGATGCTGCGCAAGGAGCTTGAGGCCGCCTATGGCGAGCTGCGGAAAGTCGAGCGCGCCAAAGAGGCCATCCTCTCCAGGGTGAGCCACGAGTTGATGACCCCGGTCGCCATCGCCCGCATGGCCGCGGACCTCCTGGCCTCTGAAGTCTCCTCCTCACCCGGCCGCGCCTTCCTCGGGAAGGTCTCCGGCGCCCTGACCCGCATGCAGTCCGTGGTGGAGGACCTCCTCCTCTTCGCCCGGGTCCGTACCTCGGGCTTGAAGCCCTCAGTCTCGGAAACCGACCTGCGGGGCCTGCTGGAGAGGGCCGTCGCGTCCTTGAAGCCCCTTTGGGAAGCGCGCGGCCTGAGCGTGGACACGGACTTCCGCGGCCTGGAGCATCTGGTCCGGGCCGACCCCGGGCTGCTCGAGGCCGCGTTCCAGAGGCTCCTGCTCAACGCCATCCGCTTCAACAAGAAGGCAGGAAGGATACGCATCGTGGCCCAGTCCGGCGCGGAGGAGACGCGAGTCTCTATCTCGGACGACGGGCCCGGCATCCCCCAGGAAGAGGCAGGCCGCGTCTTCGACGGTTTTTACCAAGCCGCGGACCACATGACCCGAGAGGTGGGCGGGCTCGGCGTGGGATTGGCCATCGTGCGCCGCGTGGCGCAGGCGCACGGCGGCGAGGCCACGGTGCGAAGCAAACCGGGTGAGGGCTCGACCTTCACCTTCAGCATCCCCATGGCCGCGACCGCTGAGAAATCCCTGTTGGATATCTTGGAGAAATAGGTATGGATCAGGCCGTCCTCTCGCGCATCTTCGAGCCCTTAGGCCGTAGGACCCTGAAACGGACAGGTCCCTTGACGCTCCCCGGCTGGGCCCGAATACCCTGACCACATCCCAGGCAAAGGGCCTATCCTATAGTATGCGTTTGAGAGCGCTGCTGGCGCTCGCCGTCCTTCTCTGGACCGGCCCTTCGTCGGGCCGGGCTCAGAATGTCCGGTCCGTCGCCGTCCCTGGCGGCAACGGAGGAATCCCGGTCGTTCCCGCGGTCATGGCCTCGCCGGGCATGAACCTGCGCCTCGATAGCCTGACCGGGGTCGCCGGCCCCCTGGGCACGAACATCGGCGCTGCCGGAGCCCCGGCGATCCGCGAGAGGACCGAGGTTGCAATCTCGCTCGCGCTCCCTGAAACCCTTCCAGCGGTTCTTTCCAAGGTTCTTCCCGCAGCCATCCCAGATCCGAAGGCCGCGGACTCCGGGATCGCGCCCGCGTCCCAGGAGGCCGCGGAATCCCGCGGCCGCACAGCCCTAGAGCGGCTCGCGGCTGACATACCCTTCTCCGAGCCCGAGCCTGAAGACCTCCGGGGCTTGAAGGAATACGCGGACCGCAGTTTCGAACACAAGCGGGGCGGCGAATCAGCCGGAGCCCATCCCGTTTCCGCGGAGTCCTTCGAAGCCGAGGCGGCCGGGCGCGCGCCTCCACGGGCCGAAGAGCCCGCCCCGACCTCGGACGACGGAGGGGGCCCGGATTACCCCGTCCGCACCGTCACCTTCAACGGACATGAGTTCCCCTCCGTGGCCCTGCGGCCCAACGTCCCGGTCGAGGAGAAGCTGGTCGAGGCCATCAAGGCCTCCCGCAAGACCATCCGGCTGGCCCTCTACGAGTTCAAGAACCGGGCCGTGATGGACGCCCTGCGCCGGGCCAAGCGCCGCGGGGTCAAGATCGAGATCATCCTCGACTACTCCAACGTCTTCCCGAAGAACGACCCGGACTCGACCTGGCGCGCGCGCCGCTCCAACGAGATCTGGAACCTCATCCGCGACGGGTACGATTTCCGGGTCCTGCGCGGGGTCACGACCTACGGCATCAACCACAACAAGTTCGCGGTCTTCGACGGCAGGCTGGCTGAGTTCGGCTCCTACAACTACTCCTTCACCTCGGAGAACAGCCACTACGAGAACGCCCTCTTCACCACCCAGAAGAACCGGGTGTGGGCCTTCAAGCAGTACTTCGACTACCTCCGCGACCTGAGCGTGCCCTTCGCCCAGGCCAAGGAGCACGGCTGGTCCCAGACCGTGCCCAAGCCCCCGTCAGGGGCGCAGTTCGGGACCGTGGACTTCAACGGCGTGCAGCTCCCTTCGGTCCTCTTCATGCCTGACGGCAGCGCGTTCGAAGACGCCGTGGTCAGAGCCCTGGACGCGGCCAAGCAGAGCGTGGACGTCGCCATGTTCGCCCTGCGCTCGCGCCGCATCACCGACGCCCTGGCCCGCGCCAAGGCCCGGAACGTGCGGGTGCGCATGGTGATGGACGAGAGCCAGTCCACCTCCGAGTACTTCGGCCCCTTCGTGGGCTGGCTCGCCACCCAGGGCATCGAGGTCAAGACCCTGGCCGGGCCCAATCCCGACAGCGATTTCCCCATGGCGGAGAAGACGCACCACAAGTTCATGATCCTGGACGGCAAGCTCGTCGAGACCGGCTCGGCCAACTGGACCAAGCGCGCCTCCGTGGACAACTACGAGAACGCCCACTTCCTCGACGACAAGACCGACGCCGCGGCCTTCTCCTTCGCCTTCGAGCACATGTTCAAGCTCGCCAAGGCCTTCGCGGCGCCCGACGCGCCCCCGGTCCTGCCGACCGACGACGCGCTGCTCCATGACATCCTCAACCCTCCCCCGCCCAAGCCCACGCCCCCGGCGCCGGACCTGCCGGACATGCCGGCCGCGCCGATCGTGGACTTCCACGGCGTCCAGCTCCCGGCCTACGCGCTCCTGCCTGAGAACCCGATCGCCCCGGCCATCATCAAGGCCATCGACGCGGCCAGGAAGACCGTGCGCCTGGCGCTCTACGAATTCACCTCGGACTCCATCCTCGAAGCCCTGCGCCGCGCCAAGGCCCGCGGGGTCAAGATCGAGATTGTGCTCGACCGCGCCCACCTCTATACCAGCGGCATCAACCACGAGGACGAGCCCCGCAAGCCCAAGCCCCAGGTGGTGGCGCTCGCCAAGGAGGGCTTCGGCGTGAAGGTCCTCCGGGGCAAGCGCAGCGGCGTCATGCACAACAAGATCCTCATGGTGGACGACGAGCTCGCGGGCTTCGGCTCCTACAACCTCACGGACGTGGCGGAGCAGAGCCACTTCGAGAACTTCATCTTCACCAAGGACGCCGGCCGGGTGGCGTCCCACCTGAAGTACTTCTCCTACATGCGGGGCCTGGCCGAGGACGTGGACATGGCCAAGCTCGACGAGATCCTCTCCCGGACCGCGCTCTCCATGCAGGAGGCCGAGTCCGCCGACGAGACGGGCGCCGAGACCGGCGTCGCCTTCGTCCGCAGGCCCGAGTTCCCTCCCCCGCCCCAGGACGCGGACCAGCCCATCAAGCTAGGCGGCGAATCCTTCCCGCGCCAGCTCTTCTCCCCCCAGGGGCAGATCGAGGCGGCCCTCATCCGGGCCATCAAGGCCGCCAAGGTCTCGGTCGAGATCGCGATGTTCAGCTTCTACTCCCAGGCCATCGCGGACGCTCTCCTCGAGGTCAAGAACAACCGGCCCGAGGTCGCCATCCGCATCGTGATGGACTACTCCCAGTCCAGGGTTTCCAAGCTCGACGACTGGTTCGCCTGGCACGGCTTCGACACCCGCCTCATCCAGGGCCCGCGCGGGGAAGATGGCGACCCGATGTTCGAGAAGATGCACAACAAGTTCATGCTGGTGGACGGCAAGTTCCTCGAGACCGGCTCCTTCAACTACTCGCCCAATGCCGAGAACAACTCCTTCGAGAACGCCAATTTCTTCGACGACGCCGACACCCTCGCCGGCTACACCGTCTACTTCCAGCGCCTCTGGCTGCAGGGCTGGAAGCCGGCCCCGCCCAAGAGAAAGCCCCCGTCCCGCATCCTCTCGGCGCGCGGCCCTCCGGGTTCGGGCTCACCCTTGGACTCGGCGCATTTCCCGCCGGTCCAGCCCAAGGCCCACGCGGGAGCGTCACGCTAGCCTGAGCCGCCGCCGGCCAATCGCCAAGGTACCAGTTGATGCGGGCACTTGATAAATTATAGTTTATAGTCTATACTAAACTATAAATCATGAAGACAGAGACGCGAGCGCGGATTGTAAAGATCATTCAGGAGAGCGCCTGTGCTCGGCCGATCGAATTGGTCAAAATACTGGGTCTTTCTCCCCAGGCGATCCATCGACACTTGAGGGTTCTGGCAGACTCAGGCATTCTCGAACCACGCGGCCGCGGCCCGATGAGACGCTACTTCCTTGCTGGAGCGCCTCAACTCAGCGCAGCGCTATCCTGGTATGCCTCGATCGCCGGCCCGGCCGAAACCCCGGAGGAGTTCGTCTGCGAGACGCGGGATGTGTTCACGGCACGCCTTGGTCGGCTGAGCTCATTTACGAGAATGGGGCTCAAAGAAGACGAACTGCCGCTCGCGATATCGGTGACAGGCGAAGTCGGGAACAACTCCTTTGATCACAACCTGGGGAACTGGCGCGACGTTCCCGGCTGCTGGTTCGAGACCCAGGCCACCGGCGGATGGCTGTGGATCTGCGTCGCGGACCGGGGACAGGGTGTTTTCCGGTCATTGACCCGAGCGGACCCGACGATCCCGAACGAACCTGCCGCCCTGGTCGCCGCATTCGAGAGGACCCTGTCCGGACGCGCTCCGGAGAACAGAGGCAACGGGTTGAAGTTCGTCAGGAACATCGTGGTCGCAAGCGCTGGGCGAGGTCTTGCCTGCAGATCCGGGGCCGGACTGGTGGAGTACGGACGGCTCGGCAGCGTTTGCCGCAAGGAGCTCGCGCGCTTCCCTGCCGAGCCCGCAGGAACGGTCACCCTCATCCTTTGGAGCTTGAAATGAGAATCAGGCTGAAGCAATACGGCGAGATCCTGACATCGCGGCCCGCCGGCAGAGAGGCGGCGCTCGCCATGAAAGCCCTCCTGAGGCCGGCTCCCGGCGAATTGATCGAACTCGATTTCGACGGCGTCCTCTCCGTCGGCCCCTCGTGGCTCGACGAGGTGCTGGCTGCTCTGCGGGCGGAATACGGAAGAGAACGCGTCATCTTCCTTCCCACCAAGAACCTCTCCGTGATCGAGTCGCTAAAGGTGATCGACCCCTAAGCCGCGAAAGAAACGGACGCCTGCACGCCGTCGCAGGCCACTTCACGCATGGCCTGACGGTCCAGGACTTCCACGGACCGACCAGCGTAGCGCACCAGGCCGCGGCTCTTGAACGCGCTCAGGCGCCGGATCACGGTCTCCGGGGCCAGGCCAACGTACTCGGCCACGCTCCTCCGGCTCAGCCGGAGATTCGGCGTGCAGGGAAGCCCCCCGCGGCTCGTTGCCGGGCCGGAAAGGAGGAACTCCGCCAGCTTGGCATCCGCGGATTTAAGCAGCCAGTTGGTCGCGAGCCGGGCCGTGGCGCAGAATCTGCCTGAGGAGTTCTCAGCCATGCGCCGCATGAGGGCCGGGGACCGGGACAGGAGCTCGTCAGCCAGGGGCTTGGGCAGGAAGGTCACGAAGGTGTTTCCGAGAGCCTCGGCCGTGAACACATGGCTGGCTCCGGCCAGGTAGGCGGCCTCGCCGATGACCTCGCCGCAGGAGGCGTAGCCCACCGTGACCTGGCGGCCCTGCTCGGTCGTGAACGCCATCCTAACCGAGCCCCGGCAGATGATGAGCAGGCCCTGGGGGCTGTCCCCTGGGCTGAAGATGACCTGGTTGGCATTGTAGACGCGCGGGATGCGCCCGGCTTTGACCTTGCCGCGCATCTCAGAGTCCAGGAGGCCCAGGAAGCACTTCTTCTCGCAGGAGCAGGAACCGCATCCTTTGACTTGGGGCTGGGGGCAGACGAACTTCAGGGCCGGGCTTCTCTGGTAGCTCATTATGTTAAATCGCTCCTTTTGTCATCCAAGATAGTGGCATCAATCCTGCCATTGGGATGACTTGAGTCCGGAAGCGAGCGGCCAGACATTCCTCGACGAGGATGCGACGGAGGAGCACCCGGAGGCGCCGGATCACAGCTCCAAAAGCGTGGGAATTTTCCAACCGGGCAGGGAAATATTCCCTGCTGGTCAGTCGGAGGGAATGCCCGCTGCCTTGAGCTTGTTGTAGATGGTCTTGACGTCCACGTCGAGGATGCCAGCGGCCTGGGATTTGTTCCCCCCGGTCCTGGCCAAGACCGCGAGGATGTGGGCCTTCTCGACCTCGGCCAAGGTGGCGTTCCCGCCGCAGACAGCGTTCCCAGCCTGGACCGGCAGGCACAGGCTGGACGGCTCGACCACAGGCCCCTCGGTCATGATCACCGCGCGCTCAATGACGTTCTCGAGTTCGCGCACGTTGCCGGGCCACTTGTAGGAGAGCAACCGGTCCAAGGCAGGCCGGCTCAGGGTCTTGCGGCCATGGGTCTGGAGGGAGTTGAGCTTGTCGAGGAAGTGGTCCACAAGGATGGGCAGGTCATCCATGCGCTCGCGCAAAGGAGGAGTGCGGATGGTCACCACATTGAGCCGGTACAGGAGGTCCTCCCGGAACCGGCCGTCCTTGATCCCCTGCTGGAGGTCCTGGTTGGTGGCGCTGACCACACGGGCCCCGTTCTTGAGGTCCACCACTCCGCCCACGCGGCGGTATTCCCCGGCGTCAAGGAGCCTGAGTATCTTGGCCTGGGTGGCCGGGGACATATTGCCGATCTCGTCCAAGAACAAGGTGCCCTCGTCCGCCATCTCCACCAGCCCGAGCTTGCGCCTGTCCGCGTTCGTGAAAGCCCCCCTCTCGTGGCCGAAGAGCTCGCTCTCCAGCAGGCTCTCCTGGAACGCGGCGCAGTTGAGGGCCATGAGGCGGCCTGAGCGGCCGCTCGCCTGATGGACCATGCGGGCCACAAGCTCCTTGCCCGTGCCCGTCTCCCCGCAGATCAAGACCGGAGTGTCGGTGGGTGCCACGCGGGACACGACCTTCTTGATCTCCAGGACCGAAGGGTGCAGACCGACGAACTCCTCGAACCTCGAATTCCTGCTGAGCTCCAGGCGCAGGAGCTCGTTCTCCCTGAGCACCCGACCCTCTTCGCGGGCGCGCTCCGCGATCGCGAAAAGCTCGGAGAGGTTCACGGGCTTGGAAAGATAATCAAGGGCGCCCAGCTTCATGCACTCGATAGCGGTCTCCAGCGAGGCGTTGCCGGTGAGCATGATGACCCGCACATGGGGATGCTCGCGCCGGACCTTCCTCAGCACCTCGACCCCGGTCTCCCCGGGAAGGACGATGTCGAGCAGCATCACGTCCACGCGCCGGGAGGCGAGCAAGGCGAGCCCGGCCGCGCCGTCATGGGCAGCGCAGGAGGCCCAGCCCCTGCGCGTGAACTCCTTGCCGAGATGCCGGCAGAACCGCACCTCGTCGTCGACGATCAAGACGCTGGGCTTCTCGACCATCAGCTCACCCTCCCACGGAGCACATGACGGCAGGGCGGGGTTTGCAGCCGCCCTCTTCCATCCGGTGGCGGTCCGGCTTCATGGCCGCCCCTTTGCGGAAGGCCTCGCCCAGTTCCCCGGCCCGGCCCGGGGCCCTCAGGAGGGGCGCCAAGTCCAGTCCCGCCTCTCCAGCCAGGCAGGACAGCAGGCGGCCCTGGCTCGTCAGGCGCAGCCTGTTGCACCGGCCGCAGAAGCCGCGGCTCAAGGCGGAGATGAAGCCGACGGTGCCCGCTGCCCCGGGAGACCGGAAGTACTCAGCGGGCCCGAAGCCCCGGGGCTCTTCGCCCGCCAAGACGCTCTCAAGGGGACCGCACAGCTCCCTGACCCTGTCGAACGGCACCCGCCGGCGCATGGAGGAGGCCCCGGCTTCTCCGACCGGCATCAGCTCGATGAAGCGGACGTGCACCGGCATATCCCGGGCCAAGAGCACGAATCCCGGAATCTCGGAATCATTGACTCCGACCATCACCACCACGTTGATCTTGACCGGGGAGAGACCCTCGGCCAGGGCAGCCGCCACGCCCTCCAGGACCGCCTTGGGATGCCCCCCTCCCGCGACCTCCCGGAAGCGCTCCGGGACCAGGGTGTCGAGGCTCACATTGACCCGGTTCAACCCGGAACCTTTCAGGTCCCGCGCCATCCCGGCGAGTAGCAGGCCGTTGGTCGTAAGAGACAGGTCGGCCAGGCCGGGCAGAGCCGAAAGCCTCCGGAGGAGACCCGGAAGCCCCGGCCTCAGCAGAGGCTCGCCGCCCGTGACCCTGACCTTCGTGATCCCAGCCGCGATCGCGGCGCGTACCGCGGCCACGACCTCGTGGTCGCTGAGGAGCGGGGCTGGCGGCAATGGACCGCCGTCCCCGGAAGGCCGGCAATAGCTGCACCGCAGATTGCACTGGTCCGTGACCGAGAGGCGCAAGTAGTCTATGCGCCGGCCGGAGGGGTCAATGAGCGCAGGCAAGGCTCAACTCCCGCACCCGGCGGTAGTCCGCCCAGGTATCGATGTCTTCAAAGGAACGCCCGAATGGGTCGTGCACGGCCACCTCCGCCTCAGGCAGGAACCGGGTACGGACCCTGCGCAGAAGCTCCATCAGGGACACCCCCTGGGCCTGCGCAGAGGAAAGCGCTTCCAGACAATCCCTGGAATAGACCGCGGCCAGAGGCTGGGGCCTTCCGTTCCAGACCGGGACAGCGGCGTCCCAACCAGGCGCGGCCTCGCAAAGGGCGCTGACAAGCCCGAGGTCCAGGAGCGGCATGTCGCACGCGCAGACGAAATTATACAGGGTCGCTGAATGGGCCAACCCGGAGGCTAGGCCGACCAAGGGATGATGGAAGGCTGAATGGTCAGGGACCACGCGCTCGCCAGGGCCGGTCCTGCCCGCGAACAAGCCGGGTTCCTTGGTCACGATCAGACGCTCCTGGAACCTCGACTTGAGAGCGTCCAGCAGGTGCACGACCACGGGCTTGCCGCCCCAGAGGACCAGGCTCTTGTCACCACCGAACCGGAGCGCCCTTCCCCCTGCCAGGACCACGGCGGTCATCCCGTCGGAAGCGTTCACTGTTCTCCTTTCCGAAGTTCGGGAGGCAAGCGCTTTTCAACGCCGGCCCCGTCCCCCAGCCCGCGCCTTGCCGCAAAGCGGCCCGGCGCGGGCCAGGTTCGGCCCTGGGCCATGACCGGATCTTCCGGGTTTAGGCCTTCGGGCTCGGAGTCGAGTCTATTATACCTTCTCCAAACGCACTCTGGTGTCGTAGAAAACGGCGCTGGCTCCGACAAGGTCGGAGAGGCAGACATTGCCCAAGTGCGGGTCCACCCTGATGGCGGCGTTGGCGTGCACGCCCTTGCCGCGCCTGGGATCGCCTTTGATGGTCTGGCCGTCCACCACGACGTCGTTGGCACCGTAGGCCCAATGCCCCCAGCCCAGGCTGAAGCCCGTGACTCCGGGCCTGATGCCCTCGGTCACGATCACGCGGCCGACCATGGGCTTCTTGCCGGCCAGGCCCAAGTCCCAGACGCCCTCGGGGTTGGATGCGGAGACCACCTTCGCGCGGTCGCCGTCCTTGAACCCGAACCTGGAGGCGTCGTCGGAGTTCAGGAGGAACCCGTTCTCGTCCTGCAGGTCCAGGAGCCAGTAGTTCGACACGGTACGGCTCTTGGTGTGATAGGCGGACCTGTAGGTGATGAGCTGGAGCGGGAACCCCTCGTCAGGGAGAGGCTTGCCCAGGCAGTCCAGGGCAGGCGGCACATAGGTCGGGATGCCGTGGAACTTCTTGCCCGTCATGGAGTTCTTGGTCGTGCCGGTCTTCTCGCAGTACATGTTGGCCAGGGAGGCGTACTTGTTGGCCGCCATGTCCCCTTCGTAGGACTTCTCCATGTCCTGGAACCTGCCGCCGCGGTTGAGGACATAGACCACCTTGGGCCAGAGCTTCTCGCCCACGATCTTCTCCCACCGACTGGGGTCGAAGACGCTCTTGGGCAGGTGCCTCCTGGCATCGAGGAAGACCTTCATCTCATCGGGGCTCGCGTCCGGCACGGCAGCGGAGCCGTCTTCCTTCTCTCCGAAGGCGAGGTTGGCCACCATCCGGAGGTAGTACTCGTCCGGATGATAAAAACCCATCCCGTCCTTGAACCCGTCCATGCCGAAGCCGGCGAGGTCGAGCTCCAAGGCCAAGGCAAGGATCATGGATTCGAGGCAGATGGGCATCTCCTGGCCCTTGAGCTTGATGGTCTCGACTAAGGGCGCGATGGCGGGCTGGCGCACGGGCTGGACCTTCTGCGCGATGGTCGGGTGCGAGCCGTGGAACTCCCAGCGCTCGAGGTAGGTCAGGTCCGGGAAGATGTAGTCCGCGTAGACCGAGGTCTCTCCGACCAGGATATCCGAGGTGATGAGGAGCGGCAGCTTCTCGACATCAGCCAGGATCTTGGCATTGGTGTGGCCAGCCGGCAGGGAGTAGACCGGGGAGCCCATGTAGAGGATCATGGCCTTGACCGGGTAGGGATACTGGTCCCCGAGCGAGGGCACGATCTCCTGGTAGATGTCCGAGGCCAGGGGGAACCAAGGCCGCTTCGCGGGATAACCCGAGAAGAGGCTGGAGTCCTCGTACTTGGAGTTCGCCCTGATGATGTCCACTCCGAAGGGGCTGGCCTTCAGGGGATGGAGCTTCTTGAGGTCGAACGGACCCTTGGCCTTCTCGCCCATGATGTCGTAGGAGCTGGCCTTGATGAGGCCTCCCTTCCAGTCGAAGTTGCCGACCAGGAGGTTCAGGGTGAACATGGCGTGGCAGTTGTAGTAGCCGTTGGTGTGCTGGGACACGCCCCGGTGGATGTCCGCCACCGCCTTCTTGCCGTGGCTGGTGAACTCGCGGGACACTTCCTCGAGGTCCGCGGCGTTGACCCCGGCGACCTCGGCCCACTCCGCCACGGTCTTCTCCCCGGCGCTCTCCTGCAGGAGCTTCAAGGCGCTCTTCACCTTGATCCCGTTGACCTCGCCATCCACGATGAGGTCGCCCTCGACCGCGTTCTTCTCGTCGTAAGGGTC